>JADGPA010000076.1 GCA_017882685.1 Propionibacteriaceae bacterium | reverse complement strand
GAGTGGAGTCCAGCAGAGTGGTGTACGGACAGCGGTGAGCGTGTCGCTCCTTAGCGGGTGACGGTCACCGCGTGATCCTTCGAGTGATCTCTCACAACGACTCGAAGAAAGAGCACCACGATGACCGTCTCTCCAATTATCGACCCGGCACGCCTGATCGAGGAACAGCTCGCCCAGTCCAGCCCCGACCTGCTGCGGGAGCTGCTGACCACCTTCGTCAACACGTTGATGTCGGCCGAGGCCGACGCGGTTTGCGGCGCGGCGTACGGCATCAGCTCACCGGAGCGGATCAACCGCCGCAACGGCTACCGGGGCCGTGATTTCGACACCCGTTCCGGCACCCTGGAGCTGGAGATCCCGAAGCTGCGGACCGGCAGCTACTTCCCTGAGTGGCTCCTCGAGCGCCGTAAGCGGGCCGAGCGGGCCCTCACCTCGGTGGTGGCGACCTGCTACCTGCTCGGCGTCTCGACCCGCCGGATGGACAAGCTGGTCCAATCCTTGGGGATCACCACGTTGTCGAAGTCGCAGGTGTCGGAAATGGCCAAGGATCTCGACGGCCACGTCGAAGAGTTCCGCAACCGATCACTGGCCGATGCCGGGCCGTTCACGTTCGTGGCCGCTGACGCGCTGGTGTTGAAGGTCCGCGAAGGTGGCCGGGTCGTGCCGGTCCATGCCCTGGTGGCTACCGGTGTCGATGCCGACGGCCACCGTCAGGTGTTGGGCATCCAGGTCACCACCAGTGAGGACGGCGCCGGCTGGCTCGCGTTCTTCCGTGACCTGGTCGCCCGCGGCCTGTCCGGAGTCCGGCTGGTCACCTCCGATGCCCACGCCGGCCTTGTTGCCGCGATCAGTGCAACCCTGCCCGGTGCGTCCTGGCAACGCTGCCGCACCCATTACGCGGCGAACCTGATGTCGGCCACACCCAAGAGCAGCTGGCCCTGGGTCAAAGCGCTCCTGCACAGCGTGTACGACCAACCCAACAAGGCCGCGGTCAACGAACAGTTCGACCGGATCGTCGACGCTCTCGCCGGGAAGCTGCCCGCCGTGGCCGATCACCTCGAAGCCGCCAGGGCCGACATCCTCGCGTTCACAGCGTTCCCCAAAGAGGTGTGGCGACAGATCTGGTCGAACAACCCCAACGAACGGCTCAACCGCGAAATCCGGCGCCGCACCGACGTTGTCGGCATCTTCCCCGACCGCAACAGCATCATCCGGCTCGTCGGAGCCGTCCTCGCCGAACAACACGACGAATGGGCCGAAGCCCGGCGTTACCTCGGCCTCGACGTCCTCGCCAAGTCCCAAGCCACCGCGACCATCGAGGAGGCGACAGATCAGCCCATCCTGCAAGCCTTAACCGCCTGACCTCGACGGATCAGCCGTACACCACCCCGCTGGACTTGACCCGCTCGTGTCGCCTGAGTGGCATGTCTTCAGGCGACGCAATACTGCCCGCTGATCGATTGGACGATGTGTGCTTGTCTGGAACGAGAGCGCGGAGCCACAGCAGGTCCGCGCCTTGTCCGCGAGGTGACGACATGAAGCTGACCACCACCACCTACCTCTCGGTGGACGGCGTGATGCAGGGGCTGGGAGGACCTGATGAGGATCGCAGGGGGGGGTTCGAGCGCGGCGGATGGGCCCTCCCGCTTGTCGATGTCGAAGCCAGCGACTACCTGAACCAGGTCTACGGCGGCGCGGACGCGTTCCTCTTCGGGCGACGGACGTACGACATCTTCGCTCCCTATTGGGGAGCGGTGACCGATCCGGGCAACCCGATCGCCGGCCCGCTGAACAGCCGCCCCAAGTACCTGGTGTCGACGACCATCACTGAGCCTCAATGGGTGGGCACCACGGTCCTGCGCGGCGACCTCGCCACCGCCATCGGTGATCTGAAGACGCAGCAGGACGGCACCCTTCTCGTGCCGGGCAGCGGTGTTGTCGTCCGATGGCTGCTGGCCAACGACCTCGTCGACCAGCTCGATCTGGTCATCTGTCCCGTCGTCGTCGGCCAGGGCACCCGACTGTTCCCCGATTCCGGTCCAGACCTTGCCCTCGAGCTGGTGAGCTCGCGCACCACGTCCCGGGGCAGCACCATCCAGACCTATCTGCCTGCCGGACGTCCGGAGTATGCAACCAGCTCGTAGTCGCAGGCGGACCTACGCCTCTGGTGTCGCCGAACTGGCGATCGGCGCCGGGCTGCTGGTGCCGCGCACCCGGCCGAGCCACTCCCTGAGCAGGGCCCGCAGAAGCTCGGGCTGCTCGTGGGGCAGGGCGTGTCCGGCGTCGTCGACCACGGCGAGCGACGCGTGCGGATAGTTGTCGAGTAGGTCGACCGCAGCGGCGTGCCCGACCATCGAGTCCAGCCGTCCGGCGATGATCGACACCGGCCCTTTGTACGCCGCCGCTTGAGCGGGCGTCAGCGCCCACCGCTCCCCGATGCGCTCTGCCGCCGCCCGGTCGACGAGCTCCGCGGACGGGGCGACGCAACGGTTGTACCGCTCCACCATCTCGGGCGTGTGGATCACGAAGTAGCCCCGGAACACGTCGTCACCGAGCCCACCGGTGTCGGTGACGACACGATGCTCCGGGACGTCACGGATTCCCTGCAGTAACGGACAGACCAGAGCCAGCCCAGCGACCTGCGCAGGCTGCCTCGAAGCCATCGCCTGCGCGTAGTACCCGCCCAGCGAGTGGCCGACCAGCAGGTACTCCTCCCCGCACGCCACCTCCTCGGCGAAAGCGAGCAGGGCGGCGAGTACGTCATCACCACTGCGAAGCGTGTCCGGAGCCGGCGTTCGCCCCATCCCGGGCAGGTCCGGGTAGATCCGGTGCAGCCCCTCGACGTCGGCGAAGGCCGGCTCGAAGCACGCCTCCACCTCCCGGTGGTCGACGCCGGCGCCGTGGAGGACCAGCATTGGCCGGCCTTTCCCGTGCTCGATGTAGTGCATCCCGGGTTCTTACTCGCAACTACGGGCGAGCCAACTTCTGGGCACGGATGAAGGCGCTGGCGAACGCCCCGTCCAGGCTGGCGACCGCTTCCTCGGGTCTGGTGCCGTCGGGGAGACTGCCGGGCGGCAGGGTGCGCGCCATTTCGGTCAGGTCGTCGCGGGTGTAGGTGCGGGTGACCTGGATGCCCGGGTCGGTGAACCCGGCACTCTCGAGCTTGGTGAGGTAGTCGGCGTCGACAAGGGCGCCCGCGATACACCCGGTCCACAGCCCCACCAGAGACACCCACTCCCGTGCCAGCGGACGCAGGAGAACGATGTCGGAGACGGCGAACTTCCCGCCGGGACGCAGGACGCGGAACGCCTCGCGCAGCACCGCGTCCTTGTCTGTGGAGAGGTTGATCACGCAGTTGGAGATCACCACGTCGACGCTGGCTTCTGGCAGCGGGATGTCCTCGATCGTGCCCTTGATGAAGGTCACATTGTTGATGCCGGCCTCGGCACGGTTCCGTTCCGCGAGGTCGAGCATTTCGTCAGTCATGTCCAGGCCGAAGGCCATCCCGTCCGGAGCGATCCGCCGTGCCGACAGCAGCACGTCCAGCCCGCCGCCCGAACCCAGGTCGAGCACGTCCTGCCCGGGCCGGAGCTCGATCAACGCTGTCGGGTTGCCGCACCCGAGGGACGCGGCCAGTGCGCCGGCCGAGGGCGTGTCGCCCTCGTCATACAAGCCGGTGCCCACAGGATCGCTTGACCCGTCCCCACAACACGATGTGCTGCAGCAGCCCCCGTCGGCCAGTTGCAGGGAGTTGCGGGCCGCACTCGCGTAGCGCTCCCGGACCGCTTCACGGAGTTCGAGCTGTTCAGCCATCAGGATCTCCTTGCCTAGACGTTCATCGAAACAGAGTCTTCTCCACTGTTTCGAAGTATGTCAAGATAGGAAAGTGCCCAAGGAACTCAGCGTCCGTGTCGTCGGAGAGTGCTGCCAGCTCGCAACGACGACGATGGATGACGCCGCGGCGGCCCGGATCGCCCCGATGTTCAAGGCTCTCGGCGACCCGGTGCGGTTGCGCCTCGCAGCCATGATCGCTGCCCAGGACGAGATCTGCGTCTGCGACCTGACCCCGCACTTCGCACTGTCCGGTCCGACGATCAGCCACCACCTCAAGATCCTGCGCGAGGCCGGCCTTGTCGACTGTGAGCGACGAGGCACCTGGGTGCACTACTGGATCCAGCCGGCGGCGCTGCAGTCACTCAGCACGCTGCTCCAGGCTCCGATCCCGCGCTAGGCCGCCTCACCTACATCGTCCATCTGGCGACATCGGGCCTCAGGACCGCGTAATCTTTGGCGCACAACAACCAATGCGGACGGCCATGTCACCGGAGCGTGCTGAGAGCGCTCCCAGATCGAGTTCCCGCTGAGGAGGAAGGGAACTGATGGCGCCTGTCGACGTGCTCGGCTGGGTTGCGACCATCGTTGGCGCGTTCCTGGCCACTCCCCAGCTCGTCCGCCTCGCCCGGACGCGCAATGTCGAGGGCCTCTCCCTCGTCGGCTGGCAGACGGCCCTCGTCCTCAACATCGCCTGGACCGTGCACGGCATCAACATCGGCCAGGTGCCGCAGATCCTCAGCAGCTCGCTCGCACTGTTCACCACCGTGCCGATTCTCGTGCTGATGTCGCGCAGGCTCGGTCGCCGCGTCCTGCCGACGATGCTGCCGAGCTTCGCTGTCGCCGCCACCATGATCGCGATCGATGGCTTCCTCGGGTCGGCCGCCTACGGCATCGCCGCGATCTTCCCGGGCATCGCGATCACCGCCGCGCAGTCTGTCGAGCTCGTCCGCGCCGAGCACGTCCGAGGCGTTTCGCCGGTCTCGGTGGCGCTGGGCTTCATCAACCTCACCCTCTGGGCGGTCTGGGCTGCGCTGGTGAACGACTCGGGGACGATGATCGCGGTCTCCACCACCTGGTTCCTCGCGTTGTTCAACGTGGTCTGGTACGTGTTGCGCCGCCTCGGGCTGCGTCCGTTCTTCCTCCGGCTGGTCGAGCTCGAACCGGTGCCCGTCCCTGTCACGGTTGGCGACCAGAGGTAGCCGATGTATGCCAAGAGTCCTAACCTGAAAAGTACGACGAAGAGAGGCCAACGATGACCACCCTGCCGTTCCAGGATCCCGCCCTCAGCCCCGAACAGCGCACCGACGACCTGCTCGCCCGGCTCTCGCTGGAGGAGAAGGCCGGCCAGCTGAGCCAGTACTTCTACTTCGGCACCGGCGACCTCCCGGACGATGCGAGGCTCGCAGCCATGCCAGAAGAGGCGCGGGAATTCATGATGCAGCCGAAGAAGGTCGAGGACGCGCTCGAGCGGGGCGACGCCGGCTCATTGCTCTTCGTGGTGAACCCCGTTCTGCACAACCGACTGCAGCACAAGGCCATCGAGGGCAGCCGCCTGGGCATCCCGTTGATTTTCGGCTTCGATGTCATCCACGGCCTGCGCACGATCATGCCGGTGCCGATCGCCATGGCTGCGTCCTGGGATCCGACGACGGCCACCGATGCCCAGGCGGTCGCTGCCCGTGAGGCGCGAGCGGTCGGCGTCCACTGGACGTTCGCCCCCATGGTCGACATCGCCCGCGACCCCCGCTGGGGACGCATCATCGAAGGCGCCGGTGAGGACCCCGTCCTCGGAGCCGCGGTGGCGGCTGCCCAGGTGCGTGGGTTCCAGGGTGAGGCCGGCGCTCCCGACCGCGTGATCTCCGGCCCGAAGCACTTCGCCGGCTACGGAGCTGCCCGCGGTGGACGTGACTACGAGGACTCCGACATCTCCGAGTCCGAGCTGCACAACGTCTACCTGAAGCCGTTCCGCGCAGCCATCGAGGCAGGCGCGGGCAACATCATGAGCGCCTACATGGACCTCAACGGCGTCCCGGCCAGCGGCAACCGCTGGCTGCTCACCGACATCCTGCGCGATGAGTTCGGCTTCGACGGCTGGGTGGTCAGCGACGCCAACGCCGTCCGCTCACTGGAAGCCCAGCACTTCGCCCGCGACCTCACCGACGCCGGCGCCCGCGCGCTCAACGCCGGGCTCGACATGGAGATGTGCATGTTCGACCCGGCCTACGGCCGCCTGCCGGAAGCCGTCGCCGCCGGGCTCGTGGAAGAGGCGACCATCGACCAGGCCGTGCGCCGCGTGCTGCTCGCCAAGTTCCGCCTAGGCCTGTTCGAGCACCCCTTCGTCGATGAGGACGCCACGGCGGCCGTCCTCTCCGACGCCGCCCACCGCGAGGTCTCCCGCAAGGCTGCCGAGAAGACACTGGTCCTGCTGAAGAACGACGGTGGCCTGCTTCCGCTGGCCGGCCAGAAGAGCATCGCCGTTATCGGCCAGCTGGCCGACTCGCCGCGCGACACCCTCGGCCCCTGGGTCTTCGACCATGACGTCGACGAGACGGTCACCATCCTCGACGGCGTGCGCACACGGGCTGGCGCGGGTATTACGGTGAAGTACGCCTCAGGCGTCCGCACAGGGACCCGGGTGTATGAGTCGATGTTCGACCGCATGGACCACGGCCTGCCCCTCACTCCGGACGACTTCGACGACGACGCCGAGCTGGCCAAGGCCGTCGAACTGGCCCGCGCCTCGGAGGTTGCTGTCGTTGTCATCGGCCAGAACCAGAACATGATCGGCGAGTTCGCCTCAAGCTCGACGCTCGACCTGCCGGGGCGCCAGCTCGAACTGCTGCAAGCCGTCGTCGAGACCGGGACGCCGACGGTCGCGCTGGTGATGTCGGGCCGTCCGCTCGACCTGCGCTGGGCTGCCGCTCACGTGCCGTCCATCCTGCAGGTCTGGTACCCCGGAACCCGCGGCGGGGACGCTGTCGCCGCCGCGCTGTTCGGCGATGTGGCGCCCGGAGGCAGGTTGCCGTTCACCTGGCCGCGCACGGTGGGGCAGGTGCCGATGATCTACAGCCACTACCGTACCTTCCAGCCCGAGAACAGCGACAAGCGCTACTGGGACGAGGAGTCGACCCCGCTGTACGTGTTCGGCCACGGCCTCTCCTACGCAGAGTTCGGCTATGGCGACATCCGACTGGAGCCGGCGACGATCGGCGTCGGAGACAGCACGACAGTGTCGGTGGAGGTCACCAACCGCTCCGGCGTCACCGCCGACGAGGTCGTGCAGCTCTACATCCACCAGCGCCACGGCGAAGCCACCCGGCCGATCCGCGAGCTCAAGGGGTTCGAGCGCGTCACGCTGGCCGGCGGGGAGACCCGCACGGTCATGTTCGACCTCGGCCCAGACTCGCTGCGCTACTGGAGCGCTGCGAGCCGCGGCTGGGTGCAGGACGCCACGGAGATCGACGTGTGGGTCGGCGGCTCGTCCAGCGTCACTGGTCCTGAGAAGAGCGTGGTTCTCACCGTCCGGGGCTGAGCAGGCCTGTCGAACGCCTGTGGATTCCGCACTTTCTGCGTGCGACGCACGGGTGCTCCACTAGCGTGCGTTCCGGGAGCGGTGGGGCTCGCGGAAGGTCTGGGGGTTGTGCCAATGCTTAGCCGTCGAACGGCACTGGTGGCGATGGTGGGCGCGGTCGGCGCAGCCACGTCCGGATGTGGTCTGATCTCACCGGAAGGTTCGCAGGCGCACGTCGTCGCGACCGGCGCGCCGACCCCCACCCTCGCCCCGACTCCGTCGCCGACAGCCACCGTCGACGCCCGTCCGCGCGCGCCCCTGACGGGGCAATTGATCATCGGCTCGACGTCGCTGGACCAGGCCGCGGTAGCGGTGAAGGTGTCCGACGTCGCGTCCGCCCATCCCCAGGCCGGGGTGAACGCCGCCGACATCGTGTTCGTCGAGCCCAACGGCATCAGCTACACCCGCCTGTGCGCGGTGTTTCACAGCAGGTTCCCCGAGCTGGTGGGGCCGGTGCGCTCCATCCGTCCCGTAGACGTTCCGCTGCTCAGCCCGATGAGGCCGGTCTTCGGCAACACCGCAGCTGCCCGGTGGGTCATGAACTACGTCGCTGCGCATGCCGACACCGTCGAGAACCTGTACTCGTTCAAGGCGGGGGTCCACGGCACAGAGGCCTACCACACGATGCCGCACCGGGCGCGGGTGCATTCGGTGTTCTGCCGGCCCGACGAGTTGCGCAAGCTGGCCGTCAGCATGACCGCACCGCCGATGCAGCCGTACCTGCCGTTCGCGACCGGAGACGAACAGGACTCCACCGCGCTCTCCGGCAAGCCGGCCCGGGCGGTGTCAGTGCCCTGGGGCCCAGGTGACACCTTCAACACCGGGTACGTCTACGACCCATCCAGCGGGCGCTACCTGCGCAATGAACCGTTCGGGAAACACATCCTGATGGACGGCCATCGCGTCACTACCGACAACGTGCTCATCGTGAGGGCGAAGTGGAAGATGGACAAGATCTACGCCGGCGGCGGCGCGCCGGATCCGGTGGTCGACATCATCAACGGCCACGGCACCTTCTTCTACCTCCACGAGGGCACCTCCGTGAAAGGCACCTGGACGAAGGGTGCGATCACCGACCTCTTCCAGTTCACGCTGGATGACGGCAGCCCGCTGAAGATCGCACCCGGGCGCACGTTCATGGAGCTTCCCCAGATCAACGCGAACGTCTGGATCACCGCCTGACTCGAAGGACCCGGCGGTTGCGCAGCACCGGGATCGCCTCCCGCGCTGCGGCGACGGTCGCGAGATCGAGGTCGACGACCAGGGTGTCCTCGTCGGTCCCGAGACGAGCGAGGACCTCGCCATACGGCGAGACCACCATGCTGTGCCCGACCCCGGTCGGTGCCGAACCTGCGACGACGCCCTGTCCTGCCGGGTCGGCCTGGTCGCAGGCGATCACGAAGCCCGTGCTGTCGCTGGCGCGGGCACGCACCAGCAGCTCCCACTGTTCGACCTTGCCCGGGCCCGCACCCCACGAAGCGCTGACGACAGCAACCTGCGCGCCCGCCGCAGCGTTCTCGACGAACAGCGACGGGAACCGCACGTCGTAGCAGGTGGCGAGGCCGATGGTCGCATCGCCGAGCGTGATCCGGCGCAGGTGCTCGCCGGCGGCGACCGTCCGTGACTCCTGGAAACCCAAGGCATCGAACAGGTGGATCTTGTCGTAGCCGGACGTCCCGTCCGGGCCCGCGACGAGGAGCGTGTTGAAGACCCGGCCGTCATCGGCGGGGGTGAACATGCCGACGATGATCGTCACGCCCAACTCGCCGGCCAGGCCCAGGACGGCGGTGGCGAAAGGGCCGTCGATCGGTTCGGCGATCTCCGCAAGCGACGCACCGAAGGCAAACATTGCTGCCTCCGGGTAGACCAGGAGCTCGGCCCCTTGCGCTGCGGCAGAGCGGGCCGTGGCTGCGATCCTGGCCAGGTTGGCCTCGACGTCGTGGCCACTGGTGAGCTGCACGAGTGCGACGCGCATCGGATCCTCCTCCGTCCCCGGCTGGTGGGGGGAGCATACGGCCCGCGTCCTTGTGGGGGACGGATGAGACGCCCTCTGGGCGCGAGGCTCACGTCGAGGAGGCCATGAGTACTGTCGGAGGGCCTCTCTAGAATAGAACACATGAACGAATCGCAGGTGGTGGCGAGCGCCCGGCTGCGTGCCGCCGTCGAGGCGCTCACGAGGGCAGAGGTCGAACAGGCCGTCGCGATAGCGGAGCTTGCGGAAGCTCACGAGTGGACCGCCGATGCGACGTTTGATGTGATCGGTACCCGGCCGGTGCGGATCGGGGCGGACGGTACGGCTTTGGTCGATGAGTTCCTGCCGCTGGAGGTCGCCACGCTGAAGGGCATCTCGGTCGCTTCGGCCACGTGGCTGATCCGTGATGTGGTGAACCTGAGGGCACGCCACCCGTTGTTGTGGTTCCAGGCGACGCGTGGCCTCATCCCGATGTTCCGCGCTTGCATGCTGGCCGCCGAGGTGGCCCGGTTCGACCTCACCGTCGAGCAGGCGCGGGCCCTGGATGAGCGGCTGGCCCCGAAGGTGCCGACCCTGCCGTGGCGGCGGGTGCTGCAGCTTGCGCGCGGGCTGATCACCGAGCTGGCTGCCGGGAAGGTCACCGCTTTGCAGCAGGAGGCGCGCGCGGCCCGGTTCGTCCGGAAGGTGCCCACCGACGATCCGTCCACGGCCTATATCTCGGCGCGGGTCGACACTGCGGATGCGATCTTCTTCGACGCCATGGTCGACAGGATCGCCGACATCCTCGGCACCAACGGCGACTCCGACACCAAGGAGGTGCGGCGGGCGAAGTCGATCGGCATCCTGGCCACCCCGGCCCGGGCACAGCTGCTACTGAGTGAGGCGGTGTGCCCTTCGTCAGGCTCAGGGACCAGGGAAGGCTCAGGGAGCAGGGAAGGCTCCGGGGCCGGGTCGATGGTCAGGTCGACCGATCCGCGGCTGCTGCCGCAGGCCCAGGTGTATGTGCATGTGGCGGAGGAGACCCTGCTGCGTGGTGCCGGGCCGGCCCGGGTCGAGGGTGTCGGGGCGTTTCCGGCGGCGATGCTCAAGCCACTTGCTGGGACATTCCCGGGTGCGGCTCACTCCGGTGGTCCGCCCTTATGCCGAAGTCGCCACCGACTCCTACGAGATCCCTGACCCGATCCGGCGCCAGGTGTTGCTGCGCGACACCTTCGAGGTGTTCCCGTTCTCCTCCCGCCCTCCCCGCGCCGCCGACCTTGACCACACGGTGCCCTACTGTCCCGGCGGCAAAGGCCAGACCCGGGCCTCGAACCTCGGCCCGCTGTCCCGCAAGTCCCACCGGGCCAAGACCCACGCCGGGTGGGTGTTGGAACAACCCGCACCCGGCGTGTTCTGGTGGCAGACACCCACCGGCCAGCGGTACCGGGTCGGCCCGAACGGCACCATCCGCATCGGACGCAACCCCCGCCACACGTCGTTCGAACAGGCCCTGTGGAACTCAGACCACGACGTCGGCGGGGTCGGAGTGGGTGGTGACCCAGAACCGCGACGCCACGGCGATCCCCAGCGCGAGTAGCACGGAGGTGAGGATGAACGGCCAGGTCCGGTCCATGCCGGACAGCCAGCCGGAGATCCACCCGAACGGAGCGGTGACCAGCATTACAACAGTGCGCTGGATCGCCATCACGCGCGAGCGCTCCTCGCGGTCGACGTGGAGGGCAACAAGGGACTCGGCGAGCATGAAGAGGATGCTGGCGCCGAAGGCGTCCAGCAGCAGGCACGCGCCCAGCAGGGCGTAGGTCGACCACGCCGGTCCGCTGCCCGACGCAGGGATGAGCACCAGCAGAACCTGCCCGCCGAGGTAGCTCAGGAAGCCCCACAGCGTCGGTCGTTGCAGGTGCCGGCCGTGGGTGAGCCAGGGAATCACGGTGAAGAAGAACACCACTGACAGCACCGACCGCACCATCGGGAAGAACGGCAACAGCGGGTCGGGCACACCCAGGTGCTGGTTGATCACCACCTGCCAGAAAGTGCCGTTCACGAGCGCGACCGCTCCGACGACGGCAGCGATGGCAAGGGAGAAGATCGTTCCCTTCGATTTCACGATCAGCGGAAGCACGCCGCGATACTCGCCCAGGAGTCTCCAGGCGCTCACGCCCCGGGTCTGCTCGATGCGAAGCCGCCCCATCGCCGTCTCGGTCGTGAGGCGGTACAGCAGCACGATCTTCGCGCTCATGATGACGAACGCATTGAGGTACAGCACCCGCACCGCCGGCACCAGGCCGAACTGCGAAACGAGCAGCGCGGCGATCGGTGCGAACAGCGCGGAGAACTCCCCGGCCACCTTCACCAGGGAGTACACCTTGGTGATCTGCCCGCGGTCGATGTCCTCCACCAGCAGGCAGTCCCAGGAGTTCTGGGTCACCTGCCAGGCGCCGTTGATTACCGATGCGATGAGGAACCACCAGAAGTTCTGCGCAAACGCCCAGATCAGGCAGGGGATCGACCACGCGACCACGTCGAAGACGGCGGTGGTGAGGCGTCGGCCGAGCTTGTCCGTGATCACCCCGCTGAGCAGGCCGAACACCACCTGCGCAAGCATCGAGACGGTAGCCAGCAGCCCGATCTGCTGGTCCTTCAGGCCGAGCGCAAGCATGAACACCGACGCATAGGGCAGCACCAGCATCATCGAGAGGCCCCACATGGGCTCGGTGTAGACGCAGGCGCGCCCGTTGCCGCGAAGACCCAGCATGCTGGTCAGCAGGGGGCTCCGGACGCGTGGCACCGGATCAGTTAATCATCGCCTCGGCATGCCCGTCGTCGGCAGGCAGCAGGGTGCGGGTGAGCTGGGCGACCATTTCGACGACGTCCTCGGGAGCCAGCCGGACGGTGGCCAGGCACGAGCTGTCCTGCCACACCGATAGCACCACCCTCTCCGTGGCTGCATGGCGGGCAATCCGCAGGGTGCGACCTTTCCGGTCCCTGCCGGAGAGGGTCGCGCCGTCACGCGGCAACGGCGACACCGTCATGACCTCAGGATGCACCCAGCGGGGCCGCTCGCGGAAGGCTAGCGTTGGCGTCGAAGGAAGGGAAGGACGCCGATGCGCATGCCGAAAGTGCTGATGGGAGCGACAGCCGCGGGAATCGCCGGCTACCGGCTGATCGGCTGGATGAGCCGTTGGGGAGCCAGTGATGAAGAGATCGCCGCGAGCTATCCCGGCGACGAACTAATTGATCCCCCCGCAGACCAGACCACAATGGCCGCCACCGTCGCGGCGCCAGCCGAGGTCATCTGGAGCTGGCTGGTGCAGATCGGCCAGGACCGCGGCGGCATGTACAGCTACGACCGGCTCGAGCAGGCCATCGGGCTCGACATTCAATCCGCGGAGACGATCAACCCCGCCTGGCAGCATCTCGAGCCCGACGACAGCGTCCGGCTCGTCCCGTCCGGTTGGGGACCCCTGCCTGACGGCTACGCCTTCCGGGTCTCGATGGTCGACCCGCCGCACACCCTTGTGCTTCGCCAGGGCCCCCCGCACGACCCGTGGGACGGGGTGTGGACCTTCGCCATCCGTCCGGTCGGTCCCGGCCTGTGCCGACTCATCTCCCGGACGCGGACACACCGCAACCGTGGGCTGGCGCAGGCCGCGCTGCGGGCGACGACGACGCTCGGCGCTCCGATCACCTGGCTCATGACCCGCAAGATGCTGCTCACCCTGAAGGAGCGCGCGGAGCGTCAAACTTCGTAAGTCGGGGCACCATCGCGGACAGTTCCTGTCCGGGTTCCGACGTTGACTGGCCACATGGACAACCGCATCCGACCCTTCCGCATCGACATCCCTGAGTCCGAACTCCAGGACCTCACCACCCGGCTCGCGCACGCCCGGTACCCCGAGCCCCTGCCCGCTGAGGACTGGTCCGTGGGCGTCCCGCTGGGCGAGCTTCGTGACCTTGCCGACTATTGGGCCACCACCTTCGACTGGCGTGCGCTCGAAGCCCGCGTGAACGAGTTGCCCCAGTACACCACCGAGATCGACGGCCAGCAGGTCCACTTCCTGCACGTCGAGTCAACCTCCCCCGACGCCGTCCCGCTGCTCGTCATCCACGGCTGGCCCGGCTCCTTCCTCGAGTTCACAGGGCTCATCCCCCTGCTGGCGGACTTCCATCTCGTCATCCCCAGCGTCCCCGGCTTCGCGTTCTCCACCCCGCTCGCAGGTCGCGACTGGACAACGACGAAGATTGCCGCAGCGTTCGCGCAGCTGATGTCGCGCCTTGGTTACGACCACTACGCGGCGCAGGGCGGCGACTACGGCGCCGCAGTCGCTCCGGAACTGGCGCGTGTCGACCCCGCACACTGCTTCGCCGTGCACGTCAACGGCTCGGTGGGGGCACCCATGAGTGAGCCTGGCGAAGAGGACCTGGCGGCGTCCTCCGACATCGAAAAGGACCGCTACCGCCGCGTGGGCGAGTTCCTGCAGCACGAGATCGGCTACGTCTCGGTCCAGTCGACCCGCCCCCAGCTCGTCGGAGAGCTCCTCTCCGACAGCCCCGTTGCCCAGCTGGCCTGGATGTTCGACAAGTTCCGCAACTGGACCTTCCCCTTCGACGCCTCCGCTGAGGACGGCCTCGGCAGGGACCGGATCCTCGGCCACGTGGCGCTGTACTGGTTCACACGGTCGGCAGCATCGTCGGCCTTCACGGTCTACGCGGCCGAGTCCGGCGCCTGGGGTGTCCGGCCCGAACGACCCGCCGCGCCGCTCGGGGCGATCATGTTCGCCCACGACATCGGGATCCGTCGCCTCGCCGAGCAACAGTACGACGTCGTCCACTGGACGGAGGTGAACGACCGGGGCGGACACTTTGCCGCGATGGAGGAGCCCGAGTTGCTTGCCGCTGATATCCGGGCCTTCCTCGGGTCCATCGGCTGACCTCTGCCGGTAGCATGCCGAACGTGTCCAGTCTCGTCCTCACCGTCGTCGGCGACGATCGCGCCGGCCTTGTCACAGCCCTCGCAGAAGTCGTCTCCGCCCACGGCGGCAACTGGGAGCACAGCCAGCTCGCCGAGCTCGCCGGCACCTTTGCCGGCATCGTCGTGGTGTCCGTGCCCGACGACCGGGTCGCAGCACTGAGGGAGTCCCTCGACCTGCTGGACGGCATGCTGAAGGTCACCGTCCACGCCGGCGCAGCGGAACCTGCGCCCGACGAGCGTGCCCAGCTGACGTTCGGCGTGCTCGGCAATGATCACCCCGGCATAGTGCGCGACATCTCGGCCGTGCTCAGCCGTCACTTGATCAGCATCGACGACTTCTCCAGCGAGACCAGGAACGCGCCGATGGCCGGCGGACGGCTGTTCGAGGCACGCGTCGTCGCCCGGGTGCCCCAGGACGCAGACCTGGCCGCCGTCCGCGCCGACCTCGAGGAGTTGGCTGCCGAGATCATGGTGGAAATCTCGCTCACCTCATGACTTCCCCGAGGCCCGCACGGTCTTCTTCTGCGACCGCTGCAGACATGCAGAACCCGCGGTCCCCAGAGCGGACGGCGGGTGAAACTGCGAAGGATCAGGTGAAGACGCTGACCCCGCCGGGACCGACAAGCAGACCCACGACGATGAGCACGATGCCCCAGAGGATCTGACCCCTCACCAGCGCGAACACGCCGGAGACCACGAGGACCGCGGCCAGAACCCACAAGAGGGCAGCCATGCCGATGTTCCTTTCGTTCTACTTCCTGAAAGCGTCCTTGGTGTCTTCGCCAGCCTGCTTGACGTGGGCAGCGGCCTGGTCGACCTTGCCCTCCGCCTGCAGTTCGGGGTTGTCGGTCATGTCGCCGTACCCCTCCTTGATCTTGCCCTTGGCCTCCTGGGCTGCATTCTTGGCCTTGTCGTCGATACCCATTTGATCCTCCTGCTTCGATTGATACGTACCCCCATCACCTACCCGTGGCGAAGGAGCACCAAACGTGGACATGGCCCAGGCGGCCTCCGACCTGCGGTCTGCACCCGGGTCGGACCCCGACAGCGCCTGACCGGCCTCAGCCGGCCAGCGGCTCCGGCTCGGTGAGAGAGCGGCGGGCCTTGTCGAGGATGCGACGGATGATCCGGGACACCTGCATCTGGGAGATGCCGAGGCGCCGTCCGATCTCGCCCTGGGTGCACCCCTCCTCGAAGCGCCACCGCAGCACGAGCTGGTCACGCGTGCTGATGCCCGACAGCGCCCGCTGGATGGCAAGGCGATCGGTCAGCCGGTCGATGGCCTCGCCGTCGTCAGCCAGCGTCGAGGCCAGTGAGCCGTCGCTGTCGGCGTCGAAGGGGGCGTCCAGCGACCAGGGACGGAAACTGCCGTCGGCCACCCGGGATTCGCGCAGCAGGCGCTCGTCCACCTCGAGTTCTGCGACGAGTTCTGCATTGGTCGCTGCGCGTCCGAGGGACTGTTCGAGGCGTTGTCCCTGGCGGCTCACCCGGGAGCGAAGCTCCTGGATGCGGCGCGGCGGGCGGACCACCCAGCAATGGTCGCGGAAGTAGCGCTTGATTTCCCCTGTGATGGTGGGAACGGCGAAGGCTGCGAACGAGCGGCCGGCTTCGGGACGGAAGCGTCCGACGGCCATGAAGAGCGCCATCCGGGCAACCTGGACAAGGTCGTCACGGTCGGCGCCGCGATTGACGTAACGGTGGGCAAGTGCGTCGCACAGACCGAGGTTCAGCTCGACGAGCTCGGCGGTGATGGGCTCGCGCTCGGATCCCGTAGCGGTTCCGGCCAGCTGGGCGAGGAGCGCATCCGTGCGCTGTTCGCGGGTGGTGATGTCGGTGACAGGGGAGTTCCCACGTGCCATCGTCTTTCTCCTTTGGGGAGCCAGATCATCGGAGTCGGCACGTGGTTTGACCGCTCTAACACTCTGACACTCGCAGACTTGTGCGTTCTTCGCAACGCCCCGGAGTCCCCAATCGGCGGCCACCCCTTAACAATTCCCTGAAAGCGCTTCCGCAGACCCCCAGTAGGGTTCAAATCGTGCTCACTGCCGCCCTCGGTACGTTCGCTGCGCTCGTGTTCGGCGCCGCCGACTTTCTCGGCGGGCTGTCTTCCCGGCGCTCCCACCCGGTGCTGGTCACCGCCATCGTTGCGGCCACCGGACTGGGGGTGCTCCTGCTCTTCCTGCCCTTCGTGCCGGGACGCTGGTCGCCGGAAGCCGTGTTCTGGGGCGGACTCTCCGGGGTCACCGGGTGCCTCGCCATCGCGCTGCTGTATGCGTGCCTTGCGATCGGGCCGATGAGCATCCTCTCCCCGCTGACCGCAGTGATCTCCGCCCTCGTGCCGCTGGGCTTCGGCCTCGCGAGGGGCGAGCAGCTCGGAACCCCTGGCTTCGTGGGCCTGGGCCTGGCGCTGGTCGCGGTGGTGCTCGTCGGCTTCGTGCGGGAGTTGGGCGCTGTGCGGCCGACGTTGCCGGGCGTGCTGATGGCGATCGGCTCCGGCGCCATGATCGGGGCCTTCCTCGTGCTCATCGACCTTGCGCCCGACGACTCCGGCCTCGTGCCGCTGCTGATGAACCGCGGCGTCAACGCCCTGATCATGCTGGTCGTGATGGGGTTCCTCGCCGTGCGTTTCCGTGGCACCGGGCGGACGCTTGGCACCGGCGGCGTCCGGCTGGCCATGCTCGGCGGCGTAGTGGACGCGGTCGCCAACTCGTTGCTGCTCCTCGGCGTCCGGATCGGCGACCTGTCGGTGATCGGCGTGCTGACAGCGCTCTACCCGGCCGGCACGATCCTGCTGGCCGCGACCGTGCTCAAGGAACGGATCGCGCCGGTCCAGTGGGTCGGGCTCGCGGTGGGGTTGATTGCAACAGTCCTGCTCGCGGTGTGACCCGCGGGGGCATAGTGGAACCCACTGAGGTGAGTGATAGTGGCCGCGACACCGATCCATTCAGCCGACTGGGATCCGACGACGATCCCGGCCGCAGCCGTTGCCGAGCGGCTCGGCACTGATCTCGAGGCCGGCCTGATCGGCTCGGAGGCTGCGCAACGACTGGCCTCCCACGGTCCGAACGCCCTTGTCAGACGTGCACCGACCCCCTGGTGGCGAAAGGTGCTGCACCAGTTCGCTGACCCGCTCGTCTACCTGCTGCTGGTGGCCGTGGTGGTCTCCGTCATCGCCTGGGTCATGGAAGGAGGGGAAGGGCTGCCGGTGGACGCCCTCGTGATCGTGGCGGTCCTTGTCCTGAACGCCGCCATTGGGCTTGCCCAGGAGCGTCGGGCGGAGGACGCCGTTGCAGCCCTCGCCAGGCTGACAGCTGCGAGCGCCACGGTCGTCCGCGACGGTCGGCTGGAGCAGGTTCCGGCAGCCGACCTTGTGCCCGGGGACTTGCTGCATCTCTCCGAGGGGGACGCCGTCGGCGCCGACGCCCGACTGGTGAGCGTGAGCGGTCTTCGAGTACTGGAGTCGGCGCTCACCGGGGAGAGCGAGGCTGTGGCGAAGGACCCCGCGCCACTGGCGGCTCCAGCCGGGATCGGGGACCGCCTCGATATGGTGCACCGGGGCACGGCGGTGGTGGAGGGCTCCGGGCGGGCCCTCGTCACGGCCACCGGCATGGCGACGGAGGTCGGCACGATCGCCGATCTACTGGAGTCGACGGTGGCAGAGCCCAGCCCGCTGGAACGCGATCTGGCTGCCGTCTCCCGGATGCTCGGACTCACCGTGATAGCGATCGCCGTGGTGGTGATGGTGGTCACAGCTGTCACCAACAACGTCCACACCCTCACGGACGCCGTGACCGTCCTGCTGCTCGGGGTTTCGCTGGCTGTGGCCGCCGTCCCGGAAGGGCTGCCGGCCATCCTTTCGGTCGTCCTCGCGATCGGGGTGCAGCGCATGGCAGCGCGCGGGGCCGTGGTGAAGCGGCTGCACTCGGTGGAGACCCTCGGTTGCGCGACGGTGATCGCCTCTGACAAGACCGGCACCCTCACCCGCAACGAGATGACCGTCGAGCGGGTGCTGACAGCTTCGGGGGAGGTGCGCCTGACCGGCACCGGCTATCGCGCGGAGGGCGCCCCGATTGCCGTCGCGGGCAGTCTGGACGACCCGGACCTTGTGGCCGAGGTCGGGTTGGTCTCGCTGGGTGGCGCGCTGGCCAACAACGCCGTCGTCAACGAATCGGCGGACGGTGTTGAGGTGCACGGCGATCCGACCGAGGCGGCGTTCCTGGTTGCGGCGCGCAAGGTCGCCGGGCTGGAGGAGCGGCTGGCCCAGCTCGAACGCCGTGGCGAGATCCCCTTCACCGCCGAGCGTCGGCTGATGTCAGCGGTGCACTGGCACCGTCCGCTGGCCCGCCTGGGGATCGTCACCAAGGGAGCAGCAGACGTGCTGCTCGGCCGCTGCGTGGCCGTCCAGCACGGCGATGAGGCGGTTCCCCTCACCCCGGGCGAACGCGCCCGGATCCTGGCCGGAATCGAGCGCCTTTCCGGTGACGCCTACCGGACGCTGGGGGTCGGCTACGCATGGTTCCCTCCTGACGAGCAACACTCGGTGCTGGAGCGGCTGGGAACCGAGACCGCCGGAGGGCTCGAGCACGGACTCGTCTACGCCGGCGCGGTCGGCATCATCGACCCGCCCAGGGCGGAGGCGGTGGCAGCCATCGCAGAGGCCCAGCGCGCGGGCATCCGCGTGGTGATGATCACCGGCGACCATCCTGCGACGGCGACGCGGATCGCCTCCGACCTCGGGATCTGCGAGCCGGGCGGTGCGGTGACCACCGGTGCCGACCTGGACGCCGGCGACCAGCGATGGCTGGAGTCACGGGTGGCAGAGGCCTCGGTCTACGCCCGGGTGGCGCCCGCCAACAAGCTGGCCCTGGTCCGGGCCCTGCAGGCCAGCGGGCACGTCGTCGCGATGACCGGGGACGGGGTCAACGACGCTCCGGCACTGAAGGCTGCGGACATCGGGGTGGCGATGGGCCGGTCCGGCACTGAGGTGAGCAAGGAAGCCGCCGACATGGTGCTGGCCGACGACAACTTCGCAACGATCGTGGCGGCCGTGAGGGAGGGACGGCTGATCTACGACAACATCGGCAAGTTCCTGCGGTACCTGCTCTCCTCCAACCTCGGCGAGGTCTGCACGGTGTTCGGCGGGGTGGTGCTCGCCGGCTGGCTCGGCCTGACCTCGGGCGGGCCGGACGAGATCGCGTTGCCGCTGCTGGCCACCCAGATCCTGTGGATCAACCTCGTCACGGACTCCGCTCCGGCACTTGCCATGGGTGTCGACCCCGAGACCGACAACGTGATGGCGAGGCCGCCGCGCCGTCCGGGGGCGCCGGTCATCGACGCCACGACCTGGTCGTGGGTGATCTGGATCGGGGTCGTGATGGCGACCGTCACCCTTGTCAGCATCGACTACTGCCTTCCCGGCGGCCTGATCCCCGGCACAGCTTCCTTGACCGTCGGGCGGACCGTCGGGTTCACCACCCTCGTGCTCGCCCAGTTGTTCAACGCCTTCAACTCCCGCTCCATGACCGCCTCGGTGTTCAGCGGACTGTTCGCGAACCAGTGGCTGTGGGCCGCCGCCGGCCTCGCGATCCTTCTGCAGGTGGCCATCACGGAAGTTGGCTGGCTGCAGGTGGCGTTCCAGACGGCGTCGCTCAGCCCGGCCCAGTGGTTGGTCAGCTTCGTCTGCGCATCGACGGTGTTGTGGGTCGAGGAAGCGCGCAAGCTCGTTGTCAGGGCTCGTCGTGGCTAGGGTGGACGCGTGATCCAGTACGTCCTGAGTACCCCCGTCCAGGCCCCCAGCAACGCCGCCTACGCCGCAGCAAGGGCCCACAGCGACGGGCAGGCCAAGCCGCTCGGCGCCCTCGGCGATCTCGAGACGCTGGCCGCCTGGGTGGCCGCCTGCCAAGGGCAGTGCCCGCCGGTGCAGCTCGAGGACGTGCGGGTGATCGTGTTCGCCGGAGACCACGGCGTCGCGCAGGACGGGGTGTCCGCCTACCCCACAGAGATCACCCCGGCGATGGTGTACGGCATCGCCGGTGGGCACGCCGGGGTGTCCGCGCTCGCCGCGGCCAATGACGTCCGGGTCTCGATCTACGACCTCGGCGTAGCGGTCGACTTCCCCGACCTGCCGGCAGAGATCAGCCGGTTCAAGGTGCGGCAGTCCTCCGGTGCGATCCACCTCACCGACGCCCTCACCCGCGAAGAAGTTGAGCAGGCGCTCGCTGCCGGCGACCAGATCGCCGCGGAGCAGATCGCCGACGGCGCCCAGCTGCTGATCTCCGGTGACCTCGGCATCGGAAACACCACCATCGCCGCCGCCCTGATCGCTGCAAGCCTCGGCGTCCCGGCCGCAGCCGTGACCGGTCGTGGCACCGGCATCGACGAGGGCACCCTTGCACACAAGACGGCGCTGATCGAGGCGGCCATCGCCCGCGCAGGCGATCGCATCGCCGACCCGACCGAGCGCCTCGCAGCCCTCGGCGCGGCCGACTTCGCTGCAGCCGTCGGGTTCATCACCGGAGCTGCCCGTCGTGGCGTCCCGGTGCTCCTTGACGGCGTGATCGCCGTCTCCGAGGCGCTGGTGGCAGAGGACCTCGCTCCCGGCACGAAGGCCTGGCTGCAGGCGGGGCACCGCTCCACCGAACCCGGCCAGGCCCTCGCGCTCGACCGGCTCGGGCTCAAGCCGCTCGTGGACTTCTCGATGCGTCTCGGTGAGGGCAGCGGGGCCGTGCTCGCCGTGCCGATGGTGCGCTCAGCCGTGGCTGCCCTCAACGGGATCGCGCAGCTCTCCGACCTGACATGAACCGGTTTGCCGGACTGCGGCTCGCAGTCGGGCTGCTGACGATCGTGCCGGTGCGCCCGCCGGAGGCGATCGGACGGCGTGAGGCCCGCGCGGCGATGCTGCTGGCACCCTTCGCCGTGCTGCCGGTCGCGCTGGGCGCAGGCCTCGTCGGCTGGGGTCTGGTTGCGGTGGGCGTGCCCGGAATCGTTGCCGGGCTTGTGGCCGTGGCGGTGCTGGCGTTCGGTACGCGGGCGATGCACCTGGACGGGCTTGCGGACACCACCGACGGCCTCGGCAGCGGCCAGGACGCCGAGCGGGCCCTGGAGATCATGCGACGCGGCGATGTAGGGCCGATGGGGACGGTTGCGTTGGTCCTTGCCGTGGGGCTGCAGGCGGTGGCGGCAGGGGTCATCCTGACCCGCCCGTTCGGCTGGCTGCAGGTGGTGGTGCTGGTCTGCCTCTCGCGCGCAGCGCTGCTGTTCGGGTGCGTCGAGGGGGTGCCTGCGGCCCGTCCGGACGGGCTCGGGGCGCTGGTTGCCGGCAGCGTCGGCGTACCGGCGGCGGTGGTGAGCTGGCTGGTCGGGCTCGCCGCGGCGCAAGGGGTTGCCGCGCTCACCGGCCAGCCTCTTTGGGCGCCGGGGGTTGGCGTTGCGCTCGCCGTGCTGGCGTCTATCTGGCTGATCGTGCGCTGCGTCCGACGCCTCGGCGGCGTGACCGGCGACGTGCTCGGCGCGCTGGTGGAAGTCTGCGCGACCGTCCTGCTGGTCGCCGCGACGGCGTGGCCTCCAGGCCGGTGAGGTCAGCCCAGGTCGAGGGGTCGTCCGGCCACCATCAACACCACGTGGTCGCAGGCAGCTGCGACCTGTTGGTTGAGCCGGCCGAGGTTGTCGGCGAACATCCGTCCGGACCGGAACTCCGACACCACTCCCCAGCCCACCTCGTTGGTGACGACGACCACGTCGCCGTGATGCTCCTTTATAGCACTGACAAGGGAGGATGCTTCCATCGCCAGACGCTGCGACCACTCCGGTTCTTCGGCGTCCCAGGCCTGCCAGGAGTCGAACAACCGGGTGAGCCAGGTGCCGAGGCAGTCGATCAGCACCGGGCCGGACGACTGGGCGACAGCATCGGCGAGGGCGAGGGTTTCCACCGTCCGCCACGCGGTCGGACGGCGCAGCCGGTGCGCCGCGACGCGCGCCGCCCATTCGGCGTCCACACCCGGCTCAGCGGGGTAGCCGGGGGTGAGGTAGCTCACCGGATCCTCGACGGAGAGCAGCGATTCGGCGTAGCGGGACTTGCCGCTGCGCACCCCTCCGGTGACCAGGACATGAGCCATGGCCCGAACCCTACTAACCTCAGCGGGGTGAACGAGTCCGACACCTTCGTATCCACCGGTCGCCTTGCGCCGGCGCCCGAGGTGCGACGGATCCTCGCAGCCGTCCATGCCGAGATGTCGCAGGTCAGTGACGGTGAGAACTCGCAGATCTATCCCGCGCTGGCAGCCGCCGACCCCGAGCGGTTCGGGTTGAGTGTTGTCGGTACCGACGGGCAGGTGTTCGACTTCGGCGACGCCGGCGACCAGTTCGCGCTGATGAGCGTCGCCAAGCCGTTCACATTCGCCCTTGTCTGCGCGCACCTGGGTGCTGGACGGGCGCACGCGGAGCTCGGCGCCAACGCCACCGGGCAGGCGTTCAACGCCGTTGGCCCGGTGCTGGCAGCCCCAGGCGGCCGCACCAACCCGATGGTCAACGCCGGTGCCATCGCCACCTGCAGTCGGCTGCCCGGAAGCGACGTCGAAGAGCAGTGGAGCCACCTGCTGGCAGGCCTATCCGCCTTCGCCGGACGCGACCTGGCCATCGACGACGAGTTGTACGCCGGGGTCAGCGCAACCAACTTCCGCAACCGGGAGATCACCGTTGCGCTGCACGCGCAGGGGGCGCTGGCCGGCGACCCGGACGCGGCCCTGGAGCTGTACACACGGCAGAGCAACGTGCTGGCCACCTCGCACGACCTGGCCGTGATGAGCGCGACGCTGGCCGACGGCGGTGTGAACCCCGTCACCCGCACACGGGTGATCGCCCAGGCACTGTGCCAACCCGTCCTGGCCGTGATGGCCACAGCCGGCATGTACGAGCGTTCGGGCGACTGGCTCTACGACGTCGGGCTGCCCGGCAAATCGGGCATCGGCGGCGGGGTGCTCACGGTCTCGCCGGGCAAGGCCGGCCTTGGCAGCTTCTCGCCGCGACTGGACGCGGCCGGCAACAGCGTCCGCGGAGTACTGGCTGCCACCCGTTTGGCCTCCGAGCTGGGGCTGGGGTTGTTCAGTTCCCGTCCGGCCTGAGGAGCTTCGCGAGACACGAGCGAAGCGTCACGAAGGCCCGTCGGCCAGCCTCTCGGCGTCCTGGCGGTAGCCGGCGGCGTGCCTGGTCAGCTCAGGATTGGCGAGCCGGACGGCGGCTTCGTCGCTGAAGTCGGCCAGGTCGTGCAGGCGCAGCACCACCATCGCCAACAGCTCCTCCATTGAGGCAGGCAATCCGTAGGCCGCCAGGATCCCCATCGCTCGCTGTGCTCGCTGGGGTGCTGTGAACGGGTCCTCGGCAAGGGCGCCGGTCAGCGGCGCAAGGGTGTACGCAAGGTAAGCGATGTCCCAGAGTCGTGATCCGGGGGAGCAGTAGTCGAAGTCGATCACCCCGGTGAGACGGCCGTCGTCGAAGACGAGGTTGTACGGGGCAAAGTCGTTGTGGCAGACCACCTCTGCGGGCTGCCGAGCCGGCGACCGCCAGCCCTCGGTCACTCCGGCGAGCGGAAGGGACGCGTCGTGCAGGCGGCCCAGCAGGCGGGCGGCGTCGTCCAGGACCTCGTTCGTCCACACCCAGTCGGGCATCGGGTAGGCGGGGACGGTCCCTGGCAGGTAGCTCAGGCGCTCCCTGCCGTCCTCGGTGTAGCCGAGCGGCCGCGGTGTCTTGTCGATGCCGCTGTCCGCACAGAGCTGCAGCAGCCGGTGCACGTTCGGCGTCCATGGACCGGCCGTTCGCAGGACCTCGTCACCGCGCCGGCTCACCGGCCCCATGTTGCCGCCGGCCAACGGCTCCTCGACGTCCATGCTCAGGCCCGGGGCAGCCGGTACTCGGCCGTGGCGAGCCTGATGCAGGCAGCCGCCACCTGCATGGCTGTGCGCACCTCCGCGACCGGCGGACGGGTGGGCGCGAGCCGGATGTTGCGGTTCTCCGGGTCGATTCCGCCCGGATAGGTGGCTCCGGCAGGAGTGAGGCTCACTCCGGCGGCGTCAGCGAGTTCGACCACCCGTGACGCGATCGGAGCCGTGGTGAACAGTGAGCTGAAGTAGCCGCCGCGGGGCGTCGTCCAGGTGGCATACGAGCCGTCGGTGCCCAGTTCCGCTGCGAGCGCTTCGTCAACGGCAGCGAACTTGGGTGCGACCAGCGCGGCGTGGGCACGCATCAGCCCATCGATTCCGCCCGGATACGCCTCGAGGAACCGGACGTGCCGCGCCTGCTCAACCTTGTTCGGGCCAATACTCTGCGCCCCGAGGTAGGTCGCCAGCATCTTGACGTTGTCCACGGACGTGGCCACGAACCCCAGCCCTGCCCCCGCGAAGGTGATCTTGCTCGTGCTACCGAAGACGAACGCCCGGTCCGGGTGGCCGGCGGTTGCGCACAGCTCCACGAAGTTCACGGTCTCGACCGGTTCGCCCAGGTGGTGGGCCCGATAGGCGTCGTCGGCGAAGATGGCGAAGTCCGGAGCTGCCGTATCCATTCCGGCGAGGCGTTGTGCTGCCTCAGCGCTGATGGTCTCCCCGCCGGGATTGGCGTAGGTGGGCACGAACAGAACGCCCTTCACCCTCGGGTCGGACGTGGCCAGGGTTGCGATCGAGTCCACGTCAGGGCCATCGGCCGTCATGCCCACCCCGACCAGCTCGAAGCCGAGTGTCTCCAGCATCAGGAAGTGCCGGTCGTACCCGGGGACGGTGACGATCATCCGCGGCCGCTCGTGCACCCACCCCTGCTGCGACCCCCGGACGCCGTGGAGCAGCGCGAACGAGAGCACGAGGGCCTGGAGCTCCAGGGAGGAATTGTTCCAGACCACGACATTGGCGGCGTCCACCCCGAGGTAGCGCCCGAACAGCGCCCGGGCACTCGGCAGGCCGGTGACGCCGCCGGGATAGTTGCGCAGGTCGATCCCGTCCAGCGTGGTGTCGGAGGGACCAGCGGCGCAGAGCAGGTCGTTCGAGAGGTCGAGGTCCGCGTCCGAGGGTTGGCCGCGCTGCAGGTTGAGCTTGAGGCCGGCCGAGGCGAGCGCCCCGTACGCCGCCCTGGCTGCAGTCAGCTCGGTCACCGCTTCAGTATCCGATCGCGTTCAGGGTTGCGCGGATGGCGGCGGCGGACTTGTTCAGCATGACGATCTCGTGTGCGTCCATCGGGAACTCGAACGTCCGCCGGACGCCCGAAGGGCCGACGAGGCTTGGCACGGACAGGGCGACGCCGGAGACGCCGCGATAGTTGGTGAGCACGCTCGACAGCGGCCAGATCTTGCGCTGGTCGCCGAGGATGGCCTCCACGAGACGGGCGCCGGCAAGGCCGATCGCGTAGTTGGTCGCTCCCTTGCCCTCGATGATCGAGTAGGCGGCGTGGACGGTGTCGTGCGCAATCTGGGCCAGGCCCTCCTCGGTGAAGATGCGCAAGCCGCTCGGGTCCGTCCACTCGCGGATCGGGATCTGCGCGATCGATGCGGACGACCAGATCGGGAACTCGGTGTCGCCGTGCTCGCCGAACATGGCGGCGTGCACGTTGGAGAGCGAAACGCCTGCCCGCTGCGCGATCGCCCAGCGCAGCCGGGAGGTGTCGAGCAGCGTCCCGGTGGAGAGCACCCGGTTGACGGGCAGGTCGCTCACCTTGTGCGCGACGACGGTGAGGACGTCGCACGGGTTGGTCACCAGCACGAGGACGGCGTTGGGCGCCTGCTCGAGCAGTTGGGGCACCAGCTTGGTCATGATGCCCGCGTTCACCCCGGCCAGGTCGAGGCGGGTCTGGCCCGGCTTCTGGCGGGCGCCTGCGGTGATGATGATCACGGAGGAGTCCTTCACCACCGAGATGTCGGAACCGCCGGTCACCACCGAGGTGGGGGTGAATTGGGTGCCGTGTGCGAGGTCGTGGACCTCGGCATCCACCTTCTTGGTGTCGATGTCGTACAGCGCGATCTGACGGGCGGAACCGCGGATCAGGGAGGCGTAGGCGATCGACGTGCCGACCGAACCGGCGCCCACCACGCTGAGCTTGGAATTGGCGAGGTTGGCGCTTTCGACGGTCCCAGAAGTCATGGCAGAAGCCTATCGACGCGTGCCACTTTCGATCACCAGCGATTTCAGCAGGGCCGTGAGCTGTGCCCGGCGGGACTGGTCGTCAGGCTCCAGCCCGTTCAGCAGGGCGGTGCTGCCGCTGTGGGTGTACACCGCGTGCAGAAGGTCGATCGCCTGGGCGACGGGGACGGTCAGCGTGGCCCCGACCCGCCCGATCGCTGTCACCAGCTGGGTTCCGATCTGCTCGACCATCTCCTCGTTGAGCGCCAGCAGCGACGCCCGCAAGCCGGGACTGCGGATCGCGTGCAGCCGCAGTTCCATGGCGGCCAGGAGATCCTCGCTGCTGCGGGGCTGGGCGGCGAGGAAGACGCTGAGGGCCAACTCGACAAGGCCGTCGATGGTGTTGGCCGCCAGGACGGCGCCACTCAGGGTGGCCACCGCCTTCTGAGTCGCGAGCAGCTCTCGAGCGGCCTGCCGGTTCAGCACGGCGAGGCAGAGCTCGTCCTTGTCGGCGAAGTTGGAGTAGAACGCGCCGCGGGTGAACTCGGCCCGTTCACAGATCTCCTCGACGCTTGCGGCGAGCACGCCCTTCTGCGCGAACAGCGAGGTTGCTGCGTCCATCAGCTTCTCGCGGGTCTGGGTGCGGCGAGGCGTCAGAGTGTTGGTGGCCATGCCGCCTTCCTCCAGTTTGAATACGGAACTGTATTGAATACGATGCTGTATTGAATACGATACTGTATCGAACCGCTGTTGGTGGCATCTCTGGAAGGGAGCCCCTTGTCATCGTTCCTGTATCGCCTTGGCCGTGCGTGCTACCGGTTGCGCGGGCGTGTGCTGATCGCGTGGACCGTGGTGCTGGTGCTGTTCGCCGGCCTGGCCCTGACGATCGGTGGCCACTTCAACGACGTCTTCGAGGTTCCCGGCGCCAGCTCGACCAAGGCACTGAACCAGCTGAAGGTCACTTTCCCCGAGGCCGCCGACGCGACCGCGACGGTCCTGATCAACGCCCCCAAGGGTTCCAGGCTCGAGGACAAGTTGGTCAAGGACGCGATCGCCGACTGGTCGAAGGACCTCGAGAAGGTGCCGTTCGTGAAGGGTGTCATCGACCCCTACAACGAACACGTCGACGGCCTGATCAGTGACGACGGAGCCAGCGGGCGGGCCATGATCCGCGTGCAGGGCACCTCCTCCACCATCACCGACGCGCAACGCGAACAGCTGACCGAGGCTGCAAGCACGCTCGAGACCACGCTGCCCGGCTCCACGGTGCTGATCGGCGGCGAGATCTTCTCCATCCACGTGCCGCACATCACCGTCGTCGAGGCGCTCGGCCTCGCCGTCGCGATCCTCGTGCTGGTACTCACCCTCGGCTCGCTGGTGGCATCGATGATGCCGGTGGGCACGGCTGTTGCCGGTGTGGGCATCGGCGTGCTCAGCGTGCAGATTGCCGCGGGTGTGATCTCGGTGAGCTCGACCACCCTGATGCTTGCCATCATGCTGGGCCTTGCCGTCGGCATCGACTACGCCCTGTTCATCATCTCCCGGCACCGCGACCAGCTGGCCACCGGCATGGCGGTGGAGGAATCGGCAGCACGCGCCGTGGGCACCGCGGGCTCCGCCGTCGTGTTCGCAGGCCTCACCGTGATCATTGCCCTCGTCGGCCTGAGCATCGCCGGGCTTCCGTTCCTCACCGTGATGGGCGTCTTCGGGGCACTCACCGTCGGGTTCGAAGTGCTCCTCGCACTCACCCTCCTGCCGGCCTTCATGGGCTTCGCCGGAGAGCGGCTGCGTCCCAAGGTCCGCAAGGTGCGGAAGGCGAAGGTCTCGGCCGGCGGCGGCTTCGGCGCGTGGTGGGTCAAGGTGGTCACGGCGTGGCCGGTGGTCACCATCGCGGTCGTGCTGGTCGGCATCGGCGCACTGGCCTATCCGGCGAAGGACCTGTCGATGGCGCTGCCGACCTCGGGGCACTCCCTGCCCGGCACCCGGGACCGTGAGACCTTCGACGAGATCACGAGCAAGTTCGGCATCGGCTTCAACGGCCCGCTGATCATGACCGTCGACATCGTCGAGCTCGACGATCCCGTGAAGGCCCTCGACGGGCTCAAGGCCGACATCCAGAAGATGCCAGGCGTCCAGCTGGTCGCCGCTGCCACGCCCAACGCCAACGTCGACACCGGCATGGTGCAGATCATCCCCACCACCGGCCCTGACGACCCGGCAACGGCCAACCTCGTCGAACGCCTCCGCGAGCGCGCGGACGAGTGGAAACAGGCCTACGACGTGACCACGGCTGTCACCGGCTTCACCGCGATCCAGATCGACGTGACCAGCCAGCTGCAGGCAGCGCTGCTGCCGTTCGGCATCTTTGTCGTCGGGCTGTCGCTGGTGCTCCTGACCATCGTGTTCCGCTCGATCTGGGTGCCTCTGAAGGCTGCGCTCGGCTACCTGCTGAGCGTCGCGGCAGCGTTCGGCGCCACAACGCTGGTGTTCAACAAGGGCTGGGCGAAGCAGGTCATCAACCTGCCGGAGACCGGGCCGGTGATCAGCTTCCTCCCGATCATCCTGATGGGCATCCTGTTCGGCCTCGCCATGGACTATGAGGTGTTCCTCGTCTCCCGGATGCGCGAGGAGTTCGTGCACGGCAACACCGAGCGCTCCGTCGAGGATGGGTTCGCGCACTCGGCGAAGGTGGTCGTCGCCGCCGGACTGATCATGTTCGCCGTCTTCGCCTTCTTCGTGCCCAACGGGGAGGGCGCGATCAAGCCGATCGCGTTCAGTTTGGCTGTCGGCGTCGTGCTGGACGCCTTCGTGATCCGGATGACGCTGGTGCCGGCGGTGATGAAGCTGCTCGGCCGGCACGCCTGGTGGCTGCCGAAGTGGCTGGACGCACGGCTGCCGTCCCTCGACATCGAGGGTGAATCGCTCACCCGGCAGGTGCACCTTGCCAGCTGGCCGTCCCCGGAGGACACCTCGGCCATCGCTGGCGAGGGGCTCACTGCGGAAGCCGGAGGACGGACGCTGTTCCGCGGAGTCGACCTCAGCGTCCAGCCCGGGCAGGTGCTGGTCGTCGAGGGCGAGCACGCCCAGCGGCGGGTGCTTCTGCTAGCCCTGGCCGGCCGGGTGAAGCTCACCGAGGGAACCCTGAAGGTGCTCGGCCACGTGCTGCCCGAGGAAGCTCCTGTCGTCCGTGGCCTCGCCCCGATGCTCGGCCCGTCCGTGCCCCACTTCGGACGCGTGCTCAGCCGCCAGCGGGGCGGCCTCGTCTGCGTCGACAGCGCGGATGAGCTCAAGGATGTGCAGGACCGGTCGTTGCGCCGCGCGCTCACTGCGCCGCAGGACGCCGATGCGCCGATCACCTGGGTGCTCGGCGTGATGCCCGGGTCCGACCTCGAATCCCAGTTGCCGGTGGCCTACCAGCTCATCCGGTTGCCCTCCCACCTCGTTCTGGAAGGAGCGATCTGATGAACCTCGAGCACCTGAACTCGACACCGGCTCGCTGGTACACCCTCGTCGGCCTGCTCCTTGTGCCGCTTCTCGTGGCCGGCGGCTTCCTGCTGGCCGGCGTGAACGCGGACAGTCGGACGCACACCGTCCGCGCAGCCGTGGTGAACCTCGACGACCCGGTTACCATCAACGGGCAGTACAGCCCCCTGGGACGCCAGCTGACCGCGAACCTCGTCGACTCCAACCGCCAGGAGAACCTCACGTGGGTGCTGGAGAGCGAAGCCAATGCCCGCGCCGGGCTGAGCACTGGGTCCTACGCGGCCATGGTCGTGATACCGCAGAACTTCTCCGCAGCGGCCACGTCCTTCAGCAAGGACGCCGACCAGGCCGAGCAGGCCACCATCGAGGTGAGTACCTCACCGGTCGCGGGGGTGGCTGACGCCACCCTGGGCAAGCTGGTGGCCAACGAGGCGGCGGTCACGCTGAACCAGACCCTCACGGAGAGCTACCTGAAGCAGATCTACATCGGCTTCAACGACATGGGCAAGCAGTTCACCACCATGGCCGACGGTTCTGGCCAGCTCGCCGACGGCGCGGAGAAGCTCTCCGACGGCATCGGGAAGGCAGCCGACGGCAGCCAGCAGCTCTACACCGGTGCCAGCCAGCTCGCCGTCGGCCTCGGCCAGTACGCCGACGGCGTTGGGCAGCTCGTCGACAAGAGCCAGTCCTCGCAGAAGGTGCTGGCGAAGAACGTTGCCAAGCTGTCCAACGGCGCAGCGGGGGTCAGCGGGGGGCTCGGCACCTACCAGTCGAGCCTGGAGAAGAGCGCCAAGGACGCCTCCGACGGGGCCAAGGGCATCACGGCTCTGCTGACTGCGCTCGGGCAGGGTGCGGATGTCTCGGCGCAGCTTGTCGCCGCCATCAAACAGGCGTGCGGGATCGTCACCACCCCGGCAGCCCTCGGCACGGATGGGCCCCTCTGCGTTGCGTCCCTCACCGCGAGCTCGCAGGCGCTCGCCGGCGCTGCCGCCGGTCTCGACCAGAAGGACCCGCAGACCGGCCAGAGCCTGAAGTCGGGCACCGCGGCGCTGGCTGACGGGGTGGGCCAGCTGTCTTCTGCGCTCACTAAGGCAAGCAGGGACAAGAAGGCCGCGGCCCAGCTGAAGAAGCTGAAGTCCGGCGGCCAGCAGCTCGCCACCGGCGCCGACAAGCTGGCCACGGGGGTCGACAAGTTCGGCGCCGGCCTGATCGACGCGCACACCGGAAGCGCGAAGCTGGCCGACGGCATGCGGAAGATGGCCGACGGCATCGCGGAGGGCAAGGACAAGCTGCCCAGCTACTCCAGCTCCGACCGGGAGAACCTGTCGACGGTCGTGGCAGCGCCCATCGACACGTCCGACCTGAACGGCCTTGCCAACCCGGATGTGGGCTGGATCAGCCTTGTCCTGATTCTCGCGCTGTGGCTGGGAGCACTGGCGGTCTACGCCGTGGTGAAGGCGATCGGCGCCGGCCTGCTGAACTCCTCGGAGCCGACGGTGCTGCTGATCGGACGCTCGCTGCTGCCGGGCGTTGTCGTGATCGCCGTCCAGGCGTTGCTCGTGGCGGGCCTTGGCCAGTTCGGGCTGAGCCTCTCGCCGCAGAAGTGGTTCGCCATCGCCGGCGTCCTGCTGCTGGCAGGGCTCACGTTCGTTGTCATCAACCATGCGCTGGTGGCCTGGCTGGGCGGAATCGGCCGCGTGATCTCGGTGCTGTTCGCAGTTCTGACCGCTGCAGCGGCCCTTGTCGGCTCCGCGCCCGGGGTGTTCGCAGCCCTGCGTCCGTTGTCTCCGTTGACGCCGGCCCTGGACGCCGTCCGCGCGATCGTCACCGAATCCTCGGGTGCGGTGACCTCGACCCTGACCCTTGTCGGGTGGCTGTTGCTGGCCCTGCTGGCCAGCTCGATCGCTGTCGCGCGACGGCGCACAACCACCCTGTCAGCGGTGCTGTCTGCCGGCTGAGTCAGCTGGCCTGCGCGTGCCCGTCGGCCACCGGCGGCTCGGGCTCGACGACCGGCTCGACGACGAGCTCGACGACCGGCTCGAAGACCTGCGCGTCGGCGTCCCGCTCGGCCTGCGCTGCGGCCGCCCGCAGCGCGACGGCGCGGGCGAAGTCTGCCTGGGTGGGCATGCCGTAGGCGCGTGCCGTGGTGTCGTGCATCTCCACGACGTAGCGGTGCAGCCGGTCGGAGAACTGGTGAGCGATCTCGCCCGGGGCTGCGCGTAGCGGGCGGCCGAAGACCACGTGGACAAGCGGGCGTCCGGGCACCGGCACGGTGGCACCGTAGGGCATGGCCGCGTACGAGCCGACGAGGGCCATCGGCAGCACCGGCACGTTGCGGGAGATGCTCAGGGCGGCAGCGCCCGGCTTGAAGTTGGCCATCGCACCCGTACGTGAGCGGGTGCCCTCGGGGAACAGCAGCAGCGGGATGCCCTCGTTCAGCAGCACGCCGGCCATGCCGCGTCGGCCGCGCATTCCCTGGCGCTCGACGGGGAACGAGTTGAAGAACAACGCTGTCGGCAACGCCTTGTACCAGGAGTCGAAGAAGTAGTCCGACGCTGCGCCCGCGGCGAGGTTCTTCGACAACCGACGCGGCAGCGAGCCGTAGATCAGCGGGGCGTCGAGGTGGCTGGAGTGGTTGGCGACAACGACGAACGGCGGCTTGAGGCCGTCGAGGTTGCGCATGCCGTGGGTGTGCACGGAGAGCGCAGACCAGATGTATGGCTTCATGACCAGGTGCTGCGCGACCAGGCGCGCGGCTGCCGGCGCAGCAGCGGAATACCTATTGGTCCCCGGCTCAGTCACCCGATGCTCTCCTTCGTGTCCGTCCGCCATTGTGACGCACCTTTACCCCGGTCGGGACTACTGGGGGACCGTTGGTCAAGATTCTCCGGTTTCAGGCAGCCAGCAAGCGGGCCCTTCTCGCCAGTCGGCGGAGGGCGTGGCTGCAGCGCCAACGGACGGCTCCTGCTGTGGTTCCGAGGACGGCTGCGGCCTGCTGGCTGGTGAGGCCGGCGACGTAGACCGTCCACAGGGTGCGGTGGGTGACCTCATCGATCAGCCCGAGCCGCCGGGCCTCGGCGAGCACGGACGCGGCGTCGGGGCCGTCCGATTCCGCGGGCGGTGGCACCGGCGGCGCCACGGTGCGGAGGTTACGGCGCACCGTCCAGGCCAGGTTGGCGGCGATAGCGCGCGGACGCCGCTCGAGCGGGTAGTCGACGACGGCAAGCCAGAGTTCCGAGATCGCCTCGGGAAGCAGCGAAGGCCGACCGGCGCACAGCCGCACCACCATGCCGAGCATCGTCTGCAGCACGACCCGGTGCGCCAGGGGGTGCCCGGCGGAACCGAGTCGCAGCAACGCAGCCAGCACGGCGTCGGGATTTCGACGGATCAGTTCGAGCACGCCGGCGAGGTCGCCGGCGTCGGCAAGGGCGGGCTCGTTCATGGTCCACTCTGCGAGCTGCCCGGCGGACTCGGGCAGCAGCGCCTGCCATTCACTGTTCAGGGCGCTCAGCGCCGGAATTCTCGCCGCCATGGCGAGCACTTTGGCCAGGCGGTGTTGCCGCAAGTGTTGTCCGATGGGCCTGCACTGTTGTCGGCGGTCGAGACGCGGTCGTGCACGTTTCTTACAATCCGGCATCGAAGCGTGAAAAATCGGTTGACCCGGGCGCGCGTCTCCTACCATGAATGCGTACTCATCTCAAGGGGTTGACGGCCGTTCCGTCATCAGATTCGCCCAGGGGGACGCTCGAATAGCCAGCGGCCCCCTGGTGCCGTGTCAGGGGTGCCGCGTCAGGGCCGGGTGAAGCCGTCGAGGGCACGAGCGAGGAAGTCGGCCAGGTCACCGGTCTCGCCGTCGCGGCCACCCCGACCGATCACGAGGGTTGGCGGGCTCGGCTGTACCTTCACCCCGGTGAACCGCGCGAGCGCTGAGCCCGCGGTGACCAGCTGGTAGTAGCTGCCGTCCGGTGCGACTGCCAGCGTGTGGGCCTTGTTGAGGTACCAGCCTTTCCTGTCGGTCTTGACCCGTGACCCGTTCAGCAGGGTGGCCTGCAGCGGTTCGGGGGAGGCCCCGAGTTCACGCAGCCGGGCAACGAAGACGTCCAGCTGTTGCTGCGCCGCCTGCGCCTCGGCCTGGGCCGCCTGCGCGGCCAACTCGTGCCGCCGCCGGGCGTCGGCCTGGCGCTGACTATCCTCTGCCATGACCTCAGAGTAATCGAGCGGCCTTGGCCGGGGCTTCTAGGCTGGGCGCTGGGAGTGAAGGGGGTGGGATGCAGCCGATCACGGAACCGCCGGCCAGGAAGCGTGGCCTCGTCGACCGGATGGCGATCGTCCTGCTCGTCGGCGTCGTTGCCGTCTCCGTCGGTGGCGTCACCCTGCTCACCGTCTATCTCGACCGGATCGGCGACACAGCGGCCGTGCTGCAGAAGGTGGAGCCACTCCCGTCCTACGAGGGGCGCCCGGCACCGGTCGCCATCGACGGTGTCGAGTCCGTCAACTACCTGCTCATGACAACCGATGACGACGGGACGCTGGAATCGGTGCTGATCGCGCACCTGTCGGCGTCCCATCGCAACCTCACCCTGATCGCACTTCCGCCCGACCTGATGGCCTCCGACGGGACGGGAAGTCTCACCACGAGCTACCGGGTCGATCCGCTGCGCACGGCGCGGGCGCTCGAGACGCTCACCGGGTCACGGATGAACCACCAGGTGCACCTCGACGCGAGGCGGTTCAGCTCGGTCGTCGACTCCATCGGCGGACTGGAGGTTCCCGGCGGACGGCTGACCGGACCGCAGGTGGTCGATTACCTGGCCGGCGACCCGCAGGGACGCTCGGAGCGCACCGCCACCCTGTTGCGGGCAGCGCTCGAGCGGGCGTCGATGGGCTCCGCGCTCACCGACCCCGGAACCTTCGACAAGGTGATGAACGCGATCGTGCCGTGCGTGACGGTCGATGCAGGGCTCACCGCCGAGGTGATCCGCGACACCATGATGGAATCCCGGGTACAGCCCAACGAGATCGTCACCTGGCCCCTCTCAACGATGCGGACGACAGACGGCGAGGTCGCCGACCCCACCGCCCTGGACGGGCTGCGCAAGGCGCTGGCCAGCGACACGTTCCCGCCGGCGAACACGATCATGCGCCAGGCGCAGCTGCCGACACCCGAGCCCACTCGCTGACGCAGCTAGGCTCGTCGTTGTGAAGAGGCTGCTGCAATCCGTCGTCCTGCTGGTGACAGCCGTCGGGGTTGCGTGGTGGTACTGGCAGTCGGCCAACCAGGCCAACGCAGACGCGTGGGCGGCCGGCACCGACCGGATCGACTGACCGGGAATCCGCTACTCGAGGTACTCGTCGGCGTCCGCGCGGTCGGGGTGCAGTGCAGCCCCGAGCGCCTCACCGACGGCTGCGGCCTCGTCCGCCGGATCGGCCATACTGCTCAGCCGGGCGTGCAGCCCGGGATCGGCAGCAGCGGCCCAAGACATCAGGTCGATGGTCTCGAAGTCGATGTGGAACGGGTCGCCGAAGCGGTCGAACAACAGCAGCAGTCGCAGGTTCGCCGGCGGCCAGGCCGTGCCGTAGGACTCCGCGATGCCAAGTCCGGGGTTGGCGCGAACGAAGGACTCGGGCTCGGCCAGGAACGCGACGATGGCCCCGCCCTCCTCGTCTGCAGACACAGAGGAGAACTCGAAGCCGTAGGGCGCCAACTCGTCGGTGAGGGCGTCGGGATAGGTGTCCGGGATCTGCATAGCCAAACGCTATCGGGCCACACCAGCGGGAGAGGGCAATCCCTCGGCGACCCAAGAGCGCCGCCAAGACCCCAACAGGGCGACAGAATCCTAATGGCCCGAACGCGCGCTTCTAATGCCGCGCCGCGCGCGGGCGCGGCGAGCCGCCGAGACTTCATCGTGTAATGCAAACGTAGTACAGTGGGAGATGGCCGCATCGCCAAGCACGGGTTGACGTCAGACCTCGCCGACGAAGCTTGGCGCGACCCGAACCGGCTCGTTATCGATCCCGATCCGTCCTCAGTTTCGGGCCGCACTATCCGGGTGGTCGGCTGGTCGATCACTCTCGCCAGACTGGTCACGGTGATCGCGCTTCCCGATGGGGACATCGTCTGGGGTGTGAACGCCTGGCCATCGAACTCCACTGACCAACGCCGATACCGACAGGAGCCCACTGATGTCGATCAATGACCTCATCGCCGCAGAGGCTGCCGCGTCCGAGCAGAACCCGGACGCGCCGATCAAGGCAGGCTCGACGATCACCCGCGGGCACAGCCGAGCCAAGACCTTGCAGATCAGGCTAAACGACGACGAACTCGCCGCCTTGACCTCGCTGGCCGAGGGGCGCGGCGTCCCGGTGTCGACGCTGGCCCGCGATCTGCTCATGGGCCAGCTGGCGGCATCCGACACCTCGACCAAGGCCCTGATCGCTCGCATCCGCGCCGAACTCGACGCACTCGCCTCCACTGTGGCCTGACCGACGAGCCCCGTTCCTTGCTGCCCGTCACCCGCCTCACCGCGCAGCCAACCTCGCCTGACCTCGCCGTCCTCGAAGACCAACCTCAACTCCCGAACGCCATTCGCAAAACACCCCGACACCACGAACACCATCTGCCACACATCTGCCACACACCCGGTGCATCTTGGACCCGCGGATATCGCTGGCACGTATCCGAGCGCTGTGGCACCCCTCGAAATCCGGGCGTGAAGGCGCTCCACGAATTGCGAGATCCGGGCTGAGAAAGTTGCAGAGTCCGATACGGATCTATTGCGATTTCCCGTATGGCGAAGATGTGGCGTATCTGGCTCGCGCTGTCGACGAAGCTCTTGAACGGCTCCTCCACGGGATGGGCGCCGTTCTCATCGAGGGTGCGCGCGGCTGCGGCAAGACCTCGACGGGGCTGGAGCACTCGCGCAACTCGCTTCGTCTGGACAGTTCCCCGCAGCTGATCGAACTCGCTTCGCTGAACCCGGCAGAACTCCTGAAGGGGAGTCGCCGCGGCTGATCGACGAGTGGCAACTCGCGCCCACGCTGTGGAACGTGATCCGCCACGAGATCGATGACCGCCAACTGCGGGGTCAGTTCATCCTGTCGGGTTCCGCCACGCCGCCGGACGACGTCACCCGGCACTCTGGCGCAGGGCGCTTCGCGCGTTTGCGAATGAGGCCCATGTCGCTGGCGGAGAGCCAGCGCTCAACGTCCGAGGTTTCCTTGGCGACGCTCGGCAACGACGTTCACGTCAGTGGCACGAGCCGCCTGAGCTATGCCGACCTCGCGGTGGAAGCCGTCCGAGGTGGGTGGCCCGCCCTCCTTTCCGCGACACCCTCGGATGCCGTCACGTTCAATCGTTCCTATTGCGACGATCTGTGCTCTTCAGACATCCAGCTCGCAACAGGCGTCCGCCACGACTCCGTCCGGATGCGTCGACTTCTGGAGTCCGTGTCCCGCAACAACGCCGGCGAAGCGACACTGGAGAATCTCGCCAGGGACGTGTCGGCCGATGGCGGTCATCTCAACCCCGAGACCGTGCGCACATACTTGGACGCTCTGACGAGAGTCTTCGCCCTGGAGGAACTGCCCGCCTGGAGCGTCGCGCTCCGATCGCGGTCGCGGCTCCGGACGAGCCCGAAGCTGCATCTCGTAGATCCGGCGCTCGCCTGCGCGGCGCTCGGCGTCGGCGCCGAACGCCTGGCGAGTGACCCTGAGTTCTTCGGTCAGGTGTTCGAGGCGATGGTGATCCGCGACCTCCGCTCGCTCGCCAGTGCGGAGCTGGGCCGCATCTACCATTACCGCGACAACACGGGGCTAGAGGTCGATGCCGTCCTCGAGTACCCGGACGGACGGTGGGCCGCAATCGAAGTGAAGCTCGGGTCCTCAAGGATCAGCGACGCCGAAAAGAGCCTCCTGGCACTCCGCGACAGCCGCGTTGACGTAGACCGGATCGGATCCCCCACCTACCTGGCGATCGTCACCGGAACCCAGTACGCCTACACCCGGCCAACGGGAGTGCACGTCATTCCACCCGGCGTCTTGGGCCCCTGACCTCGACTGGCCCAAACACCGACACCCTCTGGCATGGACCGCGCAGATGTCGTTGCGACGATGAGGGTCGGGCGGCGCGGGTCGCCTGCAGCGATCAGGAGATGCTCTGGCGCAACCGGTTGTCGGCGCTGGCCCGTAGCTTGGATACGTGACCGAGATGGCCACATTCGCGCACGCGATGGCGCAGAGTCGGACGTTCGGAGTTGACCGGATCGCGTCAGCTCCGGCGCGGCAGGATTGTGCAGGTGGCCCCCGCATCGATCCTCGGGACCAATACTCGCAAGACCCCCAGCCGACCTATCACGTCTAATTCCACGATCCAACCGGGGCCAGCGAAGAATACGAAGTCCCAGGCACCGCGGCGTTCCTACCAGTGCGCCATCGCGCCCACGTCCACCACCGCCGACCGCTCACTGCCCTCCGGGGCGTCGTACGTGACGTTCAGTGGCTCCCGGCCAGCCAGGTGGGTAATCGTTAGGCCGGTCCATGTCACACGCACGGTGATCGTGTGTCCACCGAAGCTCAGCCGCTCCAGCTCGGCCGCCTCCCACTCGGCGGGCAACTGCGGACTGATCCTGACCGCGTGCAGATCGGCGCGAACCTGAACCCCCATCAGGTCCTCGACTGCTCCGCGCAAGAAGGTTGACCCGGACCACAGCTGCAGGAAGCTCAGCCCGTCCGGAATCAGCTCGTGATACATGCCGATGCTGCCGTGATCGAGCGTGGCGGACAACAGCTGCAGCATCCGGAACCCAAGATCCGCCTGCCCGGATCGGTAGGCGGCCCGGCTGAGCGTGGCGGTCGGTAGCGTCCACACGCGCTCATCATCGCCAACCGTGTGCTTCAACCCCCATCGGCCGACATGGTTCGATCTTATGGAGGCGAGGGTGGCCGCCGCGCGTTCCGGGCTGGCCAGCCCCACCTCCACCGGTACGATCACCGCCCAGTGGGGTGCCGATCGCCGAGAGTTGCCGGGTCCATCCAGCGACATGGCGTAGATGGCTTCCTCCGGGTCCCACCACGCGGCGTCGAACCCGGCCGCCAGCATGTCAGCGCGACCACGAGCGCGGGCGGCGGTCCCGGTGTCGCCCATAGCCCCCGCCATTTGCTCCAGGGCACGCAACGCCGCCCACGTGTATGCCGCAGTGTCCAGCTTCTTGGCGGCCATGTCGTCCCGCTCGATCATCCCCGGCCCGGATGGGTAGCCGTCTCGATCGTGATCCAGGTCGCCGAGGGTGTGCGCAAGCAGGCCGCGCACCGCAGCCGGGTAGACAGCCTGGAGAAAGGCCCGGTTGCCGGTCCAGCGGTAGGAATCCCAAAGGCTCATCACCCACAGGGGAGTCTCGACGGCATTGCCGGTCGCCGTGATCGCACCTGATGGCGAGCGTTGGTGCGGCACGCCGCCCAGCGTGTCGGGGGTCGCCCCGATCAGAAGATGGTTCTCACCGGTCGCCACAAACCCTGCGGCCAGCCAACCCGCTGCGCCGTACCCGCCGTCGGCGCTGAACCAGAACGGAAAGGCCTGCAACCCCGCGTGGAAGAAGGGCCCCAGCGCCCCCGTCACCGCCTCGAGCAGTCCCAGGTTCGCGCGCGCCAAGTCAAAGGCGTCGTCGAAATGCGCGTCCGGGCTGTGCATGCGCGGGCCGGATCCCAGCAGCTTGGCATACCGCGACTGCTTTTCCATCAGCAGGGACTCCCGCAGCGGAAGCCAGTCGTCGAGGTTCTTCACGGCGGCAGCGGCCCCCGACTCGACTTCCACGACCGTCCCCAGTGTCCAGTGGCTCTCCGCCCCGGGCTCTAGCCGGACCGCGTACTCCAGCACCCCGACCGGGTGCCCGTCCGCACCGGCGATCACCCGCACGTCCGCTGGAGTCGCCGCTCCCCCAATCGCCACAGCCCACTTGTCGGGCAACTGCCACGAGCGGGCGACCAGCTTCTCGCCCTCCACCCGGACCGTCTCGCCAAGGTTCGGCCGGTCCGTCAATGTGGTGAATTGCGCGTCTCGCAGATCGAAGTAGGCCAGAAACGTCACTCGGGCGTCCGCGGGTTCGGTACCGTCATTGCGCAGCGTGAGGCTGGTGAAGTGGGCCGGGAGATCGTCCGGGACGAAGTCTGTCCGTTTCGCCGTCAGTGCTCCCCGGTGGTACTCGAACTGCACATCGGCGAAGGCCTGGGTGAAGCGCTCCGCGTCAAGCAGCGGCCATTGGAGGCCGCCGCTCTCGACCACGAACGCATATCCGTTCAGGGCCTTCACGGGCTGTGCCCACACACCCTGCAAGCGGCTGGCGAGCGGGTCGCCCTCCTGCGGCCTTCCGTAGCGATGCAGGTCATACGGGTTGGTACGCGGGCGAAAAGCGCCGTCGATGTCGCCGATGACGTAGAGCCGGCGCCCGGTGTTTGTGAACATCGTGTCGGGCGCCGACGGGCGCTCTTGCTGGATCTCGCCCCAGCGGAGCCGCTGGATCACCGGCCGGACGGTAGCTGGCGGACCGTGGGCAGGCCGGCGGCGCGTTCGGCGGCGAGGTCATGCGCGGACTGCATCGCCAGCCAGGCGCGAGCGGTGCCGACGCCGGCCTCTTCCAGCCGGACGGCCAGGTTCGGGCTCACCCGGGCATGGCCGTGGAGGACCCGGCTCAACGTGACCCTCGAGATGCCCAGACGGGACGCCGCCTCACCGACGCTCAACCCGAGGTCGGCAAGGACGTCCTCGCGCAGGATCTCGCCGGGGTGCACCGGGTTCTTCATCACCATGTTCCCCTCCTTCGTCAGTGGTAGTCCTGATAGTCGACGAGTTCGGCATCGCAATCCACGAATCTGAACGTGATCCGCCAGTTGCCGTTCACCCAGATCGACCAGTGGCCGACGCGATCGCCTTTCAGCTGGTGCGTCTGGAACGACGGGATCGCGAGGTCGTCAGGAGCCTGGGCCACGTCGAGCAACGAAAGGATGCGCAGCAGCTTCGGGACGTGGTCAGCCTGCACTCCCTTATTGGAACCATCGCGATACAGCCTCTCCAAGCCCTTTTGCCGGAAGCCGACCATCACGTCTTGATTGTATCGCGTAGCGTTACACGCTACGAGAGCGTTTTGCTGGATGGACTGCTGGCAGGGATTCATCAACGTTGAAGTCTGGGTTGCTGACCTGGACGCCGCCCGCGCGGAGTGGGGTTGGTCGCTGGCTCGCATTGGGTTCGAACGGCTCCGACGGTGGACTGGCGGTGAATCTCACCCAACGCTCCGCCGAACCTCACCGCCTGCTCCCCTCCCCTCCCTGCTGCGCGCTCCGCCTGCCCACCTTCAGCGCTCTCGTCAACAACTCCACAACACCCGACGCACACACACAATGTGCAGACATGGGGGAAGCGGCACTCCCGGTCCTCTGCCATCGCAATGAGTTGGCCGCAGCGGGCCCCGGCGCCCCATCGCAGCGACTTGGCGGAGCTCCTGGGCGAGCCGTTCTTCCAGTTACGGAAGGGCACGTATGGTGCACGCCGCCCATGACAGCGTCGTCGGCGGAACGTTCCGCACCTAGTCAGGTGGTAATTGCCACGGAGTGGAGCATAGGGGACTCGAACCCCTGACATCAGCCTTGCAAAGGCTGCGCTCTACCAACTGAGCTAATGCCCCGCGCTGCGACATTCTCGCATCCACTCCGCGGCCTGCCCAAACCGGCGGCTCAGGCGGGCGCGCAGCGCGGAAATCGACCTATTGGAAGGCGCCAACTACCCTTGAACCCATGTGGTCCAAGCGGGAAGAGGTTGACTACGCCCTGCAGCGTCGTCATGCGCTGCAGGCTCTGCGGCGACCTCAGCGCGCCCTCGAGGGGGCTGACGTCTGCGACGCGGACCCCCTCCTGGTCCGGGCTGCGATGCACCACGGCGAGGAGTCGGACGTGCATTGCCCGATGTGTCCGGCCAAGCGGCTGCTGAACCTGAACTACGTGTTCGGCGAACAGCTCGGCCAGTACTCCGGACGGATCAAGTCGACCGCGGAACTCGAGGACATGCAGTCCGAGTTCGGCGAGTTCAAGGTCTGCGTCGTCGAGGTGTGCGTCGAGTGCGGCTGGAACCACATGATCTCTTCCTACCTGCTCGGTGACGGCGTCCGCCGCCGTCCGCCGCGCCGCCAACAGACCGTAGAGGACATTTATGGCTGACCCCAAGCGTTCGGTAGCACCCAAGAACGTGCGCAAGGGGGGAAAGCAGAAGACCAACCCCTGGGTGCGTGCCCTGATCTGGGTGGTGTCGATCCTGCTCTCCCTTGGCGTGATCGCCGTCGGTGCCATCGCGGTCGCGTACTCGATGGTCAAGCTGCCCGACCCGAACTCCGACTTCCAGACCAACACCAGCTTCGTCTACTTCGCTGACGGCAAGACGAAGATCGGCTCGTTCCAGGTGCAGAACCGGCAGTCGATCGACTACGACAAGATCCCCGCGGACGTGAAGGACGCGGTCGTCGCTGCGGAGAACCGCACCTTCTGGACCGACCCGGGCATCTCTGCGACCGGCCTGTTCCGGGCGACCCTGGGACTCGTCGGCCTCGCCCCCGCGGACGCGACCGCGACCGGCGGTGGTTCCACGATCACCCAGCAGTACATCAAGGTCATGTACCTCACCCAGGAGAAGAGCTTCACCCGCAAGGCGAAGGAGATCCTGCTCGCGGCCAAGATCGGAAAGGAGGTCAGCAAGGAAAAGATCCTCGCCGGCTACCTGAACACCGTCTACTTCGGACGCGGCACGTACGGCATCGAGGCGGCGGCGCAGGCCTACTTCCAGGTGCCGTCGTCCAAGCTGACCCTCTCGCAGTCGGTCGTCCTCGCAGCGATCCTGAACTCCCCGGGCAACCTCGACCCCGCCAATGGCAAACAACAGGCCGCCGACCTGCTCGAGCGCTACCAGTACACGCTGAACGGCATGGTCGACCTCGGCAACATCACCGCCGCGGAGCGCAGCGCGATCTACACCAAGCTGCCGAAGTTCCCCAAGGCGTCCAACGACTCCCGGCTGGGGGGGCCGAAGGGCTTCCTGCTCAGCATGGTGGAGCGCGAACTGCTGGCCAACGGCTTCACCGAGGAGCAGGTGAACGGTGGCGGGTTGAAGGTGGTCACCACGTTCAACGCTGACGCGCAGGACGCGGCGGTGGCCTCAGCGCAGAAGAACACCCTTGCGGCGGCAGCCGGGAACAAGAAGGCCGCGAAGAAGCTACACGCGGGGCTGGCGTCGATCGACAACGCCACCGGAGGGATCCTGGCGCTCTACGGCGGGCCGGACTTCCTGGCGAGCCAGTGGAACTGGGCGAACAACCCTCGGCCGACGGGCTCGTCCTTCAAGCCTTATGCGCTTGCTGCTGCGCTTCGCAACCACTGGACGCTGAACGACAAGCTGAACGGCAACTCCTTCACGCCCAGGGGTGATTCCGCTCCGGTGCACAACGCCGACGGCAACCACGGCACGGTCACGCTGCAGCAGGCCACCACGCACTCGATCAACTCTGCCTTCGTCGACCTTGTCACCCAGATTCCCGACGGGCCCTCCGAGGTGCAGAGCATGGCGGAGGCCGCCGGCGTGCCCGAGAACAGCAACTGGGATCTGAGCAACCGCATCCCGCTGGGCAACACCGAGGTCAGCCCGGTGAACCAGGCGAATGCCTACGCGACCTTTGCAAACCTTGGTGTCCGCCACAACCCCCACGTGGTGGCCGAGGTCTTCGACATCACCGGCAAGAGCCTGTTCAAGGGCGACACCAGCGGCGAGCAGACCATCGACGTCCCCGTCGCCACCGACGTCACCTACGCCCTCACCAAGGTGACCCAGGACGGCACCGGTTACCGGGCATCCCAGCTCGGGTTTCCGGTAGCTGGCAAGACCGGAACGGTCGGCTACCCGGTCAAGGTCAAGAGGAAGATCGGCAACCGGACGATCACGACGATCGTGCGTGAGACCAGAGCGATCTGGTTCGTCGGGTACACGAAGCAGATCACCACGGCCGTCGTGTACGTGAAGGGCGATCAGGGCACCGGCGATCTGGGCCATGTCTTCGGGTCCGGCTTCCCGCTGTCCACGTGGCTTGACTACATGAAGGCGGCGATGCGCGGCTTGGACCAGCAGTCGTTCGACCCGCCGACGAACCGAACCTCCACCCAGACGCCCACGGCCAAGCCGAAGCCGTCTGTGACCGCGACGCCGAGCGTGAGCGTCAGGCCCACCGTGACTGCACCGCCCACGGCTCCGCCGCCCACGGCTCCGCCGAGCACTTATCCGCCGACCACGGCGCCGCCGACGGGTACGGGGTCCCCCAAGGCACCCTAGGATCTAGCAGTGAGTAACACGGCACCGGCGCTGTCCACCTTCCTGGGCGGCGCCATCGGGCGGCATGCCCGGCCGGGAGGGGTGTGGTTCAACCCCGGAGCATGGGCCTTCCTCACGCTGACGCTGTCGTGGCTGGTGCTGATGATGCGCCAGGTTCCGTGCCTCACCCAGGGAGACAAGTTCCCCCGGATGTGTTACTCCGACATCACTGTCCTGTACTACTGGCGCGGGCTGAAGGACGGCCAGATCCCTTACCTGGATTCCGACGTGGAGTACCCGGTGCTCACCGGCGGCTTCATGGAATTCAGCCGGCGGATCCTGCTCATTCTCGGCGGGCAGAGCCGTCCCGGCCTCAGCGCTGCCGAGGTGTCGCAGGCGGTCGGGCTGTACTTCGCCATCAACTCGGTGCTGCTGTTCGCGCTGTTCGTGGTACTGATCTGGGCGCACCTGAAGATGCACCGGCCGT
>JADGPA010000075.1 GCA_017882685.1 Propionibacteriaceae bacterium | reverse complement strand
CCGCACCAGTCGGAGCCGCACCAGTCGGAGCCGCACCAGTCGGAGCCGCACCAGTCGGAGCCGCACCAGTCGGAGCCGCACCAGTCGGAGCCGCACCAGTCGGAGCCGCACCAGTCGGAGCCGCGACGGACGGACTTGCTCTGGGCAGGTGGATGTCTTCCTGGGCTGGAGATGTGTGCGCCTGCACAGGTCGGTCCGCGGCGGTCGGCGGCACGGCAGGGGTTGATCGAGCAGTGGGTTGTTCCGCTATCGGCTGGACCTAGATATGCGAGTCGACGGCTGGGGCGCTTTCAAGCAGGCTACGGACTACCGGCCGCCAACCGAGTTATGAGAATTCATTGTGGCCACGTCTGTCTGGTCGGAGACCATGAGCCAAGATGCAGCTCACTGCGGTAGCGATCCGACCAATGGCACGCCGGTCTCGGACTAGGTGACAGCACGCAGTCCGAGAGGCATACTTATGGAGGAGTACCCGCTGCTCATGTGCATGTGCAGCCTGAAGTGGGACGAGCCTCGGCGGCCACCGGGTCCTTGCCCAAAAAGTGGGCCTCCCCGCATCGAGAATGCGGGGAGGTTCGCTGTATCACCCCGGTACTGGGGAGGCGACAGTGGCGTTTCTGGCTTCGCTGGGGTCATACTGGAAGGGTCACGCGAAGGGTCAGGGGATGGACCTCGCGCGATATGCCACGACTCCCGTAGTCCTGGCAGCCTGCCCATTTTGGGAGAAGGGGGTGATTGACATGTATGACATCTATCGCGTGCTCGAGGTACTGGCGAAGGTTGCGCAAGCGGGTTGGGCCCCTACGGCCCGCTTGACGCTGATCTTGATGGCGGTGGCCGCCGCCGCGCTGGCCCTCCACGTGATCGGTCTGCAGATGTTCATGTGAGCGGGTACTCACCTGAACTTGCACTGGACGGGCCCGGGCCGCATCGCGGACCGGGCCCGTTCCGATGAGGAGCACGGCGGGCGGCGGATCGTGGCCACGTCGGTCAGTGCTCGGCGGGGCGCACCTGGGTGTCGGCAGCCGACAGATCAACATGAGAAGGCTTGGCCGGCCTGCTCGACTTGGGCACCTTGGTGTCCAAGTCGACGTGGACGGGCGCCGCCACGAGACGTGTCAGAGCGTCCTCCAAGATGGTCTCTGCCATCTCTGTCGTGGCGACCTGCTCAAGTTCCCAGAACATCTCCAGGTAGACGGCAGGGACGGGGACGCCCTCGTCCTCGTCCATCGGCAGGTTCGCCCGCTCCTCACCGATGAGCGTCTCGCCGTCCGGGTTCTCCAGGTAGAGGACGGCTTCGTCCTGGGGGTCGTCGAACTCGTAGTAGACGTAGGGGACACGCAGGCCGCGGTACCAGCCGTACTCGAAGGGAACGATGCGCAGAGTGATGTTGGGACGCTGCGCCAGGTTCTTGAGCTGCTGGAGCTGTCGTCGCATCACGGTGGGGCCGCCCACGACTCGCCGAACGGCGGCCTCATCTAGTACGAAGTGCAGGGAAGGCTCGTGGGGGCTGTTGAGGATCTCCTGGCGCTGGAGCCTCATCTTGACCAGGCCCTCGAGCCGCCGCTCGTTCTTCGGTCCGCGCACGTAGCGCAGCAGGTCCGCGGCGTACTCTTCCGTTTGGAGAAGGCCAGGGACGTTCAGCGGCTGGAAGTTACGGATGACCTTGGCGGAGGACTCGTACCCGCAGACAGCCAAGGTCTCCGAGGTGGCGATGTCCCGGTACTCAATCCACCACGGGGACCTATCCCGAGCCCGCCGGGCCACCTCGATGAGTTCGTCGACGCGCTCCTGCTCAGTAACGCCGTAGTGCTGCAGCAGGACACGAAGGTCGTTGGTGGTGATCGTCACTGCGCCGGCCTCGATGCGGATCAGTTTCGAGACCGACCAGTCCATGGCCAGAGCAACCTCGCGGTGGCTCATCCCCAATGTCTCGCGGGTCTTGCGCAGCTCCGATCGCAGCCTGCGACGGTACAGGGCCGGATCGCTCGCCCACTCGTTCATCAGGACCAGCTCTCCTGTCCGGACTGCGGTCAGCTACGGCGCTGACCAACGTCTCTTACCAGGTACTTAGAGTAATCCAGGGGAACATCCACATGGGCCGACGGGACGATCGCTGACGTCGGGATGCTCGTCACCGCGATCGCCAAGATCGCCATCCGCTGAACCGGGCTGGCCCAGGTCGTAGGCACCGTCAGGCCCCTGGGTTCAGCCGTCGGCTGCAGTCTCCGCAGCATCGCCAGCCGCAGCCGGTTCCGGCTGCAGATCATCAACCACCCGCAGGCGGTGTCCTCGCTCTCCAGGACGCTCAGCACGGGGGGTGCTGACCTGCGGGTTCGGAGCGGCGGCCCACTACCTGGGCGCCCCGGGATGGGTGGCTCTGTGCGCCGCGGCCGTCGGTCTGATCACGGCCATGTCGATCATCTGGTTCGATCGAGACGCCTACGACACGCGTCGTAGGCGCGGCCGGCGACGGCGCCGCTGAGCACCATCGCGCAGGGCCTGGGGTTCCTCCACCAGATGGAGGAACCCCAGGCCCTGCGCTACACCTCGGCGGATCCGGGGGCCGTCGAGCAGCCATGGCCGTTCGACGGAGCCTCATCCAGGGTCCCGGAGCGGGTGCGTTCAGCGGGACCGTCCTGCTCATCCTCTCGATGCTCCGCTTCGCGGCAGGCAACAGCGATTAGGTCGATGTCGAAGCAGACCTGCGGTTGCCCGCACGGCGCCTCGTCGAGGTCGCGTGGCGCGCGATGGCGGCAGCCGCGAGGTCGCGGGTGCGCCACAGACTGCTGCCGCTGGCGGTGGCCAGGTCGCCGTAGGCGGGCAGCGGGACGCCGGTGTCCAGACGGGCCCAGCCAGCCGCGGCGGCCGCGGGTTGTCGACTCCCGGCGCAGCAGACCCACCCGGACGCCGTCGCGCAGGACGGCCCAACTACCCGACCCCGGCGCGGTCTCGGCGACCTGCCACGACCCGGCGAGCTCGCCGAGCTGGTCGGGCAGATCCACCGAGCGACCACCGCCGGACGGCACAGCAGGAGCCGCGACGGCGATCGGCCACTCGGCTCCCCGCTCGTTGACGGCCTGGTCCTCGTCGACGATGTCGACGGCCAGGCCCTCGTCAACCAGGTCCCTGTCGTCGGGGGGTGGGTCGGGTAGGAGGGTGGCGGCGAGGTGGCTGAGGGCGGCGGCTTGGCGGGTGAGGCCGCGGCGGCCGCAGTCGTAGCCGGCGGTGGTGCGGGGGTCGCGGTGGCCGAGCAGCTGTTGGACGTCGGGGGCGGCTATTGCGTGGCGTCCGGCTGCCAGCTCGGGCAGGCCTCGAAGGCCTGCGACCCGGTGCGATGGCGGGGGTGCTCGGGGGGGCTGCGCCATCCGCAGTCAGGACACTTGGCGCCGAGGAGTTGCGTGTACTGCGCGTCCTGCAGCTCCTCCATACCGAGCAGTGTGCAGGGCGCCGTTGCGGCCAGGGTGAAGCGGCGCGCGCCCGTGACCGACCTCATCACGGCCGTGCGCGCCCGGACCGGCACCTGGCGGTCGGGGGTTGGAGGGTGCGGAGCGGGATACGGCTCGGCTCGGCCCGACGCGCCGCTCCGGCAGTGACCTGGACCTTGATCTGACGCAGGTTCCGCGGCTCGGGGTGCAGCGTCCAGCGGCGTCAGCCAATCGCGCCCGACGACCCCCGTCCAGGACATCCACCGGTCACGACCATGGAGTATGCCTCGCAGGAACGTGCCCTAACTGATCTGGAAAAGAAAGTTCGTGGGCCACTCCATGATCATGTGTATAGGAGCTGCCACAACGTCTTATGGGGTAGATAGACGGGTGGCGGGTTCGGCGTCCACGACTGTCGGACACCTACCGCTCCGCCTCCATCATCGAGGCGTACGCCCGGGACGCCGCCGCCTGCTCACCTGCTGCAGATCCGCCCCGGTGATGGGGAACCCTTCCAAGGTTCCGTACCGGGGCGGCTGACTGCGATCGAGCGTTGGGTGGTGAGCGGTCGGTCGCTGACTCACCTACCGATCATGGTATGGAAGAGGACCAGCGCGGCGCCGGTGGCGCCCCCGCCAACGAGGACCGCGCCCGGTACCGAGTGGTGATCCAGATAGGCCAGGACACCGGCGAGCAGGCCAACGATCGTGTCCATTCACGGGTTGACCGCGCGGTCAGGCTGCGCGAGCGTAGGCGTGCTTGATCGGTGGTAGCGGGGGTTGGTGTCATCCTCACGAGTCCGGCTTGTGCCGGGTGCCGGGGATGGTGGTCGGG
>JADGPA010000074.1 GCA_017882685.1 Propionibacteriaceae bacterium | reverse complement strand
GGCTCACCGGAGCTGTGGGCCATCAGCATCGCCGCCGTGCTGGCGCTGTTCGGCCTCGACTTCCTGATCACCCGCAAGCCCCACGAAGTCGCCATGAAGGAGGCCATCGGCTGGTCGGCCTTCTACATCGCGCTGCCGCTGGCCTTCGGCGTCTGGATCTGGCAGGTGTTCGGCTCCCAGCGCGGCCTGGAGTTCTACGCAGGCTACCTGGTGGAGAAGTCCCTGAGCGTGGACAACCTGTTCGTGTTCATGCTTCTGCTCAGCTCGTTCGCCGTCCCGCGTGAACTGCAGCAGCGCGTGCTGCTGATCGGCGTCGCGGGGGCGCTGGTGTTGCGCGGGGTGTTCATCGCCCTCGGTGCGGCGATGCTTGCCAACTTCGCGTGGACGTTCCTGCTCTTCGGCCTGATCCTGCTGGCCACTGCGGTGAAAGTGCTGCGCGACACCCTTCAGCCTTCCGAACACGAGATCCACCCCAACGACCTGCGGATCGTGAAGCTGGTGCGCCGCTTCTTCCCGGTCTCGGACGGCTACCGCGGTCCGCGCATGAGCGTGCTGGAGGACGGACGGCGCGCAATCACCCCGCTCGCCCTGGCCGCCCTTGCGATCCTTGCCACCGACGTGGTCTTTGCCGTCGACTCCGTGCCCGCCGTCTACGGCATCACCGGGGATGCCTACCTGGTGTTCGTCACCAACACCTTCGCCCTGCTCGGCCTGCGGGCGCTCTACTTCGTGCTCGAGGGTGTCCTCGGCGCGCTTGTGCACCTGGGCTACGGACTGGCGGCAATCCTCGCATTCATCGGCGCCAAGCTGGCCATGCACTGGGCGCACGGGGTCTGGAGCTGGGTGCCCGAGATGGACACCCTGTTCTCCCTCGGCGTGATCGTCGGCATCCTCGCGATCGTCATCACCACAAGCCTGGTCTCGAACAGGCGCAAGGCCTCGGTCAGCGGGTAACGGTCGGCCACTCAGCGGGCTGCGGTGCGGTCTCGGGTGCAGCACTACTTTCCGGCAGAGCCAGGGGGGCGGACCGTTCCAGGGCGGGCGTTTCGTCCTGCGGGTCGGCGTCACCGCCCTGGGCGCCATTGGAGGCGGGGGCGGCAGCGGCGGCCACCTTCTCCCGCTCGATGAAGGCGCCCAGTTCGCTGATGGTTGTCATGATGGGGGCAGGGAAGACGACGGTGGTGTTCTTGTCGACCCCGATCTCCACAAGGCTCTGCAGGTTTCGCAACTGCAGTGCGAGCGGGTGAGCCATCATGATGTCGGAAGCGTCGCCGAGCGCGGCAGCCGCCTTGAACTCGCCCTCGGCGTTGATGATCTTCGCCCGCTTCTCCCGTTCGGCCTCGGCCTGCTTGGCCATGGCGCGCTTCATGCCTTCGGGCAGCTGGATGTCCTTGAGCTCAACCAGGGTGACTTCGACGCCCCACTCGAGCGTGGTCATGTCGAGGATCTCGCGGATGTCGAGGTTGATCCGGTCGGTCTCCGACAGCGTCTCGTCGAGCGTGTGCTGGCCGACGACCTTCCGCAAGGTGGTCTGGGCGATCTGGTCGATCGCAGCCCGGATGTTCTCGATGGCGATCACTGATTTCCTGGCGTCGGTGACCCGGTAGTAGGCGACGGCGGAGACGTCGACGCTCACATTGTCCTTGGTGATGATCCCCTGGGACTGGATCGGCATGGTCACGATCCGCAGCGACACCCGGTGCAGCACGTCGACCAAGGGAATGATGAGCCGTAGGCCGGGTTGCATGATCGCGACCACCCGGCCCAACCTGAACAGGACGCCCTGCTCGTACTGCTTGACGATCCGCAGCGACAGGCCCAGCAGGACCAGTGCCACGAGGATGACGGCAACGAAGTAGAACATCGCGATTCCGTTCGACGGCGCGATTCGGGTCTCCCGAATACCGGCCTGGACCGCAGTGCGAGTCTAGCTCGCGCCCTTCGTGACGCGTCGCCCTTCGCTCCCCAGGGACGGTCAGGGCAGCGTGCGGTTGCGCTGGTCGAGGCCCAGTTCTCCATACGGGTAGTCGGGCATCACCGGGGCGCTGACCTCGTCCAGCCGAGCCGTTAGCGCCGGGTCGAGGTGGGTGTCGGCGATCGCCAGCGAGCCGGACAGCTGGTCGAGCGTGCGGTTACCGAGGATCGGTGCGGTGACCAGCGGACGGTCGGCCAGCCATGCCAGCGACACCTGCGCCATGGTCAGCCCGGACGCGTCCGCGACCTCTGCGACAACGTCGAGGATGCGCCAGGTCGCGTCGGTATTGCGGCGGTGGTAGTCCTCCATGCCGCGGGACGGGTTCTCGCCGAGTCGCGTCGCGCCCTCGGGGGCGTGGTCGCGGGAGTACTTGCCGGACAGCCAGCCACCAGCCAACGGGCTCCACGGGATAAGCCCCAGCCCGTATTCCGCGCACGCCCCGGTGATCTCAAGTTCGATGTGGCGGGTGAGCAGGTTGTACTGCGGCTGCAGCGAGACCGGCGCGGTCCAGCCGTGGGCGCTGGCCCGCTCGGAGACAGCGGTGAGCTGCCAGCCGGTGAAGTTCGACAGGCCGAAGTACTGCACCTTGCCGGCGGTGACCGCGTCGTCGACGAAGCGCAGGTACTCATCGATCGGAGTCAGCGGGTCCCAGGAGTGCAGCTGGTAAAGGTCGACGCTGTCCACGCCGAGCCGGCTCAGGCTGGCGTTCAGGGCATCGCTGAGGTGGCGGCGCGAGAGCCCGACCCCGTTGGCGTGGGCCGCCATCGGGAACCGTCCCTTGGTCGCGATCACCACCTGGTCGCGGACGCCAGGACGGTTGGCCAGCCACGCGCCGATGATCTCCTCGGAGACCCCCTTGCAGTAGACGTCGGCGGTGTCGATGAAGTTGCCGCCGGCATCGAGGAAGGCGTCGAGCTGGTCGAAGGCACCGGCGAGGTCGGTCTCCTTCCCATACGTCATCGTGCCAAGGCAGAGCCGGGAGACGGCGAGGCCGCTGCGGCCGAGGAGTCGGTATTCCATGGAACTATCCTGCGTCCCTGGTTGAAATCAGGCCAGTTGCACCGGTACTGCAACGCTCAGCAGTAGCAGCACTGCCATCGCGCCAACCGCGATCCATTGCTTGCGTTGCCGACCTTCCCGAGGCGCGTAAGCGATGATCGCCGTGGCGAGGGCGCCGCCAACCAGCCCACCCAGGTGGCCCTGCCAGGAGATGTTGCCCGGGCCTAGGAAGGTGTAGGCCACGTTTATACCTAGCCAGATCAGGATGCTGCGCACGTCCCCGCGCACCTTGTAGGCGAGAACCAGGAGGGCTCCGAGGAGGCCGAAGATTGCCCCGGACGCGCCGAGTGTGAAGGTGCCGACTGGTGAGAACCAGAAGACTGACACCGACCCGGCGAGGGCGGATACCAAATAGACCGCGAGGAACCGGGCACGACCGAGGGCGGCCTCCAGCGACGGGCCCAGGAACCAGAGCACGAGCATGTTCATGCCGATGTGCAGGATCTCGATGTGCGTAAACGCGCTGGTCAGCAGCTGCCAGTAACCGCCGTTCGCCGCCCAGTAATGCGCGAGACCGCCGCCGATTCCACAGACGTACTCCGATGCACCCATTCCGGGGATCGGGAGCAAGCAGGGGCCGACGGAGAACAGCGCCAGACGGCTCACCAGGAAGCTGTTGCTTCCGCCCGTCAGGAATATCGCGAGCCAGACGGCCACGTTAAGGCCGATAAGCACCAGCGTCGTCGTGCGGGCGTTGCGGCTGCGCCGGCCACCGTAGGGACCCTCGTTCTGCCTTGTCTGCCTCGCACCCTCCGCGACGCACTCGGGGCACTGGAAGCCAACGGCTGCGCTGATCATGCACTCACCACAGATCGGACGACCGCAGCGCTGGCACCTGATGTAGGTCGCGGTGCCCGGGTGGCGATAGCAGGGGTAGGCCACCGGCGGCTGCGTCATGGGCTGCACGATACCCGGTGATGAACCGACGCCCGTGGCTGACCGATTACCTACGGAACAGTAGGTTACGTTACCGTAGGATATCGAACCATTTATCTTAGGAGGTCCGGTGCCCCAGCCGAACCCGCCAGTGGTGATTCAAGGGGGCATGGGTATTGCCGTCTCCTCGTGGCAGTTGGCCAGGGAGGTATCCCTTGCCGGCCAGCTCGGTGTGGTCTCCGGCACTGCCCTCGACGGCGTCCTCGCCCGCACCCTCGCCGACGGCGACGTGGGCGGCCACATGCGTCGAGCCATGGCCCACTTCCCGTCTCCTGCCATGGCGCAGCACGTCCTGGACACCTACTTCATCGAGGGCGGGCGCGAGGCCGACAAGCCCTACCGGCCGCACCCGACGCTCACCATCTCCCCCGGCAGGGCCGCCGTCGAGCTGAGCCTTGTCGGCAACTTCGCAGAGGTCTGGTTGGCGAAGGAGGGCCACGACGGCGTCGTCGGCATCAACATGCTGGAGAAGATCCAGACGGCCAATGCCTCCGCGATCCTCGGGGCCATGCTGGCCGACGTCGACTACGTGATCATGGGCGCCGGCGTCCCGCGCGAGATCCCGCGCCTGCTCACCGAGTTTGCCGAAGGCCGCACCGGCCACCTCACGGTCGACGTCGCCGGCTCGACCAAGGTGCACCGGGCTGCCCTCGACCCGGTGACCTACCTCGGCGACGACCTGCCCACGCTGCGGCGTCCGCAGTTCCTTGCGATCGTCTCGGTCCACGTGCTCGCCACCTACCTCAACAAGGATCCGGAGATCCGGCCGGACGGCTTCGTCGTCGAAGGCCCGCGCGCGGGTGGGCACAGTGCGCCACCCCGCGGGAAGATGGTCCTCGACGACGACGGTGAGCCGGTCTACGGCCCCAGGGACGACGCCGACCTGGCCAAGGTCGCGGAGACCGGACTGCCGTTCTGGCTGGCCGGTGCCTACGCAACGCCGGAGAAGGTGGCCGAGGCGCTCGCAGCCGGTGCCGCCGGCGTCCAGATCGGCACCCTGTTCGCGATGTCGAGCGAGTCGGGGCTGCGTCCGGACCTGAAGGCGCAACTCGTCTCCCAGTTGGCGGACGGCACCCTCGTGGTCCGCAACGACCCGCGCGCCTCGCCAACCGGGTTCCCGTTCAAGGTGGCAGAGCTCGCGGGCACCTTGTCCGAGGAGAGCAACTACCAGGCGCGCGAGCGGATCTGCGACCTCGGCTACCTGCGCACGCCTGCCGAGCGTCCTGACGGCTCGATCGCCTACCGCTGCGCGTCCGAACCCACCCACATGTACCTCAAGAAGGGTGGTGCGGAGGCCGACGCTGTCGGCCGCAAGTGCCTGTGCAACGCCCTGTTCGCCAACGTCGGCCTCAGCCAGGTGCGCCGCAGCGGCTACGTCGAGGAGGCCGCGGTGACCCTCGGCCAGGACCTCGAAGGCGCGCGTCGGCTGATCGGCGTCTACCCGGATGGCTGGACCGCAGGGCAGGCCGTCGCCTGGCTGCTGGGTCGGACAGCCTGAGGGGTTCGGCCCACCCGGTTCCGGCGGTGCCGGATAATGGCCTCATGACTGCCCAAGGTAAACGGGTCGCCCTCGTGCTCGGCTCCGGTGGAGCGCGGGGCTACGCGCACATCGGCGCCGTGCAGGTACTGGCGGAACGCGGCTACGAGGTGGTCGCCGTCGCCGGCACGTCGATGGGCGCACTCGTCGGTGGACTGATGGCAGCAGGCAAGCTCGAGGAGTACACCGAGTGGGTCACCGGGCTGTCGCAACGCGACGTGATCCGCCTGCTTGACCCGGCGCTGGGGGGGCCGGGCGCGATCCGGGCGGAGCGGGTGCTCGCGCGAATGAGCGAGATCCTCGACGGCGCGCTGATCGAGGACCTGCCGATTCCTTACACCGCCGTTGCCACCGACATCGGGGCACGCCGCGAGGTGTGGTTCCAGAGCGGACCGCTGGACGTCGCCATCAGGGCATCGATCGCCATCCCCGGCATGATCACCCCGATCATGGTCAACGGGCGGCTGCTGGTGGACGGCGCGGTGCTCAACCCCGTCCCCATGGAACCGGTGACCGCTGTGGACGCCGACTTCACGATGGCGGTCGCTCTTGCCGGGGACAGGCCGCGCAGTTTCGCGACCCATCCGGCCAAGGAGACCTCGGCCCAGCGTCCGCCGAACGAATGGCTCGACCGCTTCGTGAGGAGTGCTGCGGGGGTGTGGGAGAACGACGTCGTCGCCTCTATCCTCGCCCGTTTCGGTGGCAAGTCGCACGAGGACGAGGAGCCGCAGCGGGCCCCGTCCCCGCCGGCCTTCGAGCCACCGCCTCCCGGAGTGCGGATCACCGACGTGACCGCGATGGCGCTGGACACCATGGGTTCGTTGATCACGCGGTTCCGGCTGGCCGCGCTGCCCCCGGACGTGCTGGTGACGGTGCCGGGCGGTGCGGCGAAGACCATGGACTTCCACCGGGCCGAGGAGCTGATCGCGATCGGGCGGCGACTCACCGAGGCCGCGCTCGACGAGGCCTTCGCCGACGGGGACGCGGAAGCGCAGCTCGAGCTCGAGCTCGAATCGGGGGTCCGGCTGCCGGAGATCACCGCGGACGTGCCAGCAGCCGACTGATCCTCAGTGGACCCCGACGTCGATCAGGTGGTGGGTGATGTCGTGCAGGAAGTACCTGCCGAGGGTGTCGAGGGTGAACTTCGAGCCGTTGCTGCGGGTGCCCGGCCGGCTCCATTCGTCGGCCCGGACATCTGCCCAGTCCGCGGAGATCGCGCGGGCAGCGTGGTGGAGCTCTGCCGCGACTACCGCCGGATCCTGCTCCCAGTAGCGGTCCTCGATGGCGGTGGCGTCCTGGTCCCAGTTGGGGAACAGCGGGTCATCCTGCGTTCGGATCAACTCGACCCGGCCGCTGAAGACCCGCAGCACGTCGCGCACGTGGCAGGCGTACTCCAGTGGCGACCACACCTGAGGTGCCGGCCGGACGGTCGCGTTCGGGCCGGCGAGCACCTGCGCCCACGGCGCGGTCGCTGCCAGCACGAGGTCGGGCAGGTCGGTCACGTCCACGTCGGCGGCGGCGAAGCCGCACTCGGGGCAGGGGCGGTCGAGGACGAACGTCCAGTCCTTGTCCTCGGGATCCGGTTGGGCCAGCGGTGTTTCCATCGGCACAGGATAGGCGCAGGCTCCACGAGCGGCGCATCCGCGGGCTCGGTCGGCGGCTAGGTTTGGGCGGGTGGAATCACTCTTCGCCGCGTACGAGCCAGAAGTGCACGGCCACCGGACCGAGGTTGTGGTTGAGCCGCTGGCCCAGCGCCACCTGGACGCGTGCGTTGCCCTCGCCGTGCAGCGGGAGGGTGGCGACCCGACGGCATGGCGGACGGTGCTGGAGAGCGGCCTGGACGCGACCGACCGGGCCACCTTCGTCGGGCTGGTCGACGGGCAACTTGTCGGCTACTCAACGATCGCCTGGCTCGCTCCCGCGATCGGTCATCCGAAATCGGCAGCGCAGGACGGGTGGTACCTGCTCGGGCTCGTCGTCGACCCGAGCTTCCGCCGGCTCGGCGTCGGTCGCCGGCTCACCGCCGAGCGCCTGCGCTGGCTCCACGGACGCACCGACCGGGTCTGGTACTTCGTGAGCAGCGCAAACCAGGCCTCGATCGACCTGCACACCGAGTTCGGGTTCAGGCTCAGCGCGGAGAACCTCGACTTCCCTGGGGTCAGCTTCACCGGCACGGGGCTGCTCTTCGGCGCGGACCTGACGGCCGATGACCCCGGCGTTGCGCGTGGAGTGGTGAAGTTCTGGAAGACCGACAAGGGCTGGGGCGCCATCAGCAGCGCGGAACTCCCGGCCGGACGCGACGCGTGGGCGCATTTCTCGATGATCGAAGCAGAGGGCTTTCGCGCATTGCGCGAGGGTCAGCAGGTCCTCTTCCGCTATCACGCGGCCGAGCAGGACAGCTTCCGTTTCGTCGCCGATTGGGTGCGGGCCATAGAGGACTAGCGCTGGCGCAGTAGCGTTGGCAGCGGAGGTCGTCCTTATGCCCGAGGCCATCGCACGACCGGCGTGGACCTACGCTCTTTGGGCCGGCGTCGGTGTGCTGACCGGACTCGGAGTGGTGGGGGCGTTGACCGTGGGCCCGTTTGCGCTGGGAATCGCTATCGTCCTCGCCATCGTGGGTATCGCGCTCCCCGCGTCCCGCTCGACAGCTGTCCTCGCCATCATCCCCGGACTGGGGGTATTGCCGCTCGTGGTCGCGCTCAACAACCTTGGTGGACCGGGACAGCGGTGTTGGTCCGACGCGACCTCTTCCGGCTGCTCCGAGTTGATGAGCCCGTGGCCGTTCGCGATCGCCGGCCTGCTCGCCGTCCTGGTTGGTGGCTGGCTGGTGTGGCGGTTCAACCGGGACACCGGGGTCTAGACCGTTCCCCGGCCCATCCAGCGCGCGGGTTCGGCCAGAGGTTCGAAGCCGTACTGCGCGTACAGGCCGTGGGCATCCGCAGTCGCAAGGAGAGTGCGCCGCACCCCGAGCGCGTCCAGGTCGGCGAGGACGCCGTCAACCAGCAGCTTGCCCACCCCCGCGCCCCGCGCGTCCGGGGCGACGAACACGTCGCACAACCATGCGAAGGTCACCCCGTCGGTGACCACCCGGGCGTAGCCGACCTGCCGTCCGCTTCCGACCTCGTGGACGCTGTAGTTGCGTGACGCGTCGATGGCGGCGTCCTGCAGTTCGGCTGGGCGACCTTTCGCCCAGTAGGAGAGGTCGCTCAGCCAGTGGTGAACAAGATCGCGATCGATATTCTCCGCAACCAGTGAGAGCCGGAATTCCAGGTCCATTCCGGGATCCTATGGCTACTCTGAAGCCGGCGGCGCCGCCGCATTCAGGAGGAATGTCGATGCCGATGTTCGACCAGCAGCCGATGGGGCCGGTGCCAGCCCGGCGCCCGATCCTGATGCCACCCGACCCTGAGCTCGAGGACCTGATGTCGGACCCCTCGACAGCAGAGGTCACGCTGGTCGGCCCGGTCCCGATGGAACTGGTCGAGCCGCTGGGAGGCCAGCGGCGCCCCCCACCCTGGCGGTGGCTGCGGTGGGTCGTGGCATCCCTGCTGGTTGTGCCCACCTTCTTCAACCTGGTCTGGGCTGTGATCTACGTCCTCGGCGATGATCCCGACGCCTCGCTCGTGCGGGTTTCCCGATTGATCGGCGCGGCCATCCTCCTGGTGATCCTGCTCGTCGCCAACCTGTGGTTCCTGCGCCGCGCAGGGGGCCCGCGCGCCCGCGGCTAGCGTCCGTCGGGCGGTTCCCCGTCTTCGTCCTCGACGTCGGCAGCGAGCAGTGGCATCCGCAGCACAACAGAGCCCGAATCGAGGTCGAGCGGATCCGGCCCGTTGCCGCCCTGTGCGTCCTGCACGACGAGCAGCTTCTCCGTCTCCAGTTGCTCGCGCGTGTAGCGCTGACCGGGGTTGAAGATCTCGAAGAAGTCGCTCATGACTGCTTCAACGCTTCAACAGCTCCGCCAACTCCGCGACGCGGTGCAGGCCCACGCCGTTGTGCTGTTCGGCGGCGAGCGTGTGGGTGGCACCCGACGCCACCATCAGCAGCGGCACCTGTCCGGGATCCCGGGTGTGGACGACCACCTCGAGGCCCTTGGTCGGCTGCTCGTAGGGCAGCTCCGTTGCGAGCCAGCCCGTGATCGGGGCGATCGCCGCGCGATTGGGGTCGCTCCAGCTCTGGGCGATGGAGGACATCGACTCCTCCTCCACCTCCACCCACACCGACCAGACGAAGATCTCCGGGTCGGGCACGAGCAGCGGCAGCTGGATGTGGCCACGGATGAAATGTCGGGTGGCGCCGCCGTGGGGGAGGATGCAGACGTCGGGCGTGAGTTCGGCCTCGAGCCGCTCTCCCGGGCTGACGGCGAGCCAGTCATCCGGCGCCGAGGTACCCAGCACGCGCGGCAGGTCGCGGTGTACCTGGCGGCACACTGCGCACGGCGCGCTGGATCCGCCGATCACCGAGAACATGCCCCAATCTTCCTCCAGCTTGGTCGCCGCGTCCGGCGAACCGGAGGATTGTCACCCTGCGTTCATGTGGCAGCAACTGCTGGCGATCTGTGATCCATACGCAGTCACGACGTGGTCAGGCGCGTGGCGGGGCGGTGCCCCGGACATTCGGCAGGTCCCGGTTGTGGGTATCGCTCCTGAAGACGGAAAGGCTCGAGGGGCTGGGTTGCCGGTCTCGCCACTGTGCGGATCACCGACACCGAGACCGCCTACAGCCAGGAGTACGGGCTCGGCTGACCGGCCTCAGATGGCCGGCAACTCCGGGTCGTCGAGCGGTAACGGCTGGACGTCGACCTCCACAACGAGGTCGGAGCTGCCCGCCTCTGTGAAGACAACGCCGCGCAGCGGGGAAACGTCGGAGAAGTCCCGCCCCCAGGCCGTGACGATGTAGCGGGAGTCGGCGAAGTTGTCGTTGGTCGGATCCAGGTCGACCCACTCGCCGGTGGGGGTGAGCACGGAGGCCCAGGCGTGGGTGGCGTCGGCGCCCCGCAGCTTCTCCTTGCCTGGGGGCGGGATCGTCTCCAGATAGCCGCTGACGTACCGGGCCGGTAGCCCGGCCGCTCGTAGGCAGCCGACGGCGAGGTGCGCGAAGTCCTGGCAGACTCCCTGGCGCAGCTCCAGCAGCTCCGAGAGCGTCGTCTTCACCGACGTGGCGCCCTGCCGATAACTGAAGTCGGCGTGGATCCGGTGCAGCAGCGCGGCCACCGCCTCACCGAACCGACGGTCCGGGGCCAGCACCTCGCCGGCGTAGTCCCGGATCATCGGCCCGATCGCCACCAACGGGGACGGCAGCGTGAACTCGGCGAGCTCAACCGGGTCGGCGCTCCCGAGGATTGCTTCTGCGGCGTCCGACACGGTCCAGGCGTCCAGGCCCGCCAGGTCGGGGGCTACCCAGTCGACCGCGACGACGCTGGTGGCAGAGATGGTCAGCTCCGTCGCGGGGGCGCGGGACTCCAGGTACACGGAGTGGTTGCCGAAGTAGTCGGTGTGCGTGCTCACCTCGTCCGATGGCGGGGTGGCCACCACCGTGCTGGACAGTACCTGCTGGTGCGGCGTCTCTCGCGGACGTAGCAGCCCACGGTTGTAGCAGGCCTCGAGGACGTCGTCGTAGGAGTACCGGGTGACGTGGCTGACCCGGTAGCGGCGCGGTCCGAACTGGGTGACCATCAGCCCACCTGCCAGGGGGTCGACCAGCTGGTTTCCGCCGTCCGGCGGGTGGCCTGGCGAACGAAGTGACGGGCAGCGATCCGCTCGCCCAGGCCGTCCAGCGCCCGCGCTAGCTGCTGGAGTTGCTGCGGGGCGTCGACGGGAGCGGCGTCGGCGGCGGCGTCCACCTCGGCGAGCAGGGCGGCAGCCTGGTCGGCCAGCCGATCGTCTCCGACCAGGCGCAGGTCGGCGGCCAGGGCCGCGAGCTGGTGGGCCACCGATCGCGGGTTGGCCGGGTCGTGCACCAGCAGTTGGCGCACCGACTCGGCGGCGCTGGCCGGGCCGGTGCCCGAAGCCGCCCTGCGGCGGTGGGTGATGATGCTCTCGCCGGCACGCAGGACCGCGTCGGCAACCAGGTCAGCTGTCGCGTCCCCGGCCTGGTCCACCATGGCCTGCCGCAGCAGCGAGACGGTGTGCCGCGCCCGCTCGAGCCGGCTGCCGGCGTCGAGGAACGCCCAGGACGAGTCGCGCACCATGCTCTGGGCCATGATCCCGGCGTAGGCGAGCAGCGATTCCAGCACGTCGGCCAGCACCGGCTGGAGCTGGTCGTCCTCCGCCGGTCGCCGTCCGAGGGTGCGTTCGAGGCGGTTGAACACGCTCCAGACGTCCACGCTCATCAGGTCACGCACCTCCTGCGCCTCCGCGGTGAGGCGGCCGGCGCTGTGGTGAACGCCACCGGGCGCGGACGGGTCGAGCGCCACCCGGGTGAGGTAGCCCAGCGGTGTTTCTGCGTACCAGCGATCGATGCCGGTGATGCGGGTGACCGCTGCCAGCAGCGCTGCGGCTGCCTCCGCGCCGGGCGTCCCGGGCCGGGAGTTGAAGTCCTCGCTGAGGTCATCGGCCACCTTCACCAGGCGGGCGGTCGACTCCGCCCGCTCGGCGAACCGGCCGATCGTCATCAGGGTGTGCGCCACCCGGGGTGGAACGGCGGTTTCCCGCGGCGCGAGGGTGAGCAGCCGGCGCCGCACGCGTTCTGCCGGCTCTGCCCGCTCCTGCGTGGCCGCTGGCACCCAGACGTCCTTGGCCAGCGTGCCGGCGGCGCTGGAGACGGTTCGCTCGTCGACCCCTGCAGCGACACGACCGAGGCCGCCGGGCAGGAAGGTGTACCCGTCGCCGGTGGCGACCCCGAAGGTGCGCAGCACGAAGCGTCGCGGTTCCAGCCCTGCCGGGGTGACGACGGGGGCCGTCGACAGCTCGATCGGCTCCTGCCCGCACCATGCCCACGGCTCGTCGCTGATGCGGTCGGCGAGCTCCGCCCGTTCGGCGACGTCGAGCAGCCAGCCGTAGCGGACGGCGGTCCCGCCGGTGCGCGCAACCGGCTTGATCACGAGGTTCTCCAGGTTGGCCAGCACATGGCTGGCCTGCGCCGGGTCGCCGCACCACCAGGTGTCGGGGGAGTCCAGCAACGGGTCCTCGCCGAGCAGGGCCCGCGCGACCGGATGTAGGTGGGCGATCAGGGCAGGGTTGTCCAGGACGCCGGCGCCGACCGGGTTCACGACGGTCACCGCACCCTGCCGGGCGGTCTCCACCATGCCGGGAAGCCCGACCTCCGAGTTGCCCCGGAACTCCAGCGGGTCGCTCAGCATCGCCTCGACCCGGCGCAGGATCACGTCCACCGGCTCCAGCTCACCGCCGGCCCGCAGCCACACCCGTCCCTTGCTGACAACGAGGTCGTCGGCCTCCGCCAGCGGAAAGCCCAGCATGGTGGCGAGGAAGCCCTGGTCGAACGCGGTCTCGCTGGCTGCGCCCGGGGAAAGCAGCACGACCCGTGGAATCTCCGTGCCGCCAGGGGCGGCGTCAAGGAGGGCGCCGGTCATGGCGTGGAAGAAGCTCCGCAGCCGGGCCAGGTCGCTGGTGCGGTGCAGGCCGGCGAGCACCCGGCTGACGATGCGGCGGGTGGCCATCGCATAGCCCGCCCCTGCCGGTGCCTGGGTCCGGTCGGAGATGACCCGCCACGTGCCCGACGCGTCCCTGCCGATGTCGGTGGCGGTCAGAACCAGCTGGCGACGGTTGGACGTGCCGATGTGGTCAGCGGTGCGGGTGAACCCGGGATGGCTGAGCACGGCCGCAGCGGGTAGTACCCGGCGGCGCAGCAGCGTCCGGTCGGAATAGAGGTCGGCCAGCACGGCGTCCAGCAGCGCAGCGCGTTGCCCGAGGCCACGCTCGAGGGTGAGCCAGTCGGCCCCGTCCAGCGGCAAGGGGAGCGGGTCAACCAGCCAGGGCTGACGAACGCCGGACGCGGCCGCGCCGTAGCTGATGCCCTCGTCTGCCACCTGGTTGACCGCCTCGGCCCGGGCTGCGAGTAGGCCCCCGATGCCCATGCCCTCAACGGTGGCTGCGAGGGCTTGTGCGTGCGGACGGACGCCGTTGTCGTCGACGAGTTCGTCGACCCCTGCTCTCGACGGATGCGCCCGGTAGGCGTCGACGAGCGGGCTGGAATGCTCGGACGCCGTCGCGGACATGCCGACACGATACCGAGGCCACCCTGCGCCGATGACCGCCCGCCCGAGGACTGGCGCCGGCACCCACCCCCCACGGTGCCGGCGCCATGCTCATTTGATGAAGGTCACACCCGCCCGGGAGATCTTGAAGCCGACCCCCGTGCTCGTGTTGCCGCAGGTGATCCCGGACTGCTCGCTGAGGCAAATGAGCTTCCCGTGGACCAGCTTGCGACCGTAGGGAAGGGTGGCCATCTTCTGCCCGTCGTAGGTGACCGCGGGGTAGCCGGTGGGCTTCCACCAGCCGGTGTAGATGCCAGTTGTCTGTGGCAGGGACTCGGCCCCGCCGCTGCAGAAGTAGTCCGCGCCTTTTGTCGTCACCGATACCCCGGTGACATCGATCCCTGCGCCGGGGCAGACCTTCGACGGCTTGGGCACCTTGCTGGTGTTCATGTCGCGCGGGAAGTGGCACAGCGCCCAGTCACCGGCCAGCGCGCACCAGATGCGTCCGGTGGGGCTGGCGAAGTGGGCGGACTCGAACGAACTCACGTCAAGGGCGCCCGCGGAGTCTGGAACGGTGGGTTTGGCCGGCGTGGTCACGGTGGGCGAGGGGGTTACGGTGCCCGGTGTGACCGGGGGCGGAGTGACAGACTCGGTGATGATCGGGCCGGGCGTCCACGCCTGCGCTGCGCCGACGCACCCCGTCAGCAGGGACAGCAGAACCACCCCGATGACGCCAGCTCCGCGCAACCGAAGCTCCTCATTCGTTGATGGGTCTCTGGGGGTGAGTCTGCCGCCGGCGGCAACTATCTTGCTGAGAGCTTGCGAAGAATTCGCTGGCCGGGAAGGGGCAGAATCGGGGGATGAGTTTGCGCAGGGCCCTCGTGTTGGGCAGCGGCGGCGCCACCGGCATCGCCTGGGAGCTGGGAGTGCTCGCAGGGCTGTCCCGCGCCGGCCTGTCGCTGGACGCGGACCTGGTGGTGGGCACCTCTGCCGGCGCGCTCGTTGCTGCGTGGTTGACCACGTCCGGTGCTGTGCCCGAACTGGACGAGGCACAGCGGGAGCGTGCGGGCCGCATCCGGGCCGCCCACGTTGCGCGCCTTGTGGCAGCGCAGCTGCATCCGAGCCGACGGCACGCCGTTGCTTGGCTGGGTGGTCGCGCCACCAGGGCATGGACGGCGTCGGCGGAGGCCGAGTGGGTCGAGAGGGTCGCGCCGGGTCTTTCCGGACTGGCGTGGCCCTCGAACCTCGTGATCGTCGCAACCGACGCGACGTCCGGCCGTCCCGCGTTCTTCTCCGCCGGGCAGCCGGCCGACCTGGCGGCTGCGGTGGCTGCAAGTTGCGCCCTGCCGGGGGTGTTCCCGGCGGTCCGGATCGATGGGCGGCTGCACTTCGACGGCGGGCTGCGCTCCCCGGCGAATCTGGACGTCGCGGCCGGCGCGGACGCGGTGATCGCTGTGGCGCCGTTCTCCGGCGCCGTCCGGGCGAATCGGCGGCCCGTCAACCAGGCCGCGCACCTGGCCAAGGCCGGTGCCCGCGTGGTGCTGATCGAGCCGAGTCTCGCCGGGAAGATTGCCTTGGGTCCGGATCTGTTGGCACCAGAGGGAACCGACCGCGCATTCGCTGCGGGGGTGGCTGCAGGCACACGCCAGTGCGCGGCAGCCATCGCTGCGTGGTCCGCAGAGTGAACCGCACCTGTGGCCGCGTGTGAGTATTCGCCTATCTCCACGCGAGCTGATGGCAAGGGGGTGCCGGGGGAGCCGGTCCGCGCAATACAGTTTCGGGACGCCGACAGCTGAGGAGACCCGATGTTTCGCAAGATCCTGGTTGCCAATCGGGGAGAGATTGCCGTCCGGGCCTTCCGGGCCGCCACCGAGTTGGGGATCACAACGGTCGCGGTGTTCCCCTACGAGGACCGGCACGCCGAGTACCGGGCGAAGGCAGACGAGTCCTACGAGATCGGCGAGCATGGCCACCCCGTACGTGCGTACCTGGACGTGGCCGGGATCATCGCGGCCGCCCGCCATGCCGACGCGGACGCGGTGTACCCCGGCTACGGCTTCCTCTCCGAGAACCCCGACCTCGCGCAGGCGTGCGAGGACGCCGGCATCGCCTTCATCGGGCCGACTCACCAGATCCTGGAACTCACCGGCAACAAGGCGCGCGCGATCGAGGCTGCGCGGGAGGCGGGCCTGCCGACCCTGAAGGGCTCCGACCCCAGCGACGACATCGACACCCTCGTTGCTGCGGCCGATGACGTGGGGTTCCCCGTCTTCGTCAAGGCCGTCAGCGGCGGCGGCGGACGCGGCATGCGGCGGGTCGAGGACAGCTCGGCGCTGCCAGACGCGCTCGCTGAGGCGATGCGCGAGGCCGAGTCGGCCTTCGGCGATTCCCGGATGTACCTGGAGCAGGCGGTGTTGCGCCCGCGCCACATCGAGGTGCAGCTGCTGGCAGACGCCACCGGTGACGTGATCCACCTGTACGAGCGGGACTGCTCGGTGCAGCGTCGCCACCAGAAGGTCGTCGAGATCGCTCCCGCCCCGAACCTTGACCCCGACCTGCGGCAGCAGATCTGCGATGACGCGGTCAGGTTCGCCCGGCACATCAACTACCTCAACGCCGGCACAGTGGAATTCCTGCTCGGCGAGGACGGCCGCTACGTCTTCATCGAAATGAACCCGCGTATCCAGGTGGAGCACACGGTCACAGAGGAAGTGACCAACATCGACCTGGTCAGCTCGCAGATCCGGATCGCCGGCGGCGAGACCCTTGCCGAGCTCGGGCTCACCCAGGACTCCGTGCAGGTGCGCGGCGCTGCCCTGCAGTGCCGGATCACCACCGAGGACCCGGCCAACGGCTTCCGGCCCGACACCGGCATCATCTCGGTGTACCGCACACCCGGCGGTGCGGGTATCCGGCTGGACGGCGGCGTCGTGTTCGCCGGGGCGACGGTCGGGGCGCACTTCGACTCGATGCTGGTGAAGGTGACCTGCCGCGGCTCCGACCTGCGCAGCGCGGCCCGTCGGGCCTACCGGGCGCTCACCGAGTTCCGGGTGCGGGGCGTTTCCACCAACATCCCGTTCCTGGAGGCGGTCATCTCCGACCCCGATTTCCTCGCCGGACGTACTACAACGTCATTCATCGATGAGCGCCCGCACCTGCTGCGCTACCACATTCCTGCCGACCGAGGCACGAAGCTGCTCACCTACCTCGCGGAGATGAGCGTCAACCGTCCCAACGGCGAGCCACGCACCTACCTGCGTCCGCGGAAGAAGCTGCCTGTGCTGCCGCCGGAGGTGGCGTCCGCGCCACCGCCGTCCGGCTCGCGCCAGCGGCTGCTCGAAGTGGGCCCGGCCCAGTGGGCTGCCGAGCTGCGTGTGCAGAGCGCCGTCGCGGTCACCGACACCACCTTCCGGGACGCTCACCAGTCGCTGCTGGCCACCCGGGTGCGCACCCGCGACCTGCTGCACGTCGCACCGGTGATCGCCCGGACGTTGCCGCAGCTGTTCACCATCGAGGCCTGGGGCGGGGCTACCTACGACGTCGCTCTGCGGTTCCTCAAGGAGGATCCGTGGAACCGGCTGGACGCGCTGCACGCCGCGATGCCGAACCTTCCGCTACAGATGCTGCTGCGAGGCCGCAACACCGTCGGCTACACGCCCTACCCGCTGGCGGTCACGAAGGCTTTCGTGGCAGAGGCAGCCCGGTCGGGGCTGGACGTGTTCCGCATCTTCGATGCCCTCAACAACGTCGACCAGATCCGTCCGGCGATCGAGGCCGTGCTGGAGACCGACCACGCCGTCGCGGAGGCAGCACTCTGCTACACGGGCAACATGACATCGCCGGCCGAGCGGCTCTACACGCTCGACTACTACCTGCGGCTGGCCGAGCAGCTTGTGCAGGCGGGGGCTCACATCCTTGCGATCAAGGACATGGCTGGGGTGCTGCGGGCTCCCGCGGCCGCGCAGCTGGTGGCGGCGCTGCGTAGCAACTTCGACCTGCCGGTGCACCTGCACACCCACGACACCGCCGGTGGCCAGCTGGGCACCCTGCTGGCCGCGATCGACGCAGGCGTGGACGCCGTGGACGTGGCCTCGGCAGCGATGGCCGGCACGACCTCGCAGGTGTCGATGTCCGCCCTGGTGGCAGCGCTGGAGGGCACGGATCGGGACACCGGGTTGAGCCTCGCCGCCGTGACAGCCCTTGAGCCCTACTTCGAGGGCATGCGAAAGCTGTACGGGCCGTTCGAGTCCGGACTTCCCGGCCCCACCGGACGCGTGTACGTGCACGAGATCCCCGGCGGTCAGCTGTCGAACCTTCGCCAGCAGGCGATCGCTCTAGGGCTGGGTGACCGGTTCGAGGCGATCGAGGACATGTACGCGGCTGCGAACCGGATCCTTGGCAACATCGTGAAGGTGACGCCGTCATCGAAGGTGGTCGGCGACCTCGCGCTGGCCCTGGTGGGCCGCAACGCCGACCCGGCCGACTTCGAGGCAAACCCTGAGAAGTACGACATCCCGGACTCGGTGATCGGCTTCCTCAATGGCGACCTGGGCGATCCGCCCGGTGGCTGGCCGGAGCCGTTCCGCACCAAGGCCCTTGCCGGACGGGTGACCAAGCCGGTGATGACCGAGTTGTCCGAGGAGGACACCGCTGCCCTTGCCAGCGAGCCGCGCCGCACGTTGAACCGGCTGCTCTTCCCCGGGCCACTTCGGGACTACGAGGAGGCGGTGGAGGCCTACTCGGAGCTGTCCGTCGTGCCGACGCGGGAGTTCCTGCACGGACTGAAGCAGGGTTCGGAAATCGAGGTCGATCTGGAACGCGGCAAGTCGCTGCTTCTGGCCATCTCTGCGATCGGCGAACCGGACGACCGCGGCATGCGCCAGGTCGTGTGCACCGTCAACGGCCAGATGCGTGTGGTCCCTGTGCGCGACGAAGGCGTCCAGTCGACGGTGGCTGTCGTCGAGCGGGCCGACCAGAAGCTGCCCGGCCAGGTGCCGGCGCCGTTCGCCGGCGTGGTTACGCTTGTTGTCGACGTGGGCGACGAGGTCGCGGCCGGTGACCAGGTGGCCACCATCGAGGCCATGAAGATGGAGGCGGCGATCACCTCGCCGGTCTCGGGAACGGTGAAGCGGCTGGCGATCGGGCACGCCCAGGCCGTCGAGGGTGGCGACCTGCTGCTCGAGATCAGCTGACCCCATGAGGTGCTGCGACTTTCTGGACCTCAGACGAGCGCGGGCTTGCGGGACGACGGTGAAGGGCGGTGGCGGCAAGGAGAGGAGGAAGCGCGCAGATGGCTGTCGATGACGCGATGAGCGGCTACTACGAACGCAGCGACGAGCAGGGCCGCCTGGGGACCGATCAGGTCGAGCTCCTGCGCACCCGCGCGCTGCTCGCAGCCTGGCTACCGTCCGCGCCGGCAGAGGTGCTGGACGTCGGTGGCGGTGCGGGCGTGTACGCGCTGTGGCTCGCCGGGCTGGGCTACACCGTCGACCTGGTGGACGCGATGCCCAAGCACATCGCCCAGGCCCTCGACGCCTCCCGTCGCGCCGCCAGCCCGCTGCGCACCGCTCAGGTCGGTGACGCCCGTGCACTGGTCGCCGCCGACGCGAGCGTGGACGTCGTGCTGCTGCTCGGTCCGCTCTACCACCTGACCGAGTCCGTCGACCGGCGAAGGGCACTGGAGGAGGCGTGGCGGGTGCTGCGTCACGGCGGGGTGGTGGTTGCCGCAGCGATCGGACGGTGGGCATCCACCGCAGATGGACTGATGCTCGGCTACCTCGGCGAGGAGCCGTTTCCAGCGATCGTTGCCGCGGACGTAGCCACCGGCGTGCACAGGAATCCGGACGCGCACCCGGGCTGGTTCACGACCGCCTACTTCCACACTCCCCACGAACTCGCAGCCGAGGTGGCGGCCGCCGGTTTCGAGGTCGATGGCCCGGTGGCTGTCGAGGGGCCCTGGCCGGTGCACGCGAACCTGCTGGGCGGCGCGGCGAAGCAGGAGACGGCGCTCGCTGCGATCCGGCGGCTGGAGCGCGACCCGTCCGTGCTCGGCGGCTCCCCGCACCTGCTGGTGGCCGGCAGAAAGCGGATCTGAGGTCAGCCCGGACGGAACGCCGAGCTCATGTAGGCGTCGTCGGAGATCGGAAGCTTGCCCGCCTTCGCTGCGGCCACGAGGGCGGCCCAGTCGGCCTCGGTCTGGTCGGCATAGAGCCGCGCGAAACGGGCGAGGGCGTCACCCGCGCCCTCTCCGTCCCCGAGGTAGCCGGCGATCATCGACGCCCCGGACGTGCGGGCGTGGCCCTTCGCCAGCAGCCGACCGACGATACCGGCGTAGTCGCTCAGGGCCTCCTCGTGGATGGCGTTCAGCGGCACCGTCCCCTTCATGTTGCGGAACTGGCGCACGTAGTAGTCGCGGCCGTCGATGGTCGTCCAGCCGAGCAGCGGGTCACTGACCGTCTGCAGGGCCTGCTGGTACTCGACCACGCGCTGGCCCTGGTGCTGGTGCCAGGCATCGTCGCCGTGCACGAAGCGGGCCAGCACCGACCGGCGGGCCTCCTTCAGCTGCAGGAACAGCACGTCGTCCGGGCTGGAGCCGACCAGCAGCACCACGTAGGCCCGCAGCCCCACCGAGCCGACGCCGACGACCCGGTGGGCCACATCTTCGAGGGTGTAGCCGGCCACCACCCGGCGCCAGTGCGGCGCGAGGGTGCCCAGGTAGTCGTCGAGTCCGGCACCGAGAGCGGCGGATTCCGCCTCGTCGACGGAGGTGGTGATGGGCGGCTCTGCGATGATCCGGCGGTGCCCGTCGATGTCGCCGGTGAGCTTGGGCAGCACCCGGTCACTGGTGCGCTTGCGGGCATCCTTGACCGCGCGCTTGATCTCCCGGCGCAGGCCCTTCTGCTTCACCGAGTCCTTGAGCCGGGAGACGTCGAACCGGTTGAAGGAGCGCGCCAGCAGCGGCTCAGTGGCCAGCTGGCCGACCTCCGCTGCGTACTCCAGCACGCATGACCGGGCGGAGGCCGCGCAGGCCTGTTCGCTGTAGTTGTTCTCGCGTCCGGCCACCCAGACGCTGGCGACGAGCCTGCGCAGGTCCCATTCCCAGGCGCCGGGGTGAGCCTCGTCGAAGTCGTTGAGGTCGATGACCTGTGCGCCTTCCGGCGATCGGTAGAAGCCGAAGTTGCCAAGGTGGGCGTCACCGCAGATCACAGGGTGGATGCCGGTGGACGGCAAGGACGCGACGTCAGCGGCCATCACGGCAGCCGACCCCCGCAGGAAGCCGTACGGCGTGGTGGCCATCCGGGCCACGCGGATGCCGACAAGGTCCTGCACCCGGCCGACGTGGCTCATGGCAATCAGGGCGATCGGGTCGAAGCGGGCCGACGATGCCGACCAGTTACCCAGGCGCTCGTACGGCACCTGCTCGCGCAACGCCTCGCCGAGCGCGAACCGCTCCGGACGGCTGATGCCGGACTCGCGCACGGAGCGGAAGCCCCGCGACTCGGTGGTGGGCACTACCGCGTGGTTCATTGGGCCTCCTCGGGCGTTGCAACGATTCTCGCGCCCGAGCGTTGCGCGCGGTAGGCACCGTCCGGGCCGTGTGGAGAGAATCGGCACCCGGATCGCCCGTTCGCGCCGATTCCGGCGGGCTCGAGGTGTCCCTGTGCAGATTTCTCTCACGGTGGTGTCGGGCCCGTGCCGAGGTCGTGAGCGAACGCCTCCATCAGGACCTCGCGGAACACCTCGACCGCGGCGGAGAACGCCACCGTTGCCGTTACCGGGGCCTTCGACCACGGACGGGTGTCGACGATCAGCTGGCCGAGCGTCAGTTCTCCGGTGGTTTCCACGGTCACCGGGAAGGCTCCCCCGGACGTGATCACGTCGGGCCGGATCAGGTAAGCAACGCACAGCGGGTCGTGGACGGGCGCGGACGGCTCGGCCTTGAGGCCGTCCGGGGTCTGGTCCTGCGCGATGCGGTGCCGCAGGAACATCGCCGCAGCCTCGCCAGCCGGCGTGCCCAGGTCGGCGAACGCGTCGCAGTCAGCCCAGGTCAGCGGTGCGCTGTGGGTCGCGTCCAGCGGCAGGACGACGATCTCGCGCAGCCCGGCGGTGAAGACGGCACGGGCAGCTTCTGGGTCGGCCCACAGGTTGAACTCGGCCGTCGATGTGACGTTGCCGCCAACGTGGGCGCCACCCATGAGCACCAGCCGGGGGATGCGCTCGGCCAGGCGGGGCTCCTGCTCCAGCGCGAGCGCGACGTTGGTGAGCGGTCCGATCGCGACGAGCGCGACGTCGGCGTTGGCAGGGTCGAGGAAGGTGTCGATGAGCATCCGGACCGCCGGGACGTCCTGCACCGGTGTGCGGGACGGTGGCAGGGCGAGCTCGGCGACCTGGAACTTGGGGTTGTCGGCGTTCAGCACGTCCCGCGGGATCGGAAGATCAGCGCGGACCAGCGGACGGTCAGCGCCGGCGAATACCGGGACCTGCGCGCCGATGTGGTCGAGCACCCGCAGGGCGTTCTCTGTGGTGTGCGGCAGTGCGACATTGCCGTTGACGGTCGACACCGCCATAAGTTCCGTGGCGGGATGGAGCGCAGCGAGCATGATCGCGAAGGCGTCGTCGGTGCCGGGGTCGCAGTCGAGAACCAGGCGGATCATCGAGCCTCCTCACTGCGCAGGTGGCGCACGCCAGCAACGTACCCGCAGGTCCGCCCGCCGTTCCACACCGTGGGGCACAGTAGGAGCGTGACCGAAACCTGGCCGAGCCCGCCGATCGCCGCCGCGTCCCTTGTGCTTCGCGGACGCCGCTTCGACGCTGCCCACCCTGCCGTGATGGGAATCGTGAACCGCACCCCCGACTCGTTCTACGCCGCAGCCCGCTACACCGACCTGGCGCCGGGGCTCGCCGCAGTCGACCGGCTGCTCGCGGAGGGCGCTGACCTGATCGACGTCGGCGGCGTCCGGGCGGGGCAGCAGGGTGGGGAGGTCGGCGTTGCGGAGGAGATCGAGCGCGTGCGGCCCTTCCTGCTGGCGGTGCGTGAGCGGCACCCGGACGTGATCCTCAGCCTGGACACGTGGCGCTCGGAGGTGGCCGCGTCGTGCGCGCCGGCGGGGGTGGATCTGGTCAATGACACCTGGGCGGGCGCCGACCCGGAGCTGTTGGCCGTCGCCGCGGAACTGGGCGCCGGCTACGTGGTGTCCCACACCGGCGGGCTGCCGCCGCGCACCGACCCGGTGAACATCAGTTACGGGTCCGATCCCGACGACGTTGTGCATGACGTGCTCACCGCCCTTGCTGCCGGTGCGTCGCGGGCTGTCGTCGCCGGCATCCCGGCCGAGCGGGTGCTGGTCGACCCGACGCTCGACTTCGGCAAGACCACCCGGCACTCGCTGCGGGTACTGCGCGCCACGGGCGCCGTTGCCGGCCTCGGCTTCCCGGTGCTGCAGGCACTTTCCCGCAAGGACTTCGTCGGCGAGACGCTCGACCTGGCGGTGGACGACCGGCTGTTCGGCACCCTCGCCGCAACAGCGATCGCCGGCTGGCTGGGCACCACTGTCTTCAGGGCCCACGACGTGGTCGCGACCCGCCAGGTGGCGGACATGGTGGCCTCGATCCGGGGCGAGCGCGCACCCATGGTGGCGCGCCGCGGCGAACCCCCCACCGACTTGTCAGAATCTCATGCGCCCATAGCCGGATGAGGTTCTGACAAGTCGGGGAGGGTGGTGCCGGGGATAGGCTGCGCTGATGGAGTTGAAGGACCTTCGCAAGAGCTACGAGCGCGGCAGCCTCGACAAGATGGAGGCCGGCAGCGTCCCGGTGTCGCTGTTCCAGCGGTGGCTGGCCGAGGCTGTGGCGGCGAAGGTGCCCGAGCCGAACGCGATGACGGTGGCCACCGTCGGGGCCGACGGTCGCCCGTCCACCCGGATCGTCCTGATCAAGTACGCCGACGAACGCGGGCTTGTGTTCTTCACCAACTACGAGAGCCGCAAGGGCCAGGAGCTCGCCGTGCACCCCCAGGCGGCGCTGCAGTTCCACTGGGTGGAGCTCGAGCGGGTTGTGCGGGTGGAGGGACGGGTCGAGAAGACTTCTGCTGAGGAGTCCGACGCGTACTTCGTCACCCGTCCGCTGGATTCCCGCATCGGCGCCTGGGCCTCGCCGCAGAGCCAGGTGATCAGCTCCCGGAGCGTGCTGCTGGCCAACGCTGCGAAGACGTCTGCGAAGTTCGGGCTCAACCCGCCTCGTCCCGACCACTGGGGCGGCTACCGCCTGGTGCCGGACACCTGGGAGTTCTGGCAGGGACGCAAGAGTCGCCTGCACGACCGCGTCCGCTTCCGCCTGGACGCCGGGACGTGGGTCAAGGAGCGCCTCGCGCCCTAGTCAACCGCTGGTTGAGCTTGTCGGCACCGCGATCAGCTGGCTCCGTGGCTCCGAGCGAACTGCACGAAGCTCGCCAACGGCTGCCCCAATCGCTTGGGAATCGCCCAACTGGTGAGGTGTGCGGTGACGATGACGTACCGGTCGGTCTCCGTGAGTTGCACCTGGTGCCACCCGAAGCGCCCGGTGGCGGCAGCATCGACGAGGGTGAGGCCAGCGGGTTCTGCCACGACCCGACGCTGGTCGCCCCGGAGGGCAAGGTCGTGTAGCGACTGCTTCTCCAGCGCCGCCGGCAGCCTTCGCTTGATCGTGTGGTCGATCTGCGACCACTGCACCACAGCGAACAGGCCACCGAGCAGCACGGTGCTCAGCACGCTCCACCCGACGCCGAGGTCGAACATGAAGAGGTTTGCGAGCAGGACGACCCCGAGGGTGATGGGCAGCGTCCGCAGGCTGCGTCGCCAGCCCGCTCTCCAGACCTGACCCTCGTACCGCTTTCGCGTGCCCGGGTTGTCGAGCACCGCCGCGACCAGGTCCTCGGTCGTGACGGTGTAGTTGAGCGCGGCAATCACGGGAGTGACAGGGTTCGTCATGGCCGAGCCGGGAGCGAACCCGCTCAGCGGGACCACTCCCGAAGCCGCCACCCAAACGTCGGGCCGAACAGTTGAATCCCCGGGTGGGGCGACGGCGATGGGCTGGGGCGTCGCAGCGGGCGCGGACGGCGATGGGCTCGGTGGGGGGCCGAGGTGGGCCCTAACCTGATCTGCGAAGCTGGCGATCATCGCGGGGTCGAGACGCCTCGGCAGAGGGACCCCTGCCCCATCGCCGGTCAGGATGAACACGTGCTCGGGCGTCTCACCCAACCCACCGAGGGCCGTCCACAAGTAGTGGTTGCTTCCCCCGCCCACAACCGCAAGATTGAGGCCCGTGTCGTCCAGCCACACCCGGGTGGTCGTCGCCCTTGCACCTCGGCTCTTGCGCCTCGCTGCACCAGTGAGCCGTCGGGTCGCCCACATGCGGGTGATGCCCGGCCACGCTGCGGTCACCACCAGCCAGGCCAGCGGGCCCGTCACAGCGGGCACGAGCGCGAACAGCGTCCAGCCCCGGGACCGCAGCACGAACAGCGCGGTCGCGATCGCGGAGGCGGCGACGCCGATCAGGAGCCCGGTACACCACAATCGCCGCAGTGCGCGCTCGAGCATGCCGGTGCGCTCGAGCTGCCACAGGGCGAACGAGACCCGATCCTCGGTGCTGACGGAGTACTCGAACACGGGGGCGAGGCTATCGCCTCGCTCGGGGTGCGGACGCACAGATGCCAATTGCTGACCAGTCGTGGCACGATCCGGCAATGAGCAGTCCCTTCCAGCTGGCCGACCGCTTCGCCGGCGTCACCACGTCGCCCGTGCGCGACATCCTCGCCGTGGTGAGCCGGGGTGACGTGATCTCCTTCGCCGGCGGTATCCCGGACGCGTCGCTGTTCGAGCTGGACGACTTCCGCGCGGCCTTTGACCATGTGCTCACCAACCAGGGCGCCCGGGCACTGCAGTACGCCACCACCAAGGGCGAGCCGGAGCTGCTCGAGCAGGTGGCAGCCCGCCTCTCCCGGACGCTGCCCACCCACCCCGACCAGGTGCAGGTCACCAGCGGCTCCCAGGAGGGCATCTTCCTTGTGGGTCAGGTCCTGATCGACCCCGGCGACGTCGTGCTGGTCGAACAGCCCACCTACCTCGCAGCCGTGCAGGCGTTCGCGCTCGCGGGAGCGCGTCTGGTGGCGGTGGACACCGATGACCACGGGATGCTTCCGGACGCGCTCGCCGCGGCCATCGCCGCGCACCACCCCAAGTTCGTTTACCTGATCCCCACCTTCCAGAACCCCACCGGCCGCTCCATGTCGACCGAGCGCCGCCGGGCGGTCGCCGATGTGCTGCTCGCCGCCGGCGTCCCGCTGCTCGAGGACGACCCCTACAGCGAGCTGCGGTTCGAGGGCGAGCCGGCAGCGCCACTGGCGAGCCTGCCCGGCATGTCCGCCCAGACCGTGCTGCTGAACTCCGCGTCGAAGGTGATGGCCCCGGGCGTCCGCGTCGGCTGGCTGCGGGCGGAAGGCGACATCCTTCGCTCGCTCGAGGTGGCAAAGCAGGCCGTCGGGCTGCAGAGCGCCGTCACCGACCAGCTCGCCGTCGCCCACTACCTCGCCACCTGCGACCTCGACGCCCACATCGCCCGCGTGGTCGCCGTCTACCGCGAACGGCGGGACGCGATGGCCGGCGGCCTCGCCCGGATCCTGCCCGAAGGCGCCGGCGTCACCCGTCCCGAGGGCGGCATGTTCCTGTGGGCCCGCCTGGGCGGCGTAGTGGACACGGCGCTGCGGCTGCCGACGGCCGTCGAGGAGGGCGTGGCCTACGTGCCCGGCCGGCCCTTCTTCGCGGGCGTTCCCGACCGCTCGACGATGCGGCTGTCCTACGTCACCAACCCGGTCGACGTGATCGCCGAGGGCCTCGCCCGGCTGGGGCGCGCCTTCGACTGGTGACCTACAGGTGCTCGAGGATCGCCTCGACGAAGGCCTTCATCTCGGTCTCGCGTGCCCGTCGGGGCAGCACATGGGCTTCGCTTGGCCCGGTGTAGACGAAGTAGTGGCCGGGCGTCTCGGCGATGCGCAGGACGCCGGCCCAGGGCACCCGGGTCGACCGCTTCCCTGCGGCAACAGTGAAGCCGGAATCGTCCAGGGTCAGCCGCCGCTCTGCCCCGGTGGCAGCGAGCGCCTCGCGGGCCTTGAACCGGTACCGCCGGGCCAGGAGCGGCGTGGTCAGCACCCCGCCCTTGCGCCAGTCCAGCAGCCCGAGCACGAACCCGAACCCCAGCGCGACCACCTCGCCCGCCGCTGCCCACCCCAGCTGCAGGTTCAGCAGCAGCGGGACGGCGGTGAGCACCACGACCACGAGGTAGCCGGCGATCCCGACCAGCCACGCACTGACCAGCCGGAACCGCTTGCCGCGGACGGCCTCCTCGCCGGACTCCTGTGCCTGATGCGCGGCAAAGGCGGCCAGGTCGGCCTGCGTCAAGGTGAATTCCAGCACGGGGGTGAGGTTACCGGTCAGATCCAGTCGACTGCCCTTCGTGACGCTCCCGGCCTCGTTCCTCGGCGTGAGCTCCTCAGGGACCGTTCTAGACTCCCGGAACGCTGAGCGCACGCAACCGGCAGCGCAGCGAGCCGTAGGTGTCAGTGTGCGCGAAGTGGACGGCGCTCAGTCCCGCTGCCTGCGCTCCCCGCACGTTGGCCAGCACGTCATCGACGAACACCGCCTCTTCCGGCTCGACGCCGATCGTCTCGACGATGTGCGCGAAATAGGCCGGGTCGGGCTTGGCCAGCCCCACCTCGAAGGAGTGGAACTGGTGGTCGAAGTGCTGGTCGTAGGGCAGGTTCTGCTTGATGTAGGTGCCCCGGTAGCTCTGCTGGTTGGTGGCCAGCGCCGTCACCACGCCGGCGGCACGTACCCGATCGACGAGGGTGAGCATGCGCTCGTCCACCTCGATGCGGTACCAGACCGCGAGGATGTCATCTGCGGTGCAGGTGCGGCCCCGGCGCTCCAGGATCCCCGCCAGCTCCTCGCGCAGGTCGACGTTGCCGGTGAGCGTTGTCGCCTCCCGACGGAATGCCTCGGGGATGAAGCCCGGGCCGCCGAGGCGTGCCATCTCCTTCAGCCAGCCGGGGCTCGGGTACTGCACGACGCCGTCGGCGTCCATCAGCAGGGCGCGGACAGGCGCGTCGGCACCGCCCACGTTCAGTGGACGCTGACCGGCGCGGGCGTGCGCACGGGTGCCGTCCCCGGCAGTTCGCGTGCGGCGCCCTTGTCGGCCGACAGTGCCATCGAGGCGTAGATCTTCAGCGCGGCGGAGACCGTGCGGTCGCGGTTCTCCGGCTTCCAGCCGATCGCGTCGCGGTACTCCCTGCGGGCCTGCAGGATCTGATCGTCGACGAGCAGGTTGATCGACCGGTTGGGGATCGAGATCTCGATGATGTCGCCGTCCTCCACCAGCCCGATGGTCCCGCCGGCGGCGGCCTCGGGCGACACGTGCCCGATGGACAGCCCCGAGGTGCCGCCGGAGAAGCGGCCATCTGTGATCAGCGCGCACTTCTGGCCGAGTCCGAGGCCCTTCAGGTACGAGGTCGGGTAGAGCATCTCCTGCATGCCGGGGCCGCCCTTGGGGCCCTCGTAGCGGATCACCACGATGTCGCCGTCGACGATGCGCTTGCCGAGGATCGCCTCGACCGCATCCTCTTGCGACTCGCAGACCCGGGCAGGGCCGCTGAAGGTCCAGATGTTCTCGGCGACGCCGGCGGTCTTGACGATGCAGCCGTCGGGGGCGAGGTTGCCCTTCAGGATCGCTAGGCCGCCGTCAGTGGTGTACGGGGTGGCGACGCCGCGGATGCAGCCGGACTCTGCGTCGGTGTCGAGGGTGTCCCAGCGGTTGGTCGAGGAGAACGCCTCCGTGGTGCGCACCCCACCGGGGGCGGCGTGGAACAGCTCGATCGCTGTGTCGCTGGCGGTGCCGGAGCGGATGTCCCAGGCGCCGAGCCAGGTGTCCAGGTCGGGGGAGCGGACGGCGTGGACGGACGTGTCCAGCAGGCCGCCGCGGTGCAGCTCACCCAGGATCGCTGCGATGCCGCCCGCGCGGTGCACGTCCTCGAGGTAGTACTTGGGGGAGCTGGGCGCGACCTTGCAGACGCAGGGGGTGTGCCGCGAGATCTCGTCGATGTCGTCCTGGGTGAAGTCGACGCCGGCCTCGCGGGCGGCGGCAAGAATGTGCAGGACGGTGTTCGTTGAGCCGCCCATGGCCACGTCGAGGCGCATCGCGTTGGCGAAGGCCGGCTTGGTGGCGATCGACAGCGGCAGCACGGACGCGTCGTCCTCGTCGTACCAGCGCTTTGCCAGTTCGACGACGAGCCGTCCGGCGTTCAGGAACAGGTCCCTGCGGGCGGACGCGGTGGCCAGCGTCGAGCCGTTGCCGGGCAGGGCGAGGCCGAGGGCTTCGAGCAGGCAGTTCATTGAGTTGGCTGTGAACATGCCCGAGCAGGAACCGCAGGTGGGACAGGCCGACTGCTCGATCGCCGTCAGTTCCTCGTCGGAGACATTCGGGTCGGCCGACGCGGTCATGGCGTTCACCAGGTCGAGACCCGTCTTGCCCAGCCGCGGCAGGTCGACGCGGCCGGCCTCCATCGGGCCACCGCTGACGAACACGGTGGGGATGTTGAGCCTCAGCGCTGCCAGCAGCATGCCCGGCGTGATCTTGTCGCAGTTGGAGATGCAGACGAGGGCGTCCGCGCAGTGGGCGTTCACCATGTACTCCACCGAGTCGGCAATCAGCTCGCGGCTGGGCAGCGAGTAGAGCATGCCGCCGTGGCCCATCGCGATGCCGTCGTCGACGGCGATGGTGTTGAACTCCTTGCCGACGCCACCGGCTTCGGTGACCGCAGACGAGACGAGCCTGCCCATGTCGCGTAGGTGCACATGGCCCGGCACGAACTGGGTGAAGGAGTTCGCGATCGCGACGATCGGCTTGCCGAAATCCGACTCGGTCATGCCGGTGGCGCGCCAGAGGGCGCGGGCGCCGGCCATGTTGCGGCCATGGGTGACGGTGCGGGAACGCAGTGCAGGCATGCGGGAACCTCGATTCTTCGAACCCAACCAGCCTAGTCCGCCACCTATTCCTCATGGAGCGATCTCGGCGGTCACCCGTGTGGGCGTCACCCCGATGGGGTATGTCGACAGAGGGGGCCCGCGGTCTAGCGTTGGTGAGCGTCGCGGATTCCTGCGCGAACAGCTGAGGTGATGTCGTGATCGATCCGTTCGGTCGAGCCTGCTGGCTCGTCATGGTCGGTGGTGCAGCCACCGTCGCCATGATGTTCAGCTGCGCGTCGCCGGCGTCGGCCGACTGGCTCGGCAAGGAGCGCCAACTCACCACCGGAGCAGCCACCCAGGACTGGCCACAACTCTCCGGTTCGAAGCTCGCCTACGCCGACCACGCGGGAGAGCGCACCGTCGGGCAGGGCGCCGGCGCGGAGATCCTCTTCGACGTCCGGGTCCTCGACCTGAAGACCGGTACCGACCTCAACCTGACCCCCGACCACACCGCGCTCGGCCGACCGGCCATCTCCGGCGATCGGGTGGTGTGGAGTGACTACGGCAACGGCACCAACCCTGGTTTCTGGTACCGCAACCTGGCCACCGGCCAACAGCGCCGCCTGAACGCCAGCCCGGGCGCCCAGCCCCAGCTGTCCGGTGACCTGCTCTGCTATGAGTACGAAGGCCGAATCCACGTCCACAACGTCAACACCGGGCGTGACCTGGTGGTCTCGCCGGCGGGGGCGTCGGCGAGCGCCTGTGACATCTCCGGACGCGTCGTTGTCTGGCAGGACGTACGCAACGGCACCGACGCCGACATCTACGCCTACGACCTCGGCACCCGCAGCGAGACAAGGCTCACCACCACCGGCACCGACCAGACGCTGCCGCGGATCGACGACGGCCTCGTGGTCTGGCAGGACGCGATCACCGCAACCAACAGCGACATCTACGCCTACGACCTCGCCGCAGCCGCCGTGACGCAGGTCACCGACGACGACTCGGTGCAGTGGTTCGCCGAGGTGGCCGACGGCCGGATCGTCTGGATGGACGAGCGCGACGGCCACGACAACACCGAGATCTACCTCTACGACGTTGCCACCAGCGTGACCACCCGGGTGACCCGTCACGACGGCTGGAGCAGCAACCCGACCGTCGCCGGCAACCGGATCGTCTACGAGGACAGCCGCGGAGCCGGGCACAAGGTGTACCTGCGTGTGGTCACACCCCCGAAGTTGTCCCTGGGACGGGTGCCCGGCTCGCGCACCAGCCCTGAGGTGTCCGGACGCCTGGTGGGCGCGGACGGCTCACCGGTGTCCGCCGAGACCGTTGTGGTGGAGACCTCCCCCGACGGCCGGGTCTGGGCGGCCCTTGCGGAGGCCGTCACCGACCAGTCCGGCGGCTTCACCCTCGATGTCGACGCCCGCTCCGGCGACGTCCAGGTGCGGGCGCGCTTCGCCGGCACCCCGGAGTTCCCGGCAGCGGTCTCCCCGGCGATCACAGTCGAGCGGGCCCACATAGTCGCCGGGCTGCTCCGCCCCCAGCCCTGACCCTTTCGCCCCCACCCCCCGACAACCCGGGGGAAAAGCGTGGGGTGTTCAGCTCAGGGAGAAGCCGCCGTCGGTGGTGATCACCTGCGCGGTCACCCAGGCGGCCTCTTCACTCACCAGCCACGCGATCAGCCGGGCCGGGTCGTCGGGCTCGCCCAGCCGTCCCAGCGGGAACCGGGGCAGCAGCGCTTCGCCGGCTGCCCCGTCCAGATAGCCGGTGTTGACGGGGCCGGGGTTCACCGTGTTCACGGTGATGCCTCTGGGCGCCAGTTGGTGGGCGATCGTGGCGGTGATGCCGGCCAGTGCGGCCTTTGACGCGGCGTAGGCCACCTCACCCGGCATTGGGCCGTTGCCCTGCCCCGACGTGATGAACACCACCCGGCCGCCGGGACGAGTGTCGTCGTGCACTCGTGAGAACGCCTGCGCCAGCAGCAGGGACGAACGCGTGTTGGCAGCGTAATGGCCGTCGATCATGGCCGCGTCCAGCTCGCCGAGGGCACCGTCCCCGCCACTGCGGGCGTGGTCGCAGATGAGAATATCGAGCGCGCCGAGGCCGGCGACTGCAGCGTCGGTCAGCTCGTCGGGCACGGTTGGGCCGGTCAGGTCGGCGTCGACGGCGAGCACCTGCTGCCGGTCGTCGGCCCGGAGTGCCCGCAGCGCCGCCAGCACCTCAGCCGGTTCGTCGGTGCCCCAGGGCTGGGCTGCGTCGTGGGCGCCGAAGTGGCTGATCATCACCCCGGCCCCGTCCTGCACGAGCCGGGACGCGATGGCGAATCCGATGCTGCGCCGCCGGCCGACGCCGGTGATCAGCGCGAACCGGCCGCTGAGTCCGCCCATCTAGAGGTCGACCTTGCCGGCGATGATCGTCCGCGTGCGGCCCCCGATCCAGATGTCGGTGCCGTCGTCGGTGACGAACACCTCGCCGTGGTGGCCCACCTGTGAGCCCTGGGTGGCGACATAACAGGCCGGGACGGCGTTGCGGGAGCGCAGCCACTGCGCGACGGCTGCGTTCAGGCTGCCGGTCACAGGATCCTCGGTGTGGGCGAGGATGCCGCGCACCTCGTACGCGTACTCGCCGCCGGAGAAACGCCCGACCAACCCCAGGTGGTCGTGGCGTCCGAGCTGGGTGCGGTCCACCCACGCGCGGCGAACCGACTCGGCGTCCGGGAGCTCGATCATCATCCACGGCGGGCCGTTGTCGCCCCACTCGTGGGCCACCCAATGGGTGCGCGGGGTGCCGAGGGCGGCCTCGGCGATCGCGAGGTGGGCTTCGTCCAGCGGCCCCGTGCGACGTCGCTGCGGTGCGGCGAAGGCGGGACGGTCCCCGACCAGCCGCACGTGAACGATGCCGCCGCCGCACTCCTGCACCAGATGGCCCCCGCGGCGCGGGCGGCCCCCCGCTTCGAGCCACGCGTGAGCGCTGCCCAACGTGGGATGGCCGGCGAAGGGGAGCTCGCCGACAGGCGTGAAGATACGGACGGCGTAGTCGGCCGCCGGATCGGTGGGCGGGAACAGGAACGTGGTCTCGGACAGGTTGATCCAGGATGCGAGGTCCTGCATCGCCGCATCGTCCACGCCGGCGGCGTCGAGCACGACGGCCAGCGGATTCCCGGTTGCGGCCCCGTCGCCGAACACGTCGACCTGCGCGAACGGCCGATGCATGATCAGTCACCCAGCCCGGTGCCCAGCTTGCGGGCGGTCTGGATCCACTCGTGGTCGGGCGGAACGAGCTTGAGGTTGCCCGCCACCTCGGTGAGCGGTACCAGGTCGGTGTCCTCGCCGCGGGCGGCCACCATCATGCCGAACTGACCCTTGCTGACCGCGTGCGCAGCCGCCGTCCCCAGCCGGGAGGCCAGCAGCCGATCGGCAGCGCAGGGGATGCCGCCGCGCTGCACGTAGCCGAGGATCGTCACCCGCGACTCCAGCCCGGTTGCTGCCTCCAGCTCGCGGGCGAGCTTGAACGTGTGCTCGCGCTGCTCATCCGTCACGTTGGCAAGGTGCGCCTTCGCCGCCCGGATCTGCTCGGGAGTCTTCGCCGCGTGCACCAAGAGCTCCGCCGCCTCGATGTCGGCGGAGTCCTGCACATCGCGGGCGCCTTCGGCGACGGCGACGACGCTGAACGTGCTGCCTCTGATGAGCCGGGTCTTGATCGTCTCCGCCACGCTGGCGACCGTGTACGGGATCTCGGGCAGCAGGACGATGTCGGCGCCGCCGGCGATGCCCGCGGCGAGCGTCAGCCAGCCCGCCCTGTGGCCCATGATCTCGGTGAGGATGATCCGGTGGTGGCTGTGGGCGGTGCTGTGCAAACGGTCGATCGCCTCCGTCGCAATCTCCATGGCAGTGGCGAAGCCGAAGGAGGTGTCGGTGCGGGCGATGTCGTTGTCGATGGTCTTGGGCAGCGTGATCACGTTAAGGCCGGCCCCGGCAAGGCGCAGCGCGTTCTTCGCCGTCCCGCCGCCGCCGAGCATGACGAGGCCGGACAGCCCCTCCTTCTCGTAGTTCTCCACCACCTGCGTACGCATGTCACGGGTCTCGCCGTCGATCATCATGCGGTGCACCTTGTCGCGGCTGGTGCCAAGGATGGTGCCGCCGATGGTGAGGATGCCGGAGAGGGCGCCGGAGTCGAGCGGGGTGTAGCGGTTCTCGACCAGCCCGCGGATGCCGTCGCGGTAGCCGATCAGGTCCATGCCCAGGCCGATGGCTGCCTTGCCGAAGCCCCGGATGGCGGCGTTGAGGCCGGGGCTGTCGCCGCCTGCGGTGAGAATACCGATCCGCTTCTTTGCCTGGACCATGGCCGTCCCCTATCGTTCGGCAGGCCATCAGGCTAGCCCGATCAGGGGCTGGCGGCGACGGGCGTGGATGCCAGATGCTTTGCTTGTCCTGCGTCCGCCCATGACAGGAGCACCCGATGAGCCGTCACCGCCTTCTGGCAGTCCTCGCCCCAATGCTGGGGCTCACCCTCACCGCGTGTGGGGTGACGCCGCCGGTCGCCCCGTCCACGAGTGCAGCACCAACCCCGACGGTGTCCTCGGCAACCCCCACATTGACGCCCACACCGTCGGTGTCGTCTGCCACCCCGACCGTCGACACCGGCCTCGAACTGCGCGGGGACGGCGTGGGCACGCTCAAGTTCGGAGCCAAGCAGGTCGACGTGACCGACCTGCTCACCGACCGCCTGGGCGATCCCGACGAGAGCTCGCAGGGGATCCTCTGCGAGCTGAACGACGCCAGCCCGTGGGCGCAGACGGTGATCTACGGCGGTTTGTGGGTGCAATACACGGCCAAGGACCAGTCGAAGAAGTCGCCGCGCTCCCTTTCCGCATGGGGTTTCACGCTGAAGAACACCTTCGCTGCCCCCCTGAAGATGCAGGACGCGGTGCCGCTGAACCTCACCTTCGCCCAGCTCAAGGCGAAGTATCCGAAGGGCAAGCAGGAGAACCTGAACCTCGGTGAGGGCGACGGCGGCCGCATGTTCACGCTGCCGAACAAGCTCCGGTTCATCGGTGCGGACAAGCCCGACACGGTCTCTGCCGGGGAGCTCAGCTTCTGCGAGTGATCGATCAGGGGCGCAGGTCGAGCACCAGTTCCCCGTCCCGCCGCACGAAGCCGACGCCAAGAAGGTAGTGGCGCAGCGCTTCGGACGCGGGGACGGTGGCGAGGCTTGCGAATCCGGCGTCGGTGAACACCTTGGTCCCGCTGCGGTACAGCCAGGTGCCGATCCGCGAATCGCGGTACGCGTGCATCACGTAGTCGACCCGGAGCCGAAGCACGTCGCCCTCCGGGGTGCCGATGAGGGCTCCGGCCGGCAGGCCGTCCCGCGTGAGCAGCAGGGCGAAGTCGCCTGCCGCCGGCGGCTGGAAGCCGGGGTGGAAGGTGCGGATGTCGGCGTCGTGGGAGCGCAGGAAGTCGAGCAGGAAGGGCGCGTCCGAAGCGATCGGCACTGCGCCGAGGTCGCGGTTGGGACTGAACTCCTTGCGCAGGAACCAGACGTTCAGCAGGGCGACGGCGGCATTGGTGAGAATGATCGGGATCGAGGGCAACAGGACGCCATAGGTGACGAAGACCAGCGATCCGACGAGGGAGACGACCCGCAGGCGCACCACGGACGTCATCGCCAGGGAGGCGACCACCAGCGCCGAGGCGATGTAGCCGATCACTTCGACCGGTGAGAGCAGCATCCGGTCAGCCTAGGCCGAGCGGGCCGCTAGCGTTGGCCCGTGGTCAGACCAAGCGCAGCAAGGCGATCCTCGAAGACCCCCGAACCCGCCGGGGTCGGCGGCCCCGGCTCGGCCCGGGCCCGGTTGCGCCTGGGTGCTGTGGTGCTGCTCGCGCTGCTGGCGGCGTTGTGGGCGATCCTCGGGGTGCGCTTGTACGTGGTGCCGCCTGCCGGCATGGCGAGCTCCTTCGCGTCCGTCGTCGGACTGTTCTACCTCGTCGACGCGCTGGCCTACGGGCTGGCTGCGCGCTGGGTCGCGGTGCAGAAGCGGTGGGGGCACATCGTTGCCATCGTCGTCGTGGCCGTCAATGTGGTGCTCGGCATCACCGCGCAGATGACGGGGCTGGAGTGGGCGCTACTGGGCGTGAACGTCGTCACGTTGGGCCTGCTGATCGCTACGATGCCACGGCGTCGCTGACCAGCGCGGCGCCCCAGGTGCGGGCGCGCTCCTCCTCGCCGTCCCGCAGCGGGCCGGGAGTTCCGGTGACGATGAATCCTGGGCCCTGCTCGGGCGCGCCGAAGCCCCGGCGGCGGAGCAGCTTCGCCGCAGCCTTCGCCGCCGAACCTGCGAAAGCCCCGCCGGTGGTGGTGTCGAACGTGACCACGCGGAGGTCCTTTCGTGGCGTGGCTGTACCGATCCACTCCGCAAGCCCGACAGCTTCACCGGAGACGGCGCCGCGTCCGACGGCCTGTGTGCGGCTGGCCCGGTTGGGCAGGTGGAGATTGTGGGTGGGCGCGCCGGCAAGGAGCAGCGACACGTCGGCGGGGATCTCTGTCGGGGCGTCCGCGCAACGCAGGACGGTGACGTCGGTGCCGCGGGAGGCGACGCCTGCGGCCACTGCCCTGGCCACGGCCATGGTGTTGCCGAAGAGCGATTCCACGACGATCAGGACGGACATGCTGGCTCCTCGCTAGGCTGATGAGACATTGAGTACCAAGTCATTGAAACATTATGTCCCAAGAGGAGCGTAGATGCCAGAGCGCCGTCCGAGGATCTCCCAGCGGCAGACCGAGGAGCGCATGCTGGCGGCTGCGGTTACCCAGATCAACGCGGCCGGACTGACCGTCAGCCTCGACCACCTGAGCTTCGAGGCTGTCATCTCGGCTGCCGACGTTTCCCGCACCGGCGCCTACAGAAAGTGGCCGAGCAAGGAACTGTTCCTCAACGACCTGGTGCGGGAATTGGCGCGGGCGGCCACGCCGAGGGCCGTGGTGGAGAACGCATCGTGGGGGCTGATCGCCGGCCTCGTGCTCGCCGACGCCGAACGCCTGGCCGACCCTGCCGAGCGGTGGGCGCTGGGGGTGGAACTGATGCGGCAGGCCGCCGACGGTGACTTCACCGTGATGCACGCGTCCGCGGAGTGGCGCACGTACCTTGCCCTCAACGCCACCTTCCTGAGCATCACCGACCCCGCCCTCCGGGCAGAGGTGCAGGCTGCGCTGGCCGCGGCGCAGCAGCGGTTCGTCGACGGCATCGCTTCTGGCTGGCAGCTGCTGGCCGGCCTGCTCGGCTTCCGGCTGCGCGCGGGGGTGACCTCCTTCGACACGCTTGCAGCAATGATCTCTGCCAGCGTCCGCGGCCTCGTGCTGATGGCGCTGGCCGACCCCGCGATCGCGTCCGACCGGCTCGAGGCCGACCCGTTCGGGGGCGGGGTGGCGCCCTGGTCGTTGGCGGCGCTGGGCTGCGCGAGCATCGCCGCCGGGTTCCTTGAACCCGATCCGGACGTCGTCTGGGACGAGGCCCGCGCGGTGGCCCTGCGCAGCGCGATGGCAGCAGAATCGCTCCCGGCGGCAGGTTCCTGACCGCTGGTGGTTGGCTGCGCGGGCGGCACCGGCAAGGATGGGCGGCATGCCGCTTGATGCTCTGAACCCGCTCGCCACCGTCTCGACGCTGCCGTACGAGCTGCCCGACTACACCGTGGTGCGCGACGAGCACTACCGGCCGGCCATCGAGGCCGGGATGGCAGAACAGCTCGCGCAGCTCGCTGACCTTGCCGCGAATCCCGAGCCGGCGACCATAGCCAACGTGATCGAGGCGTGGGAGTCGTCCGGGCAGCTGTTCACGAGGGCGCTGAACGCGTTCTACACCAAGCAACCGGCCGACACCAACGATGTGCTGGACGCCGCGGACGAGGCGATCGCCCCGCAGCTGGCCGCCCACGGCGACGCGATCTACCTCGATCGCAGGCTCTATGACCGGCTGGCCGCGCTCGCCGTCCGTGTGGAGGCCGGCGAGGTGCAGCTCGACCCGGCCTCGGCCTACTGGCTGGAGCGCAAGCTTCTGGCCTTCGAGCGTTCCGGGGTGAACCTGCCCGAGGAGGACCAGGTGAAGCTGCGCACCGTGAACCACCGGATCGCCGAGCTCCAGTCAGCCTTCGGCAGGGAGGCGCTGGCAGGGATGAACGCGGGCGCGGTTCTGGTCACCGACGCCGCGGAGCTGGACGGGCTCAGCCTGGCGGAGATCGACGCTTCGATGGAGCGCGCCACCCAGACCGGGCAGGACGGCTGGCTGATCGAGCTGGAGAACACCTCGGCGCAGCGTCCGCTGGACGTGCTGACGAACCGCCCGCTGCGGGAGCGGATCCACCACGCCTCGGTGAATCGCGGCCTGGGGGGAGCCCACGACACCCGGGTCATCATCGTCGAGCTGACCCGGCTCCGGGCTGAGCGGGCGAGCCTGCTGGGCTTCGCCAACCACGCCGCCTACGTCGCCGCCGACGCCTGCGCGCGTACCGTCAAGGCGGTCTGGGACCTGCTCACCCGGCTCGCGCCCGCCGCCGTGGACAACGCCCGTGACGAGGCCGTGGACATGGAGCATGTGTGGCGCCGTTTCGAGCCGGACGCGCCGCTGGCCGCCTGGGACTGGCAGTTCGTGAGCGAGCAGTTGCGCGCCGAGCGCTACGCGCTGGACGCGTCCGTCCTGCGTCCCTATCTCGAGCTGGAGCGGGTGCTGCACGAAGGCGTGTTCGCCGCGGCCAACGGGCTGTACGGCATCACGTTCATGGAGCGCGCGGAGCTGATGGGCTACAACCCTGAGGTGCGCGTCTTCGAGGTGGCGGAGGCCGACGGCACCCCGATCGGGTTGTTCGTTGCCGACTTCTACACCCGTCCGGGCAAGCAGGGTGGGGCGTGGATGAACAACTTGGTCGACCAGAACCACCTTCTCGGTCAGCTGCCGGTGGTCTCGAACAACTCGAACCTGGTGAAGCCGCCGGCCGGACAGCCGACGCTGATGACCTGGGACGACGTGATCACGCTGTTCCACGAGTTCGGCCACGCGCTGCACGGGCTGCTGTCCGACACCCGCTACCGCTCGCAGTCGGGCACAGAGACCCCGCGCGACTTCGTGGAGTACCCGTCGCAGGTGAACGAGATGTGGGCGCTGGACGAGGGGATCCTCAGCCGTTACGCCGTACACCACGAGACCGGGGAGCCGATGCCGGCAGAGTGGGTGGCGACGTTGCGCGGATCGACGCTGTTCCAGCAGGGCTTCAAGACCACCGAGTACCTGGCTGCAGCGCTGCTCGACCAGGTGTGGCATTCGACGCCGCTGGAAGAGCTGCCCACTGACCCCGCGCAGGTAGAGGAGTTCGAGAAGGCTGCGCTGGCGAAGGTGGGCCTCGACTACGACCTGGTGCCGCCGCGGTACCGGTCGGCGTACTTCCGGCACATCTTCGAGGGCGGCTACGACGCCGGCTACTACTCCTACATCTGGTCTGAGGTGCTCGACGCGGACACCGCCGCCTTCATCACGTCCAACGGAGGCCTGACCAGGGAGAACGGGGAGCGCTATCGCCGTCGGCTGCTCGCCAAGGGAGGCTCGGTGGACGCCATGGACTCCTTCCGCGACTACCGCGGCCAGGACCCCGACCTCCGCCACCTCCTCGACCGCCGCGGCCTGAAGGTCTAGGGGACGGTTCCTGGTTCGGTTCAGGACGCCGTCTGGCGCGAACCTGGGGACGGTTCCTGGTTCGGTTCATGCTCGGCACGTCCAGTCATCGAAGCCCGAGGTTGCCGCCGGCCCTGCTATTGCGCAATCGGTGACGCAGGCAACGGGGCGACGTGAAGCCGTCTGACGGTCGAAGTGCTGAGTCCTGTTGCCTTTGCGATCTGCGCGTATGCGACGGAGCGCGTTCTCAGCTCTCGGATGGCGCGCTGCTGCGCCGTCGCATGGAGCTTGAAGTAGTCCTCAGGGTTGCCTGCTCCGCACGCTCGTCGAAGGAGCTCCGTCACCTCCTCCTCGCTATGGCCCGGCTGGCGTAGCCGTTTCAGGGTCGGACCACCCGGCAGTTGCAGGGTGGGCGCGACCCAGGCGAGAGGATCCGCGGGCAGCAGCTTGCGCAGCTGGCCCCCGTCGACAAGCGGTGATTCGTGCCCGAGGAGGCGACGACTGCTCCAGAGATATTCTTCCGGAAGGTCGACCAGCCCGGCCTCAACCGGGTTGTTCCACACATATTGAAGGAGGGTGACGAAGTACGCGTCGTCCTCTACCGGCAGGCTCTTGAACCGGTCCTGGAACAGGTGCCCGATGCGCCCGTATTTGCGGTTGAACCAACCGGCGTACCGGACGCCGAGACGCTTGACGACGGCACCGATCGGTTCCTCGGCGGTGCGGAGGACCAGATGCGCGTGGTTGCTCATGAGGCAGTAAGCAAGGACGCTGCAACCGGACGCAGCTTTGGCTTGGCCCAGCGCAAGGAGGAATCGTGCGCAGTCCTCGTCGTCAAGGAAGATCGCGTCCCGGTTCACCCCTCGCAGCATCACGTGGTATATCCCGGACTCTGCGAGCTGTCTGGCGTGACGTGGCATGGCGATCCCTCTTTCGAAGCGCCTCAAGAGCCTAAGCAGGTTTGGTCAGAACGGCGGTCCCCAAACACCAATCTGTGGGTAATCGCGCAGCGTCCCGTCGTGCCTGTGGATAACCGATGACATCGGCCGCCCGAAGCCTATGAACCGAAAGAAGAACCGTCCCCAGGTTCGGTTCAACCCGGCTCCTGAACCGAAAGAGGAACCGTCCCCGGTCGGGTGTGGGCGGCGATCAGGGCCTTGAGCGCTTCCACGTCGTTGGGGAGGTCGATCACGTGGCGGGGGAGATCCTCGATGCCCTCGAAGGCGGCTGGACGCTCCGGCTCCATCCCGATCGCCTCGACGATCGTTGCCGAGAACTTCACGGGCAGGGCGGTCTCCGTGACGATCATCGGGACGCCGGGACGCACGAAGTCCCTCGCCACCTTGATGCCGTCGGCGGTGTGCGGGTCGACGACGATCCCATCGCGCCGGTAAACCTCTGCGATGTGGGCCAGCCGATCGGCATGCGTGGATGCAGCGGAAACGAACCCGAACCGCTCCGGCAGCCCGGCGAACTCGGGGGTCTCCGACAGGTCGAAGAAGCCGTCGCGCAGCAACTGGACGGCGAAGAGCTCCCGCACCCGCGCGGCGTCGCGTCCGAGCAGGTCGAAGACGAACCGCTCGAAGTTGCTGGCTTTCGAGATGTCCATGCTGGGCGAGGATGTGGCCTGGGTCTCCGCGCTGGAGCGCACCCGGTAGATGCCGGTGCGGAAGAACTCATCCAGCACGTTGTTCTCGTTGGTGGCCAGCACCAGCGTTTCGATCGGTACCCCCATCATCCGTGCCACGTGGCCGGCGCAGATGTTGCCGAAGTTGCCGGTGGGTACACAGAACGAAACGACCTGGTCTTCCGCCGAGGTCACCCGCAGCCAGGCCGCGACGTAGTAGACCACCTGGGCAACAAGGCGGGCCCAGTTGATCGAGTTCACTGCGCCCAGGGAGTGCCTCTGCTTGAACTCAAGGTCGCTGGCGACAGCCTTCACCAGGTCCTGGGAGTCGTCGAAGACGCCATCGACCGCGATATTGACGATCGCCGGGTCGTCGAGGCTGAACATCTGGGCCTGCTGGAACGGCGTCATCCGTCCCGCCGGCGTCAGCATGAACACGCGGACGCGGGGCAGCCCGAGCATCGCGTACTCCGCAGCCGACCCGGTGTCGCCGCTGGTGGCGCCAAGTATGTTCAGCTCGCTGCCGCGCCGCTCCAGTTCGTACTCGAACAGCTGGCCGAGCAGCTGCATGGCCATGTCCTTGAACGCAGCGGTCGGGCCCCCGGACAGGTGGGCCAGCCACAGGCCGCCCTCGATCTCGGTGACCGGCACGATCTGGGGGCTGCTGAAGACGGCATCGGTGTAGGCCCGCTCGCAGATGCCGCGCAGGTCGGCATCGGGGATGTCGTCGATGAACAACCTGAGCACGGCAAAAGCCAGGGCGGCGTACCCGTCCGACTCCAGCACGCTCCGCCACCGCGCCAATTCCGCGGCGCCCACCCTCGGGTAGGACTCGGGCAGGAAGAGTCCCCCGTCGGGGGCAAGACCCTCCAGCAGGATGTCGCAGAAGCCGAGCCCGGGGACGCCGGGCTCACCGCGGGTGGACAGGTAGCGCACGCCACGAACCTTACGTGAAACGTCCTCGCGTCGGCCCGGTGCTCGTCCAACCCTGACAAGGCTGGACCTTCACCTCAGACCCTGTAGGCGACACTCCGTGCCGGGTTGCGTTGTGGTGACGCTGACTTGGATCATTGCTAGGTGCTCGATCCTGCCGCGCGTCCGTTCAACCAGCCGGCCGGTAACGAGCTGACCAGGCAGGCGACCGAAATCCTGACCCAGGCACAGAACCTGGCTGATCAGCTCCGCACCGAGGCCCAGGCTGAGGCCGATGCGTTGCGCGCGGAAACGGCGAAGAACCGTGAGCTGAACGACCAATTGGCCCGAGAGGTGGCCGAACGCCAGGCGACGATCGACGCGGCTCTGGCTGCGGCAACCGCACGGCTCGACGAGGCCCGGCAGGACGCGATGATTCTGCTCGGGGACGCCACGGAGCAGGCCAACCTGATCACCCAGACCGCAGAGTCGACCGCGGCTGAGGTCGTTGCCAGCGCCCGCGCGGAGGCCGAGGCGATCCTGCATGACGGACGGGTGAAGGCGGCCACCCTGCTGAACACCGCCACGCGCACCGATGACGAGGTGCGCCAGCGCCTCGACGCCCGCGTCGCCGCCGTGGACGCAGAACTGGCCGACCGACGCTCGGCCACCGAGTCCGAGGAAGCCCGTCGCCGCGACATGCTCGAAGCCGAGCTGTCCGCGCTGCGAGGCCACGTCACCGACGAGCTGGCCCGGCTCCAGGCTGAGCAGGAGGCCGAGCACACCCGGCTGGCCGCAGGGCTCGCCGCCGACCGCGAAACGTTCGACACCGAGGCCGAACGGGCCAAGGCGGAGGCGCAGGCCGAGCGGGAGGCCCTCGAGGCGGACGCGCGGGCCCGGGCAGACGAGCAGCTTGCCGCGGCGGCTTCGCACGTCGCCTGGACCGAGCAGGCGATGGCCGAGCTCCGCGCCAGCGCCGAGGCGGAGGCTGAGGCCATCACCCGCCAGAAGCACAACGAACTGGCCGAGCACCTTCGTGGCGTCCGCGAGCGGGCGCAACTCGCGCTGACCACCACCGCCCACCGCAACCAGGCCCTGCTGTCGGAGTCGACGGCTGTTGCCGAGGACCTGCAGGCTCGGGCGAAGGCGGTACTCGAAGCCGCTGAGCGGGACGCCACCAACACCAGCCAGCAGGCGCGCGAGGAGGCCGACCGCCTGCTCGCCCACACACGCTCGGAGGCCCAGGCCCAGATCGAGCGCGCCGAGCGGCGCCTCGTCGAGGCGGAGGCCGGCGCCAAGATGATCCGCGAGCGCACCGCCGCCGACCTGGAGAAGCTCCAGCGCGAGACGTATGAGAAGTCTCGAGCGTCGCGTGAAGAGGCCGTCGCCCTCCTCAACGAGGCACGCGAGGACGCCGACGCCGTCCGCACCGAGGCACGTGCGCTGATGGAGCGTGCCCGCGCAGAGGTAGCCACCCTTGCCCGACGCCGGGACGACATCAATGCCCAGCTTGGGCACCTTTCAGGGGTGATCGAGGCGCTCGCCGTCTCCGAACGCCCGACACCCTTTACGATTCAGGAAACGGAAGAGGAAATATGACCCACCAGAACACCGCTTTCCGGACGGTGATGCGCGGCTACGAGCCCGGCGAGGTCGACCGTGCAATCTCGGAATTGCGCAAGGCCCTCGACCAGTCGCGCGCCGAAGGCGGTGACACCTCGGTGGCCCTCACCAAGCTCCGCTCGCAGGTGGCCCAGCTGGAGGAGCAGGCCAACGCGTACCGGCTTCGCCTTGCCACCTTGGAGCAGGAGCAGAAGGATTTCACCGCCGTCCCGAGCTACGCCGACCTCGGGGCCCGCATCGGCAAGATGCTGAAGCTCGCAGAGGACGAGGCCGCGGAGCTGGTCGCGAAGGCGAAGGCTGAGGCCGAGAAGCTGGTCACCGAGGCGCAGGCCGCGGCCGACGCCACCCGGACCGCTGCCGACCGCTACTCCGCCGACATCACCAGCAAGTCCGACGCAGAGTCGACCCACACCCTCGAGGCCGCCAAGCGCCAGTCCGACGAGATCCTCGACTATGCCGATCGTGAGGCCACCGCCCGTCGCGAGGAGGCAGAAGCGTTCTACGAGCACCAGCGCGCCCGCGCCGCCGCCGCAGCAGCCGACTTCGAGAAGACGCTCGCCGAGCGCAGGGACAAGGCCTCGGAGGAGTTCGCCAACCAGATGCAGGTGAACGAGCAGGCGATCGTCCGCGCCCAGGAGCGCCAGGCATCGCTGGACGCCGAGGCCGACCGCACGCTGGCCGAGGCCAAGGCGCAGGCCGACCTGCACCTGAAGGGTGCCCGCGAAGAGGCCGGCCACCACGTCGATTCCGCCCGTCTCACCGCGGAGAAGATCCGCCGCGAGTCCGAGCGCGAACTGCAGGCCGCCACGGCCCGCAGGGACGCGATCACCGCCCAGCTCACCAACGTCCGCCAGATGCTGGCCACCCTCGGTGGCGTGTCGATCGTCAACCCGCTCGCCGACCCGGAGGAAGCCGCCCCCAAGTCCGGGCCTGCAGCCGTTGGGTCCGCACAAGCAAAAGAGGTCGAGGACGTGGCCGACGACGATGCCGATCCCGGTGCGGTCGCCGCCGAGGCAGCGGCGGAGGACGAGATCGAGATCGAGGGCGACGTCGGAGATGCCGAGCCCACGGTCGCGGTCGAGGAGAGCCAGGCGTGAAGTTCCGCTACCTCGGTAACTCCGGGCTGAAGGTCTCTGAGATCTGCTACGGCAACTGGCTGACCCACGGGTCGCAGGTGGAGAACGAGACGGCCACCAGGTGCGTCCGTGCTGCCCTCGACGAGGGGATCACCAGCTTCGACACCGCAGACGTCTACGCCAACACGGTCGCCGAGAAGGTGCTCGGCGAAGCGCTGAAGGGTGAGCGCCGCGAGTCGCTGGAGATCTTCACCAAGGTGTTCTGGCCCACCGGGCCGGGCGGACCCAACGACTCCGGCCTGTCGCGCAAGCACATCATGGAGTCGATCAACGGTTCGCTGAAGCGCCTGCGGACCGACTACGTCGACCTCTACCAGGCACACCGCTACGACCAGGAGACGCCGTTGGAGGAGACCATGCAGGCCTTCGCCGACGTCGTCCGGCAAGGCAAGGCGCTTTACATCGGCGTCAGCGAATGGGACGCCGCGCAGATCCGCGCCGGCCACGCCCTTGCGAAGGACCTCGGCTTCCAGCTCGTCTCGAACCAGCCGCAGTACTCGATGCTGTACCGCGTCATCGAGGAGTGGGTCGTGCCCACGGCCGTGGAGCTCGGGGTTTCCCAGATCTGCTGGTCACCGGTCGCCCAGGGCGTGCTCACGGGAAAGTACCTGCCCGGTGAGCCGGCGCCGAAGAGCTCCCGCGCCACCGACGAAAAGGGCGGCGCCAACATGATCCAGCGGCTGATGGGCGAGGAGGTGCTGGTCGCTGTGCAGCGGCTGCGTCCGGTCGCCGACGAGCTCGAACTCACCATGGCCCAACTCGCTGTCGCCTGGGTGCTGCAGAACCCGAACGTCGCCTGCGCGATCATCGGAGCTTCCAAGCCCCGCCAGATCAAGGAGAACGTTGCTGCCTCCGGTGTGGTGCTGAGCCCGGAAGTGCTGGGACGGATCGATGACGCGCTGGGTGACGTCGTGATGCGCAACCCGATGCTGACGGCCGTGAACAGCCCCAAGGGCCGGCCCTGACCGCGTTCATCGACGCGGTGGCGGCGCGTCCGGAACTGGAGCTGCACGGCCTGGTCGTGCTGCGCGAGGGCAGTCCCGTGCTCGAGCAGTACTGGGCGCCGTACGTCGCGGAAGACCGGGCACTGGTGTATTCGGCCAGCAAGACCTTCACCGCTTCAGCTATCGCGCTGGCCGTCGGGGAGGGCCTGCTCGCGCTCGACGACCGGGTCGTCGACCTGCTGCCCGAGGCCTGGGCAACGGTGGCCGAGCAGGCCGCGTCAGTGGCGCAGCTGACCGTGCACCACGTGTTGTCGATGTCCACCGGCCACGACGCCGACACCCTGCTGGAGTTCGAGTCGGCACCGCCGCAGGACTGGGCACGGATCTTCCTCTCCACGCCGCCGCAGGCGGCGGTCGGGTCACGCCACGTGTACAACAACGGCGCGTCCTGGCTGCTGGGCGAACTGATCCGCAAGCGCACCGGCGAGGACCTGCTCGACTACCTGCGTCCCCGCCTGCTGGCACCGCTGGGCATCGACGCCACCTGGGACCGCGACGCCCTGGGACGCTGCCTGGGTTGGTCGGGCATCCACGTCCGCATCCGCGACCTAGCCGCGATGGGCGAGCTGTACCGCTGCGACGGCGTCTGGCAGGGCCGCCGGCTGCTGCCCGAGGGTTGGGTGGCCCGCGCGACAAAGCCCCAGATCGCCACCAACGAGCCGAACCCCGAATGGCTCTTCGGCTACGGGTACCAGCTGTGGCTGGGACGCGAGGGCTACCGGCTGGACGGCGCCTTCGGGCAGTTCTCGCTGGTGCTGCCCGAGCGCGGCCTCGTGGTCGCGATCACCTCTGCGCAGTCCTGCACCCAGTTGCTCCTCGACCTCGTCTGGAACGTGCTCCTTCCCGAGCTCGAAACGGACGCCATGACGGCCCCCGAGGAGGGAGCCCAGCGACCGTCACGAAGGGCCGTCGGAACCCAGCTTCCGCTCCCCGCAGACACCGGCCCCGGCCAGGACTGGTCGGCATCAGGCACTGTGCAGCTGGACGCGACCCTGGTCGCCTCGCCCGACGAGCAGGCCAACCTGCCAGGACTCTTTGATGCCCACGCGCGCCGGGACAGCGACGGGTTCCGGATCGGCTTCACCACCAACGGACACGCGGTCGAGCTGACCGCCGGCAGCGGCATCTGGGTGCGCCAGCACGCGCACATCGGTGACGTCGTGATACCCGTGGCCGCAGCGGCCGGCTGCGGCGCCGACGGCGCCCTCGACGTCCGGCTCGTGTTCACCGACAGCCCGCACACGCTGTACCTGCGGATCGGCGGCGACACCGCCGGCATGGCGTGGGGCACGACCCCGCTACAGGGCGGCGACCTCGCGCGCCTGGTCGCCCGCTGACGCCGCAGCCCTGAGTGCCGGCTGCCTGACCGCGGCGGCGACGTCGTCCGGGCCGGGCTCGGAGGCCAGCGCGTACTCGGCGGCCTCGATGGCCCCGTACTCCCGGCCCCTGGCCAGGGCTTCATCGAGCCGGGACGCATTCTCCGGCGTCCGCAGCCGCTCAACGTAGCCCTCGTGGAACACGAACTCCGGCACGTCGTACATGCCCACCCGGTGACGGATGGACGCGGCTGCGCCTGCCAGCACCCCGGCCCGGTCGACGTCACCGTGCAGCGCTGCGATCGCGCACAGGCCCTCAAGGGTGTAGGCGATGCCCTCGTCGTGGTGCAGCCCGATGGACACCTGCAGGCCGCTGTGGAACACGCGGCGGGCCTCCTCGACGTGACCGGATGCCAGCAGTTCCCGTCCGAGGTGGTGGGTGGCAATGGTGGAACCGAACCCGTCCCCGCCGGTGACAGCAGCCTCGTTCGCCTGCCGGAACAGGGACAATGCCGCGTCGGGGTGCTGCCGAAGGTGTTCGATGCGGCCCAGCGCCACCAGCGACAGCACCTCGCCCCAGAAGGAGCCGGAGGCACGGAAGCGCTCTGCGCCCCGTCGCAGCCGCTCGGCCGGGATGTCGAAGTTGCGGTCACCGCTCTGCACCTGGGCGAGCCCGGCGGCCGACGTTGCCATGGCAACCCCGAGGTCGTCCGCGGTGCGGGCGAAGGGCTCGGCCAGGTCAGCCAAGTCCTGCGCAATCGTCGGCGACGGGCCGTCCCACATCTCGCGCCACAGCACGTAGAACCGAGCCACCGCGCGCTGGTGGTCGGTGAGCTGATCGCCGCCGCGGGCGAGGACGTCGGCCATCCAAACACTGACCTCGCCGAAGTAGGCACCCACCCACCAGTACAGGTACAGCCGCCAGGCGACGTCGGTGGCTGTGGCGAAGTCGCCGATGTCGACGAGGTGCCGGACGCCCGCGCGCAGGTTGGCGCGTTCGAGGCTCAGCCGTGCGACGGCACCCTTCTGGCCTGAACCCTGCAGGCCCCGCGCCTCCCGGCGGGCCAGCTCGGAGTAGAACTTCGCGTGCGCATCCCGCATCCGCCGCTCGTCGCCGGTGTCCTGCAGCCGTCCGATCGCGTACTCGCGGACGGTGGCCAGCAGCGTGAACACCGATTCGCCGCTGACGTCGCGCTGGCTGACCAGCGAGGAGTCCACCAGGGCTGCCAGCCCTGCGATCGCCTCGCCGTCCCACAGCCGTCCGGCGCCGAGCGCCTCCACCGCCTCCAAGGTGAAGTCCTGGGCGAACACGCCGAGGTCGGCCAACAGGGCGCGCTGCGACTCCAGCAACAGGGCCGCCGACCACTCGATCGTGGAGCGCAGGGTGCGCTGGCGCTCGGGCAGGTCGCGGCTGGAATCGACCAGCATCGGCAGCTGCCGGTCCAGCCGCTGCAGGATCGACGCGGGCGACAACACCCGGGTGCGCGCCGCGGCGAGCTCGATGGCCAGCGGAAGCCCCTGCAGCGCGTCGCAGATACCGGTCACCGCCGGAGCGTTTGCGAGGGTGAGCTCGAAGTCGGGCTTCACCGCCCGGGCACGTTCGACGAACAGTTCGACAGCCGGAGCGGTCATCGCCCGTGTCACCGAGGTGGGCGAGGCGGGGTCATGGGTGGCCAGCGGCGGCACCTCGTAGGCCCGTTCGCCACGAATGCGCAGGACGGCGCGGCTGGTGACGAGGAACGCCGCATCGGGGGCGATCTCGTACAGCCGCACCAGCACCGGCGCTGCCTGGACGAGCTGTTCGAAGTTGTCGAGCACCACCAACGACCGCCGTCCCTCGAAGGCGATCTCGAGCCGCTTCTCCAGCGGCACCTCGCCGGTGTCCCGGATGCCCAGCGCGTAGGCGATCGTCGGCAGCAGCAGGTTCGGCTCGAGAACGTTCTCCAGCGCGACGAACACCGAGCCGTCCGGGAACTGCGCCGAGGCGACGTCGGCCACCTCGATCGCGAGGCGGCTCTTTCCGATACCACCGGCCCCCACCAGGGTCACCACCCGGTTCTCGGGGCTGGCCAGCAGGTCGACAACCTCCGCCACCTCCTGCTCGCGTCCGATCAGGCGGGAGTAGGGCACTGGGACGCGTGACCAGGGGCTTGAGTCGACAGGGGGAGGAACTCCGTCGCCGGAGGCCGAACGGGAATCGTCGAACCGTTCGGCCAGCATGGTGGCAAGGTCGGACTCGAGCAGTTCTGCGAGCTCCTCTGCGGTGCCGAACGACTTGTAGGCGGCGGTGTCGTCGCTCTGGATGCGACGAGCAAGCCCGGCCAGCCGCTCCTCCCGCTGTGCCGGCTGCTTGAAATAGATGAGCTTGGGCATCGCTCCCGGCGCGAGCCGGTACTCGTCTTCGAGCCCGGAGATCTCCTCACCCGGTGCCACCCAGCCGTAGCTCTGCCAATAGATGCCGACGAAGACGTCGCTCTGTTCGAGGTAGGCCCGGTACAGCTCCTTCGGCGGGTGCGGACGGGCGCCCAACTCGAACATCACCGGCGCCAGCCGCAGGTGCTCGATGGCCGTGCGGGCTGCGCGGCGCTCCGGTTCCACCTCGCGCAAGGTGGACGAGACGAAGACCCGCAGGCGTTGGTCGGGCGTGCGGATGGCCGGTCTCTCGGGTCCCCTCCCGGGCGTCATGGGCCCCATCCTGCGCTGACCCGCAGCGGCGCGTCCATACGTTTCTTCACGCCCCGACGGTGGCAGGGCTGCCACCTGCTGGCCAACGTGGCACCGGCCTAGGGTGAGTCATGAGCCAACCCAGCATCGAACGGCCGAGCATGGAAGCCCTCCCCGACGCGGGTTTCCAGCGGGTGCTGTGCGTTGTCGCTCACCCCGACGACGTCGAGTACGGCACGTCGGCGGCGATCGCGAAATGGACGGCGGCCGGCGTCGAGGTGGCGTACTTGTTGCTCACCGGAGGAGAGGCCGGCATGCAGCGTCCGCCGGAGGAGACCCGAGCGCTCCGGGCCGGCGAGCAGCGGGCGGCCTGCGACGCGGTGGGTGTGAAGGACCTGACCATGCTCGACCACCCCGACGGGATGCTGGTCTACTCCCTCGATCTCCGCCGCGACATCGCGCGGAAGATCCGGCGGTTCAGGCCGGATGTCGTCGTCAGCGGCTCCTGGGACGTGGAGTTCGTTGCGGGCCTGAACCAGGCCGACCACAGGGCCGCGGGGCTCGCCTGCATTGACGCAGTGCGCGACGCCGACAACACCTGGGTGTTCCCCGAGCTGGCCGCAGTAGAGGGCCTGCCGAAGTGGGGCACGACCTGGTTGCTGGTCTCCGGTGACAGCCGGCCGACCCACGCCGTGGACGTGTCCGGGGAACCGTTGGAGCGCGGCATCGCTTCACTGGAGGCGCACGGCGGCTACCTCGGCGACCTGCCAGGCCACCCCGCCCCCCGCGACCTGATCGGCGGCATCACCGCGGCGCAGGGCAAGGCGATCGGCGTGGCCAACGCCGTGCTGTTCCGCGTGTACAACCTGCGCGGTGGGCCTCCGATGCCAGCTCAGTCGGACGAGTAGCGGCGGACGAAGTTCGACAGCACCAGGTGCTGCTGGCCGTTGACGCCGCTGGCGTAGGCCATGGCGATCAGGTCGTCGAGTTCGGAGGGGTCGAAGTAGCCGGCGTGCTGATAGATGCGCATGCGGGCGGTCAGGTCGTCGGCGTCCAGCTCGGGGTGGAACTGGGTGACGTAGACGTTGGCGCCCACCCGGTACATCTGGACGGGGCAGAGCGTGCCGGTCGCCAACATCGTCACGCTCGGTGGGGTGCCGTTGGACGCCTCCTTGTGGCCGACGAAGGCCTGGAAGTGCTCGTCGATGCCGGCCAGCAGCGGGTCGGCGACACCGTCCGCGGTCAGCGTGATCTCGACGGCCCCCACCGCCTCGCCGTGGGTGCGGTCCACCGTCCCACCGAGATGGGTGGTGACGGCCCCGACGCCGTAGCACATGCCGAGGAACGGGAAGTCGGTGTCGACGATCAGCTCGACGAGCGCGAGCAGGTCGGCCTCGACGCGCTGCTGCAGGTCGGTCTTCTGCGAGTCGGAGATGTTGAACGAGCTGCCGCCGAGGATGACCCCGGAGTAGTCGGCCAGGTCGAGCGGCGGCAGGGGACGCGACTCCACCCGCACGTGTTCGAGCAGCCCGCTGGCGAGCCCTGAGTGCCGCAGCACCGAACGGAATTCGGCCATGGCGGCCTCGTCGTGGTCACGGGTGGCCAGCATTAGGAAGGGCTTCACGGCGCCAGATTAATGGGCGAACGGCGATTCCCGGCCGGTCTCGGCCAGCAGCAGCCGCAGTGCCCGCTCCGCGCCGCCGGCCGCGCGCTGCCGCTGGTAGCTGGCTCCCTTCTCAGCGATGGTCGCTGCGAACGCCAGCTCCGCTTCGCACCCGAGGTCGCGGGAGATGGGCGCGAGCCGCTCCAGCCACTGCGCCAGACCCTCCCGCAGCGGCACCTGGCGCCGGGCCGGATTGGGCGTGATCACGGAGGCGTCCATGCCGTAGCGGGCCGCTCGCCACTTGTTCTCCCGCACCAGCCATGGCGACAGCAACTCATACGTGTGGTCGTGGGCATAGCTGCGCGAGACGAACTCGGCGAAGCACTGGGTGAGCGCGGCAAGGCAGCCGAGCTCAGCAAAGGTCGGCACTGAATCGGCCGTCCGGTTCTCCACCGTGCCGAACTTCGGCGACGGACGGACGTCCCAGCGGATCTCCGACGGGGTGCTGATCATGCCGGAGTCGAACAGTTCCTCCGCGTAGTCCTCAAAGTCCGCCCACGCGCGCATCGGATACGGCAGGCCGTTGGTCGGAAGCTGCTGGAACAGCATGGTGCGCTGCGAGGCGTATCCAGAGTCCTCGCCCTCCCAGAACGGCGAAGCGCAGCTCAGCGCGAGCAGGTAGGGGTAGAACCGGGCAAGGCCGTTGGTGATCGGCAGCGCCAGGTCCCGGTCGTCGACGCCGACGTGGACGTGGGTGCCGCAGATCGCCATCTGGTGGCCCCAGTACTGGGTGCGGTCGGCCACCACGTCGTAGCGCGGTCCCTCGAACCTGCGCTGGGCTGCGGCGCGGCTGAACGGGTGGGTGCCGGAACCGATCAGGCCGACGCCCATGTCGGCTGCTGCCGCCTGGACCACGGCAAAGCTGCCGGCGAGGTCCGCGACGGCGTCCGCAACGCGGGTGTGCACGCCGGAGACCAGCTCGATCATGTTCTGCAGGTATTCCTTGCGGATCGGGCGGTCCTCCCCGCCGCCGCACGCGTCGAGCAATTCTCCGGCCGCCGGCATCAGCTCGCCACTGGTGAGGTCGACGAGGGCGAGTTCCCACTCGATCCCGACGCTGGACCGCGCGGACGGGGCGAAGTCGATCAGCATGTACCGGCTCCCTCACTGGGTTGCGCCCGAGTCTAAGCGTCAGGGATCGGAATTCTTGCGCCCTGACAGGGCGCACCTGTGCGCGTAGTGTTTGTCGGCTATGCATGACTTCCCACCAGACGTCGACGCCTACACACCGGCAGAGACGTCACGCCCTGACACCCGTAGCCCGAGCAGGTTCCTGTTCTGGCTGCTGCGGGTGCAATCGGACGTGGTCTGGGCCATGGCTGTCGCCGGCCTGTTGTGGTTCCTGCCGTCGGCCACCAGTCCGTTGCTGCTGGGCAAGGCGATCGACGACGGCATCCTGAAGGGCGACCTTGGGGCCAGCCTGTGGTGGTCGAGCCTTCTGGCTGTGGTGATCCTGATCGGCGCTGCCGCCGGCATCCTGCAGCACACGCTGGTGGTGCGGGCGTGGTTGATCGCGCTGTACGGCACGCAGAAGCTGGTGACCCGCAAGGCCGTCCAGCTCGGCCACGTGCTGAGCCGCCGGCTGCCGACCGGTGAAGTGCTGAGCATCTCGTCCTCGGACTCCAACACGTTCGGCCAGACCATCGAGGTGCTGTCGCGGGCGATCGGATCGCTCGCAGCATTCATCCTTGTCTGCACCCTGATGTTCAGCACGTCACCGCCGCTCGGCTGGGTGGTGCTGGTGGCCGCGCCGCTGCTGGTCGCTGCGGCCTCGCCGGTGCTGCGCCCGCTGAACACAGCGCAAACCGCAGAGCGCACCCAGACCGGTGAGCTCACCTCGATGGCCACCGACATCGTCAGCGGCTTGCGGATCCTCCGTGGCATCGGCGGCGAGCTGACCTTCGGCAACAACTATGCAGCGCAGTCGCAGCGCGTCCGTCATCTCGGGGTCGCGACGGGCACGTGGCAGGCGGTGACGGAGACGATCAGCGTGCTGCTATCCGGCATGCTCCTGGTCACCCTGGTCTGGCTCGGTTCTCACGAGATGATCGAGGGACGGCTCAGCGTCGGTCAGCTGGTCTCCTTCGTCGGTTACGCCGTGTTCATGGTGTGGCCGATGCAGACCTTCTTCGAGTTCGGCCAGAAGTGGGTGCAGGGGCTGGTGTCCGCCCGCAAGACCATTGCCCTGCTGGACGCCGACGTGCCGTTCCGCGAGGGCGTCGAGCCACTGGCTGCCCGCCCGCACCTGGTGGACGCAGACAGCGGCGTCCACGTCGAGCCGGGACGGTTCCTCGCCGTCGTCAGTGCTACGCCGGAGGATTCCGCGTCCCTCGCCGATCGCCTCGGACGCTACCTGCCGACCCAGCAGGTGCAGGAGGAGGTGGCTGCCGACGAGCCCGGGCTCAAGGGACGCGCGGCGCGGAAGGCGCGGTCAGAGAAGGCGGCCCGCCGGTCGGCGTCCGCTTCGGCCGACGCCGCGCTGGGCGAGGCCGACTGGGGCGTTACCGCCGACGGGGTCGACTTCGCCCGGCTGCCGCTGGCGTCCCTGCGGCGCACGGTGGTGGTGAGCGACACCAGCAGCCAGCTGTTCGCCGGCACGCTGCAGCAGGCTGTGGACCCGTGGGGCACCCACACCCGCGAGCAGGCCGAAGCGGTTCTGCACACCGCGGCGGCCGAGGATGTCTACGCCGGACTGCCCGGCGGCTGGCAGGGCCGCATCGACGAGCTTGGACGCGGGCTGTCCGGCGGACAGCGGCAGCGCGTGGTGCTGGCGCGCGCCCTGCTGCTCGATCCGGAGGTGCTGGTGCTCGTGGAGCCGACCTCTGCCGTCGATGCCCACACCGAGGCTGCGATCGCCGGACGCCTGGTGGAGCACCGGCGCGGACGCACCACCGTCGTGATGACCGCCTCGCCGCTGGTGCTGCACTACGCCGACGAGGTTTCGCTGCTCGTCGACGGACGCGAGGTCACGCGCGGTCGCCACGCCGACCTGCTGTCCGACCCGGCCTATCGCGCCGTCGTCGGCCGCGGCATGGAGGAGGACGAGTGAAGCCGTCGACGAGCTCCGGGACGGTGCCTGAGGAGCAGCCGGTGAGGAACGAGCCGCCTGCGTCACGAATGCCGCCCGACACCTGGGCAGCCACCGACCCGACCCCCGGTCTCCCCGAGGGCCTACTGGTGCGCGCCGGCCTGCCGATCGGCGAGCGGTTCCGCAAGCTCGCCGAACGGCATCGGCTGCGGGGTGAGCGGGCCCGGGTGTTCTTCGCTGCGTCCCGTAACCCGGAACGCGGCCTGCCGGTGGCCGGCAACGCCGCAGCCTGGGCGTTCCTGAGGCGGTTGCTGGCCACCCGAAGGGGCATGCTGGCCATCGCCATCGGGACGAACCTCGCCGCCGCGATGGCCGGGCTGATCGTGCCGCGGATGCTGGGCGACCTGATCGACAGGGTCACCGGTGGGGCCGCCAACGTGGGAGCCGCCGATTCGATCATCGCCGGCGTGGTCGTCATCGTGCTGGTGCAGTCCGGCCTCGTGCTCGCCGCCCGCCGCGCGTCCACCGTGCTCGGCTACGACCTGCTCGCCGCCGCGCGCGAGGAGATCGTCGGCACCGTCCTGCGGCTACCGCTGGGACGGGTCGAGGCGGCGTCCAGTGGTGACCTGCTCACGCGCATCACGTCCGACGTGTCGAAGATGAGCCAATCGGTGCGATGGGCGTTCCCGCAGCTGGTGATGTCGCTGGTGCTGGTCGTGGCCAGTCTGGTGGCACTGGTCCTGAACTCGCCGTTCCTGAGCCTGACTGTCGTCGGCTCGCTGGTCGTGCTGTGGTTCGCGACCCGGCACTACCTGAAGTTCGCCGCGGCGGGCTACATCACCGAGTCGGGCACCTATTCCCAGATCAACTCCACCACAACGGAGACGGTGGAGGGCGCCCGGACGGTGGAGGCGCTGGGGCTGGGTGGACGGCGGATCGCCATCGGTGACGCCGACATCGCCGAGTCGAACCAGGCCGAGCGCTACACGATGACGCTGCGGAACCTGTTCTTCATCTTCCTCGACATCTCCTACCAGCTTCCGCTGGTCGGCGTCGTGCTGCTCGGGACGGTCGGCTATGCGCAGGGATGGGTCACCCTGGGCCAGATCACGACGGCAGCCATCTACGTTCAGGGCCTTGTGGAGCCTATGGACCGCCTGATCCAGGTGTTCGACACCCTGCAGGTGGGCCTTGCCGCGACCACCCGGCTGCTCGGCGTTGCCGAGGTGCCGGAGGATCGGACGGCGGGGAAGGACCTGCCCGAGGGCACCGAGGTGGTCGGCTCTGACCTGAGGTTCGCGTACCGGCCCGGCACGGACGTGCTGCACGGCATCGACCTTGACCTGCGTCCGGGTGAGCGGTTGGCGATCGTGGGTCCGTCCGGTTCGGGCAAGTCGACGCTGGGACGGCTGCTGGCCGGCATCAACGGCCCGCGCACCGGCGAGGTCGACATCGGCGGGGTGGACGTGATGGAGCTGCCGCTGGACGTGCTGCGCACAGAGGTGGCCCTGGTGACCCAGGAGCACCACGTGTTCGTCGGATCGGTGCGGGACAACATCGTGCTGGCCCGCGACCGGCAGCTCGAGGGTGAAGAGGTCGACGCGGCGGTCACAGAGGCACTGCGGGCTGTCGATGCCCTCGACTGGGTGGAGCGCCTGCCGCAGGGCCTGGACACGGTGCTCGGCCACGGCAGGGTGCACCTGACCCCTGCGCAGGCGCAGCAGGTGGCGCTGGCCCGGCTGATGCTGGCCGATCCGCACACCCTCGTGCTGGACGAGGCCACCTCGCTGATAGACCCACGCACGGCCCGACACCTGGAGGGCTCGATGGCCGCCCTGCTGGAGGACCGGACGGTGATCGCGATCGCCCACCGGCTGCACACGGCCCACGACGCCGACCGGATCGCCGTGGTGATCGACGGCCGCATCGCCGAACTCGGCTCCCACGCCGAACTGATCGCCAGGGACGGCGAGTACGCCCGCCTCTGGCGCACCTGGCGCAGCTGACCCCTCAACGGTCCCTGAGGAGCTTCGTGAGCGCAGCGAACGAAGCGGCACGAACGGTCCCTGAGGAGCTTCGCGAGCGGAGCGAACCAAGCGTCCGAAGGGCCGCCGTGGCGCGTTGGGAGGTGGACGCCTAAAGCGTGAGGATCACCTTGCCGGTGTGCTCGCCGGATTCGAGGTGGCGATGGGCTTGCGCGACCTGCTCGAGCGGGAAGCGGGTCTCTGGGGCCAGCCTGATCTGGCCGGCTTCCACAAGCGGCCAGACGCGCTCCGCGACAGCTGCGCAGATGGCGGCCTTCTGGTCGGCCGGACGGCCGCGCAGGCTCGTCGCGGTGACGGTGCCACGCTTGCCCAGCAGCCGTCCCAGGTCGAGGGTGCCCTTGCTTCCGCCCTGCATGCCGATCACGACAAGGCGGCCATCGGCGGCCAGCGCTGCGACGTTGGCTTCCAGGTACTTGGCCCCGATGACGTCGAGGATCACGTCGACGCCCAAGCCGCGCGTGGCCGCCTTGACCGCGTCCGCCCAGTCGTCGTGGTAGTCGATCGCCACGTCGGCACCCAGCTTCCGGCACAGGTCGAGCTTGTCCGCCGAGCCGGCGGTGGTCAGCACCCGCGCCCCGAGGGCTTTCGCGTACTGGATGGCGAAGGTGCCGATGCCGCCGGCGCCGCCGTGGATGAGCACCGACTCGCCCTCACCGAGGTGGACATGGTCGAAGTTCGAGAGGACGGTTGCGGCGACCTCGATCAGGCCGGCGGCGCTCACCAGGTCAACCCCGGCGGGCGGCGCGACGACCTGACCGGCGGGCACGCTCACCAGCTCGGCGCAACCGCCCCCGGCGAGCAGCGCGATGCAGGGGTCGCCGACGTTCCAGCCCGTGACGTCTCCGCCTACGGACTCGATGGTTCCCGCGACCTCGAGGCCGATCACGTCGCTGATGCCCGGAGGCGGCGGATAATGACCCTGTCGCTGCAGCAGGTCGGCACGGTTGACCCCGGCTGCCCGCACGGTGATAACCACCTCGCCCGGCCCGGCCACCGGCCGAGGAGCGTCGCTGAGGGTCAGGTTCTCGGGACCGCCGGGGGCGGTGACGGTGACAATGCGCATGGATTCAGCTTGTCACGCCGCGCTTGCGTAAGATGAACCGAACGGGCGAGGTCGCATAGTGGACTAGTGCAGCCGCCTTGAAAGCGGCCGAGCTTAACGGCTCCGTGGGTTCGAATC
>JADGPA010000073.1 GCA_017882685.1 Propionibacteriaceae bacterium | reverse complement strand
GTCGACGCCGGCCTCGAGCCGCTGTACCTGCGTCGTCCGGACGCAGAGGTGCCCACCACTCGGAAGTCGACCCTGCTCCAGCCCCGTCTCGCCATGATGGTGAAGCCATGATCATCTCCCACGCCCGCCCCGACGACCTCGCGGGCATCCTCGAGCTCGAGAGGGTGGGCTTCGACGCCGCAGAGCAGTGGTCGGAGACTGCATGGGCGGACGAGCTCGCCGGGCACGACCGCTACGTGCTGGCCCGCTTCGACGTCGACGACAGCATCATCGGTGTCGCGACCTTCAGCCGCGTCGCGGAGATGGCCGACCTGAACCGCGTGATCGTGCACCCCGACGCCCGCGGGCAGGGCATCGGGGCGTCGCTCGTCCGCGCCGGCCTGGACTGGGCCAGCGCCGTCGGTGCGCGTCGGATGCTGCTGGAGGTGCGGCCCGACAACGAGCCGGCCGTCGCGTTGTACCGGCGACTCGGCTTCGAGCCCATCACCACCCGGCGCGACTACTACGGCCCGGGGCGCCACGCCCTGGTGATGCTGCGGCCGCTGCGCGACGGCGACGCCTGGGCGGTGGAGTGCGCGTGAGCGGGCCGCTGATCCTTGGCATCGAGTCCTCCTGCGACGAGACCGGCGTCGGCATCGTCCGGGGCGACCAGCTGCTGGCCAACGAGGTCGCATCCTCTGTCGAGGAGCACGTGCGCTTCGGCGGTGTCGTTCCCGAAGTCGCCAGCCGCGCCCACCTGCAGGCGCTGATCCCCACGCTGCGCCGCGCGTGCGCAACCGCCGACATCGACCTGTCCGAGGTGGACGGGATCGCCGTCACCGCCGGACCGGGTCTCATGGGTGCGCTCGTCGTGGGCCTCGCCGCGGCGAAGGCGCTCGCTGTGGCGCTGGACAAGCCGCTGTACGGCGTGAACCACCTGGTGGGCCACGTCGCGGTTGACCTGCTCGACCACGGGCCGCTACCGCAACCCTGCGCTGCGCTGCTGGTCTCGGGCGGACACACGTCGCTGCTGGCCGTGAACGACATCACGGGCGACATCGTCGAGTTGGGCGCCACGATCGACGACGCTGCCGGCGAGGCCTACGACAAGGTGGCACGCCTGCTCGGCCTGCCCTACCCGGGTGGCCCGGTGATCGACAAGGCCGCCGCCGAGGGCAACCCGAAGGCGATCGCGTTCCCGCGCGGGCTGACCGCCAACAAGGACCAGGCCAGGCACCGGTTCGACTATTCGTTCTCCGGGCTGAAGACGGCCGTGTCGCGCTGGGTCGAGACCCGGCGACGTGACGGTGAGGACTTCGCCATCGCCGACGTTGCCGCGTCCTTCCAGGAGGCCGTCTGCGACGTGCTCACGGCGAAGGCCGTTGACGCGTGCGAGTACCTGGGCACCGACCACCTGTTGCTGGGTGGAGGAGTGGCTGCCAACTCGCGGCTCCGTGCGCTGCTGGAGGAGCGGACCGCTGCTGCCGGCATCACCCTGCGCCGGCCGCGTCCGGCCCTGTGCACCGACAACGGCGCCATGATCGCCGTGCTGGGCGCACAGGTGGTCAGCGCGGGTCTGCGACCGTCCTCGCTGGACATCGGCGCCAACTCGGGCCTGCCGGTCAGCACCGTCCTGGTCTGATGTGTACCGTCTGATGTACACCCCAATCGTCGCGACCCTCGGCTACCTCGTGGCCGACGGGCGGGTGCTCCTCGTGCACCGGGGACGCGAGGGCGACGTCCACGCCGGCAAGTGGAACGGGCTGGGCGGAAAGCTCGAGCCGGACGAGGACATCTACTCCTGCCTCTGCCGCGAGCTCAAGGAGGAGGCCGGCATCACGGTCACGTTCGCCCGGCTGCGTGGCACGGTCTCCTGGCCCGGGTTCGGCCTCGGTGGCGAGGACTGGTTCGGCTTCATCTTCGTCGTGGACTCCTGGGAGGGCAGCCTGCCCGAACGGAACGCCGACGGTCCGCTGGTGTGGCATCGCGTCGACGAACTGGACGGCCTGCCGATGTGGGCGGGCGACCGGAACTTCCTGCCGCTGGTCTTCGCGGACGGGCCAACCTTCCACGGCGTCATGCCGTACGTCGACGGCGAACCGGCCGGTTGGAGCTACTCCGAGGGCTGAGCACCGCTAGCGTGTGCCCATGATCGGGCTCCCGTTCGCCGGTAGCGGGCCGGTGCATGGGCTGTTCATGGGGCTGGGCATCATTGCCGGGCTGGCGCTGTTCGCCTTTGAGGCACGGCGCCGCGGCCTCCGCGACGACCGGCTGTGGGTGATCGCCGGGATGAGCCTCGCCCTCGCTGCGATCGCATCCCGGATGGGCACCTGGTGGCAGCAGTTCGACCCGACGCGGAACGAGCCGCTGCTGCAATGGTGGAGCGACGGCAACCGCAGCGTCCTGGCTGCGCTCGTCGGGGCCTGGATGGGCGTGCATCTCGGCAAGCTCATGACCGGCTACAAGCCGTCCACCGGCGACCTGTTCGCGCCATCCGTCGCGCTCGCCATGGCGATCGGCCGGATCGGGTGCCTGCTCACTGAACTCCCCGGCCACCCCACAGGCGGCACCTGGGGCATCACGATCACCCCGGAGCAGGCCGCAATCATCGGTGGGCCGGCGGGGGTGGGTCTGCACCCCACCTTCGCCTACGAGATCGTGTTCCAGGCCATCGCCTTCGCGTGGCTGTGGCGCCACCGCGACCGCCTACCCCGTCCCGGAGACCTGTTCATCGCCTACGTCGCCGCCTACGCCGTGTTCCGGTTCGGGGTGGAATTCCTCCGGGCCAACGAGCAGGTGTGGTTCGGCCTGACCCGTCCCCAATGGTTCCTGCTCTGTACCCTGCCGCTGCTCGCCTGGCGGGTCAGCCGTATCTGGCGTCCGCGCCCCGCGCACGCCCCTTCCGTCCCGGCGATCCTCGGAGGCCATCGTGACTGACCAGAACCCGCCCCAGGGCCAGCCCGACTTCCAGCCGCCGGGCGAGAACCCCGCAGGCCCGCCCGTGCGGCCCGCGCAGCCACCCGCGCAGCCGCCCACCCAGCCGGTGCCGACGGCACAGCCCTACCCTCAGCCCTTCCCGCCGCCGGCCCAACCCGGCAGCTACCCGCAGTTCGCCGCGCCCGCGTCCCCCAAGGGCCGTGGTTCGATCTGGCTGGGCATCGGCATCACCATCGCCGTGCTGCTGGCGTCCTGGGGCCTCACCACAGCGGTGCCGTACGACAGCCCGATCGCCTCCGTGACGAACCTGCTCGCCCTCGGACTGCCCTTCGCACTGGTGCTCGGCGGCATCCTGATGGCGGCGATCCCGCGGACCACCCGAACCGGCGCCGGCATCCTGATCGGCATCGGCGCGGGGATCCTGATCGCCGGCGGACTCTGCTTCGCGCTCGTCCTCGGCCTCGGCAACGGCGGGTGAGCATCCGTTGCGTGTTTGGCCCGCCAGGCCGGACCGGAACAGGCATCCTGATCGGTGTCAACGTCCCGGTCAGCCCCGACAACGAGAGACACCGATGACGAACCTGCTGAACACTCCCACGTGGGCACGGACGCTCGGGCCTGGCCAGCCGCTGCGCGGTGACCGGATCCACTCCTACGTGACCGCCTACTGCCCCGAATGCCACGACCCGGACGCGGAGCTGGCGAGCGTCCAGCGGCTCTCCGGCGTCCTGCTGGTGCGCGATGAGCGGGTCTGGCTGCAGCGTGCCTGCCCCACCCACGGCCTCGTCACCACCATGTACGACGAGGACGCCAACATCCTGCGCTACCTCGAGCAGTGGCAGGCGCCCACCAAGGTGCATGTGCCCGACCGTGAGGGGAACTTCCGGCAGATGCCGGAGGCCTTCGCCTACGGATTGCCGGCCTTCCACACCCAGCACACCTGCATCCTGATCCAGGACGTCACCGAGCACTGCAACCTGAAGTGCCCCACCTGCTTCACCGCCTCCGGCCCAGCGCTCACCGGCGTGGCGCCGCTGGCCGACATCCTCGCCAATGTCGACGCCAGGCTGTCCCGCGAGGAGGGACGCCTTGACGTGCTGATGCTGTCCGGCGGTGAGCCGACCCTCTATCCGCGCCTGGCCGAGCTGCTCGCCGAACTGGTGGCCCGCCCGATCGTGCGGATCATGGTGAACACCAACGGCCTTCTGCTCGGCTCGGACGACGCCCTGCTGGAGCTGCTGAAGAGCAATCGAGACCGGCTCGAGGTCTACCTGCAGTACGACGGACCCTCGCCGGAGGCGTCGAAGCACCACCGCGGCGCCGACCTGACCCGGTTCAAGGAGGCCGCCATCGAGCGGCTGTCCGCGGCCGGGATCTTCACAACGCTGGTGATGACCGCGGCCCTCGGAGTGAACGACGGCGACATCGGTGCGGTCGTGCGCAAGGCACTCGACACCCCGTTCGTCGGCGGCGTGGCCATCCAGCCGGTCTTCGGCTCGGGACGGGGACAGGGCATAGACCCGATGAACCGGCTCACCCACACCGGGGTCCTCGCCCGGCTCGGCCCCCAGACCGACAACGTGGTGCAGTGGCACGACCTGACCGCGCTGCCGTGTTCACACCCGCACTGTTCGTCGGTGGGCTACATGCTCAAGGACGACGCCGGAGTGTGGCGCTCGCTCACCGCGCTGGTGGGCCACGACGAGCTCCTGCGCTGGCTGGAGCTCGACCCCGAGCACCTGGCCAACCGGGTGGCCGACCGCGACCTGCCGGCGCAGTTGCGGGAGCTGATGAAGAGCTCGATGCTCGACCTGCTGAGCGAGCAGGCCTCTCTCTCCAACCCGCGCACCGGGCAGCTGTGGCGCAACATCTGCTCCCAGTGCGACCTCGGCATCAGCACCCTTGCGACGCTGGCCGCCGGCAAGCTGCCTGGCCAGGAGGACCGCATGCGCCGGCTGCTGGCAGAGCGGGTGAAGCGCATCACGATCAAGCCGTTCCAGGACATCTCCACCATGCTGGAGGAACGGTTGACGCAGTGCTGCGTCCACGTCGGCACGTTCAGCGATGACGGTGATCCACAGTGCGCCCCGTTCTGCGCGGTGCAGGCCTGGGGCAAGCTCGGCAACCAGCGGGTCAGCACGTCGAGGAAGGGGCAGTCATGAGCGAAACGCCGGAGGCGGCGGCATCCCGCATCGCGCAGGGACCAAGGCCGTCGGACTTCATCGCCGGTGGCACTCCCCAGCCGCCGCTGGCCGAGGACGCCAAACCGTTCGACCCGTTGCGGCTGTGCATCTTCGCGACGATCTCGCTGCTTGGCTGGTTGTTCGGACCCCTGGCTGTGGTGGTCTTCGCAGGCGTCGGCTTCGCCGGCTACTGGAAGGCGCGCCAGGCCGGGCTCACCCGGTCACGCTGCTACCTGCGCGACACGCGCCTCGTGCTGGCCTACCTGGCCGCCCTCGCCGCGGCAGGGGTGTGGGGGCTGGTCGTGCTCGTGCAGCGCTGGCTCATCCCGAGCTAGGGACAGCTCAGGCCGTCGGCTCCGTCCGAACTGGGATCGGCTGGACGACCTTGCGGGGACGGCCGACGGCGAGGCCGACGAGGAAGCCGCCGAGCAGGAGGCCCACCGCTCCGAGCGCCAGGGGCAGGGTCGCCGTCTGAACGTCCGCGCTCCGAAGCGCGGAGAGGGCGAGCCACTGGCGGTAGGAGATCCAGCCACCCCAGATCACACACCCCAGGCCAGCCAGAACCAGCAGGACTCCGAAGAACGCGCTCACCATGGACATTGCCTTCATGGGCTGATCATAGGAGGGCCCGCCGCGACGACGGCCGCGCCGGGCTAGGTTTCTCGTCGTGGATGCAGAACTGGCTCGCTGGCTGGTCTCGACGGAGGCCGAACCGGCGCTGGCCGCCGCCGCAGAACAGGCCGATCCCGGATCGCTGGCGGCCGCCGCAACGCTGCGTCGCAGCTTCCCGCCGGAGCACGCTGCGGCCGCGCTGTCGCAGGTAGCGCTGCGCCGCAGGGCTGCCGGCAAGTTCGGGGAGGTCGCCGCGCGACTGTTCTTCACCAGGGACGCCCTGGAGCAGGCCACCCGCGCCGACGTCTCCCGATGGCGGGCTGCACGACTGGCGGCAGCCGGTACCACCGATGTCGTCGACCTCGGCTGCGGTGTCGGCGCGGACGCCCTCGCCTTCGCCGCCGCCGGCCTCGCCGTCGTGGCGGTGGAGTCCGACCCGGCGACAGCCGTCCTTGCGGCCGCGAACCTCGGCGATGCCGGCCGCGTGGTCTGCGGGGATGCAGTGGAGCTGGCCGGGGGGCTGCTCGCCGACGGGGCCGCCGTCTTCGCCGACCCGGCGCGACGGACCGCGTCCGGGCGTACCTGGCGGGTGGCCGACCTCACCCCTTCCTGGGAGTTCGTGACGGGCCTGCTGCCCGGCCGCGTGGGTTGCATCAAGGCAGCTCCCGGGTTGCCGTCGAGCGTCATCCCCGACGGCGTCGCGACCACCTGGGTGAGTCACCGCGGTGACCTGGTGGAGGCCTCGCTGTGGTCGGGACCGTGGCGTGCGGGGTCCCGGACGGCTGTGCTCCTGCCGTCCGGGCAGGTGCTGGACGCCGGGGAGCGGCGTGACCCGCCGCTCGGACCGATCGGCCGCTTCCTGTACGAGCCGGATCCGGCGGTGATCCGGTCCGGCGGGGTCGGCGCCCTCGCCGATGGCATCGGCGCCCGTGCTGCCAGTGCCGACATCGCCTATCTGCACTCCGACGTGCTGGCGGCAACCCCATTCGCCACCGCGTTCGAGGTGCTTGACGCCCTTCCCTACGACGAACCCGTCCTGCGAGCCTGGGTGCACGCGCACGGGATCGGCGCCATCGAGATCAAGGTGCGGGGGCTGGATGTCGACCCTGCCGTACTGCGAAAGCGCCTCAAGCCGACTGGGAAGGGGTCGGCGACCTTTGTTCTGACGCCCACGCCGGCAGGCGCGAGGGCGCTGGTGGCCAGACGGGTCACCCCCACCTGAAGTTGCGGAGTGGCCGCGGCGGCCGGTCGCCGCGAGTAGCGTCAGCAACGGAGGTGTGTGATGGCAATCCGGCGACTCCTGATCATCGTGGGTGCGTTCGTCCTCCTTGCCATGGCAGCCGGCTGCGCGGCCGGCCCCAACCCGGTGCAGGGCGCGGGTGAGACGGCAGGGTTCTGGCTCGGGTTCTGGCACGGGTTCATTGCCCCGGTCACCCTCATCGTGTCGTTCTTCAATGACCAGGTGAGCATCTACGAGGTGCACAACAACGGCGGCTGGTACAACTTCGGGTTTGTCTTCGGGGCGTCGGTGTTCTTCGGCGGTGGCGGCGGCGCCGGGGCACGGGCACGCCGCCGATAGCGGCGGCGTGCAGCGCGGTCTTCGTCCGCTGACGGCTAACTGACCACCCAGCCGTGCGGCGGTACCCCGTCGACGGGCTCATCTCCGATATTGAGGCGCAGCGTGAGCTGCTGGCCCTCTCCGGCGAGGTGGATCGTGATCGAGGTGTTGGTCACGTCGCTCGTGGTCACCACCGCGTCGGTCAGCCAGGGGTGCCGCCGTCGGATGCGGATCAGCTCCTGGTAGGTGGCCAGCGTCGCCTTGCCGAACGGCAGCAGCCCGGACGGCTCGCCGGGGAACGGGGGGCGCACGGCGTCGTCGCCGAAGTTGTTGTCCTGCTTCTCCCCGGTGAAGCCCTGCTCGTCGCCGGCGTAGATCGAGGGGATGCCGGGCAACAGCAACAACAGCGCTGTGGCCAGCGGTACGTCCGCGGGATCGGTGAGCTTGGTCGCGATGCGGGTCACATCGTGGTTGCCGATGAACGTCTGCGGCCGGAAGTCCTCGCAGAACTCCCGGTGCCGCTTCAGGGTCCACTCGAGGGAGAAGAAGTTGTGGTCGTTGAGGGAGTCCCAGATGGCGTGCCACAGCTCGTACTGCGTCACCCCTGCCACCCCGGACGCCGCCACGAACTCGCTGTAGTCGCCGTGGATCACCTCGGCGAACACCCAGGCGTCCGGGTGTGCGGCACGCACCTTCGCCTGGATCGGCGCCCACACCTCTGCGCCTTGGGCGTAGGCGGCGTCCAGTCGCCACGCGTCGATGCCACGGGCCAGCCAGTGGGTCATGACGCTCGCGATGTAGTCGGCGACGACGGGCTGGGTCAGGTCGAGTTCGACCAGCGCCTCGTGGCCCTCGAAGTAGCGGGGGTAGCCGTCCACCCAGCGGATCCAGCGACCGGCATCGGAGTCCGCTCCGCCGGCGAGGGCGGCCTGCACGATCGGATGCTCCCGGGCGACGTGGTTGAAGACGCCGTCGAGGCAGAGCCGGATGCCGTGCTCGCGGCACTCGGCGAGGAGGGCGTCGAAGTCGGCGTCGTCACCGAGCCGGGGGTCAATGCGGAAGTGGTCGAGGGTGTCGTAGCCGTGGCTGGCCGAGGCGAAGACCGGTGCCAGCAGCAGGCCGTTGGCGCCCAGTTCGATCACGTAGTCCAGCCACGCCGACAGCTGCGGCAGCCGGTGGTGGACCTTGTCGACGGCGGCGCGCTCGGCGCCGACGAATCCCAGGGGGAAGACGTGCCACCAGATCACACTGCCCGGCCAGTCCATGCCACTCCCTCGCTCGCCACTCTTCCTAGCCTACCGAGCGCTGCGCTGGCACTCGGCTTGATCGAGTGCTAAGGCCGCGATAGATTCGCTTTAGCACTCTCACCTCGAGGGTGCCAACCAGTCTCCGGCGGCACCGCGACGACGCCGGGGCTCACAACAGCTGACCATTCAGGGCGGTTGCGCCCTGCAGAACGAAAGGGTTTTGACGTGGCAGTCACGATCAAGCCGCTCGAGGATCGCATCCTCGTCCAGCCGCTGGAGGCCGAGCAGACCACCGCTTCCGGCCTGGTCATCCCCGATACCGCCAAGGAGAAGCCGCAAGAGGGCAAGGTGCTCGCCACCGGCCCCGGTCGCATCGACGACAACGGCAACCGCGTCCCGCTCGACGTCGCCGAGGGTGACGTCGTCATCTTCAGCAAGTACGGCGGCACCGAGGTGAAGTACGACGGGCAGGAGTACCTGTTGCTCAACGCCCGCGACATCCTCGCCGTCGTCATCAAGTAAGGAACCGATACATGCCAAAGATCCTTCAGTTTGACGAGGAGGCGCGGCGCTCGCTCGAGCGCGGCGTCGACATCCTCGCCAACACCGTGAAGGTGACGCTCGGCCCGAAGGGTCGCTACGTC
>JADGPA010000007.1 GCA_017882685.1 Propionibacteriaceae bacterium | reverse complement strand
GGCTTCTTCACCGGCGTGTTCCTCGGTAACCCCGACTACCCCGAGCTGAACGGTGTCATCGACCGGCTCGCGTCCACCTACGACGTGCAGGCCGAGGCGATCGCGACAGCCTGGCTCACCCGGCACCCCGCACAGCTCCAGGTGGTGCTGGGCACCACCAGCCCGGCGCGGGTCGCCGCCGCGGCGAAGGGCGCGGACATCGTGCTGACCAGACCGGAATGGTACGAGCTCTACCGGGCCGCGGGGCACCTGGTGCCGTGACGGGGGTCACTACCCCGCGAACCGGGCAGAGCCCGGTCCTCACCTGCCCCAGACCGCTGTGGCCCCGCTGTGACCGGTGAGGGTCACGAGGGTGAGGCCGGCGACGGCTGCGAGGACGCTCAGTACAGCGGCCGCCACCCAGGCCGGCTTCGAACGGCTGCGGATCAGCAGCCCTGCCGGAAGGGTGATGGCCAGGGCGACCGCCGGCCAGGGCGTGAGTTCACCCCATTGGCGGTGGGTGGCGATCAGCGGTGCGATCCCTACAAGGCTCTGGGCCAGTGCCTCGCCCGAGAGCCTTGCGGTGATGGCCGCCCCCGCCGCTGCCACGGCGAAGGCGACCGTCAGCCATCCGAACCGCTCACGTGCCCGTGAGGACACGACCACAACCAGCGCCCCGAGACTCGCAAGCGGAATCAGCACAACCGCGGCGTGCACCACCAGGGGATGCAGCGGCAGGCCGAAGATGTTCATGGCTACTTCTTGATGGGGTTGCCATCGTGGTCGAGCACGAACCAGACGCCGCTCACCTTCTGGCCGGAGGTGTCGCCGGCCTTGGCGTCGCCCTTCCAGTAGTACAGCGGCCAGCCGTTGTAGGTGGCCTGGGTGCTGCCGTCCGGCAGGGCGAAGGAGCCGAGCTTGGAGTCGTTGGCACCCTTGCCTGCCGTGGGCTTTCCAGTCAGCGGCGGCCACGCGGTCAGGCAGGGGCCCGCGCATGCGCTGGCGTTGCTGCCCTGGGTGTCCTTGGTGAACATGTAAAGGGTCATGCCCTTGCCGTCCACCAGGATCGAGCCGAGGCTGGTGGTGCCCATGCCAAGGGCGAGGGTCGCTGCGTCGGCCGGGGCCGGTGCGGGTGCAGAGGAGGCCGGGGCGCTGGAAGCGGCAGAGCTTGCCGCCGTTGTTGCCGGGTACGGGGCCGCCGGGGTGGCAGGCGCGGTGCAGGCGCTGAGTAGAACGAGGCACGCTGCAGGTGCAACAGCCAGCGCAATGCGGGATCCTGTGAACATTGAGTCCTCCTTGCCGATGGGTGGTTCTTCAGAAGGTGATACGGCCCAGGTTCCGGTTTGGATTGCGGCCTGCCGCAATCCGTTCAGCCGATTCGCCCGTATCTGCTGATGTGAGCGTTTATTCCCTGGCGGACCGGGCACCGGACGCCGCCTTGATGAGTGCGCTCGCCGTGGACGACGAGGCGGCGGCCGTGGCGTTCGTCCGTCGTTTCCAGGGTCCGGTGTTCGGCCTCGCCGTTTCGATCACCCATGACCGGGCACTGGCGGAGGACGTGGCCCAGGAGGCTTTCCTGCGGGCGTGGCGGGCGGCAGGGAACTACGACGCCCGACGTGGATCGGTGCTGACCTGGCTGCTGACGATCACACGGAACCTGGCGATCGACGCCATCCGGGCACGCCGTTCCTTCCCGCTGGAAGCGGGGGAGCTGGAGGTGCTGATCACCACCACGCTGGGCGGTGAGGCGCCGGACGGCAGCGGCGGGCGGATCGAGGCGATGGCCGCCGCAGAGCGTCTCGCCCAGCTGCCTGTCGAGCAGGCACGCGCGGTCGTGTTGGCTGTGATTGGTGGACGTACCGTGACGGAAGTGGCCGACTACGAAGGCATCCCGCTGGGCACGGCGAAGACAAGGATCCGCACCGGTCTGCGGCGGATGCGGTTGGCGATGGAGGCGGAACGTGACTGACTGGCACCCTGAGGACGAGGAGCTGCTTGCGCTGGCCCTCGCCGACACCGAGCCGGCTGAACAGGCCCGGCTCATCGACCACCTCGCCACCTGCGCCCCGTGCCGCGACGAATACGCAGGACTCTCCGACGGGCTTGCCCAGGCCCTCGCGGCGTCGCCGGCCATCGCACCGCCGCCGGGCTTCTCCGGCCGGGTCGTTGCGGCGATGGCGCCGGCGGCGAGCGCTCGCGTCCGCATGCCGCGGGGACGGCTGCTGCTGGTGGCTGCTGCTGTCCTGATCGGGCTGTTGTCCGGCATCGGTGGCACGCTCGCCGTGGTCGGCGGACTGTCCCGCTCGGGCGGTGGCGCTTCCGACCACGCGCCGGTCGCCACCCAGCTTCTGACGGCCACCGGCGAGGCGGTCGGATCTGCCGGAATCACCACCAGCAAGGGCCAGACGTTCGTGCTGCTGAACATCACCACCGGCAAGCCGGGCATGAGCTACGAGTGCATCCTCGTCGGCAGGGACGGCCAACGTACCAGCGGCGGGAAGTGGGTCCTGACCAGCGATTATGGCTCCCAACAGGCATCCGGGTCGTGGCTGGTTCCGGTGAGCGGCGAGGCTCCCGTCGGGGTCGAGTTGGTGGCTCCGTCGGGCAAGGTGTGGTCCACCGGGCACTTCTGATCCTTGCGCCCTGGAACAGCTGAGCGAGCTGCTGCTCCTCACCGGAGAACACGCTGGTCCTCGCCCATCTCGGCGGCACAGCGGAGGCCTGGGCGGTGTGACCTCGGGCGGCTGCGGGTATCAATGAGGCAAGACCTATCCAGGAGGAACCATGACTGACGTCGCTGATCCGTACGGCCTCGGCTCGGACAACACCCAGGGGACTCCGCCGATGCCCGAACCGGCAGTTCCCAACCCGCTGGAGCACGGCCTCGGCACGGCGGGCGGCTCCACCCACGACATGACCCTCGAGGAGGGAACGACCTTCGGCCTCGGCTCGGACAACACCCAGGACACCCCGCCGGTGCCCGAGCCCATCGAGCCCGATCCGCTCCGCCACGGTCTGGGTCAAGCCGACGAGGACACCGTCGAGTAGGACAGACCGATCAGCGGCGGGCGATCGTTGAGCTTCGCCCCTGGCGATCTGGTCGGACCCTCACCCATCGGACCGCTGCCGGCGAGGCCACCACGTGGCAGCCGGACCTCATTCGTGCGGTCCGCCAGGAATTCCCAGAATGGCGTAGGCGCCGCGGATGTGGGCCTCCATCCGGGACGCCGCGGCGGACGCATCGCCGGCCGTGATCGCGTCGAGGATCTCGCGGTGCTCGCGCAGCAGCTGGACGCGGAAGCGCGGCCAGGCGGCGAGGGAGTCGGACGCGTCCCGGATGGCCTCGCGGACGGCCTGGCGGACGGCGACGGTGAGGTCGGCGATCAGCTGGTTCTGGCCGGCCCTCGCGATCAGCACGTGGAACTCGGTGTCGAGTTCATTGAAGTCGTCGACCGCCTCGGCCGCAGCCATGCCCTCGACAACGGCGCCAAGCCGCCGCAGCGACGGCGGGGTTGCCCGTTGGGCGGCGAGCGCGGCAGACGAGCGCTCCAGGGCGACCCGGGTCTCGGTGAGGTCGCCACTCCCGGTGTCGGAGAGGGCGAAGTGCAGCTGGAAGATCCGGGCCAGCGCGCTGCCCTGGGCCGGCGCGATCCGGGTGCCCCGCCCAGGCCCGGTGCTGGAGGTGATCAGGCCCTGTGTCTGCAGCACCCGCATGGCCTCCCGCACAGCCGAGCGGCCCACCCCGAGCTGGGCGGCGAGGTCACGTTCGGGGGGCAGCTGCTCACCGGGGCGGAACGTACCGGCGAGGATGCCGGTCTCGATATGGCGCAGCACCACCTGGTAGGCGTGCAGGCCCTCGCGCTCTTCCACGTCCTCATTGTTGCCGAAGACCGCCGTGAACACTTGACGTCGCCGTGCACGGGGCAGAGACTTGACCTATTGGTCTGACCAATAGGTCGGACGGCGGTCCAACAAGGGAGTCCGGACTGATGCGAGCCGAAGGTCTCACCGTCGCCCTTTTCGCGACCTGCATCAACGACGTGATGTTCCCCGGCACTCCCAAAGCCGTTGTGACGGTGCTGGAACGGCTCGGCTGCAGGGTGGAGTTCCCGCTGGAGCAGACCTGCTGCGGCCAGATGTTCACCAATACCGGCTACTTCGACGCCGCCGTCCCCGACGTTCGCAACTACGTGAAGGCGTTCTCCGGCTATGACTACATCGTCGGCCCTTCCGGTTCGTGCGTCGGCGCCGTCCGGCACCAGCACCCGATGCTGGCCGCCCACGCCGGGGACGAAGCCCTGGCCGCAGAGGTCGACAAGGTGGTGGCCCGCACCTACGACTTCACCGAACTCCTCGTCGACGTGCTCGGCGTCACCGACGTCGGCGCCTACTTCCCGCACCGGGTCACCTATCACCCGACCTGCCACTCCGTCCGGGTGGCGAAGGTCGGCGACCGGCCCTACCAGCTGCTGTCGAAGGTGAAGGGCATCGACCTGGTGCCACTGCCGGACGCCGACCAGTGCTGCGGGTTCGGCGGAACGTTCTCTGTGAAGAACCCTGACGTCTCGGTGGCGATGGGCGCGGACAAGGCCCACCACGTACTGGAGACCGGCGCCGAGTACCTGGTCACGGGCGACAACGCGTGCCTGATGCACATCGGCGGGCTGATGCACCGCCAGCGGGCCGGCGTGCGCACCATCCACCTCGCCGAGTTGCTGGCCCACACCGAAGGGGGCGCGCGATGACCACCGAACATGTCCGCCGCACGCCCGCCCCGCCCGAGGGCACCTACCTGGGCATGCCGAAGTTCGCCACGAACGCCAAAGTGCAATTGGGTGACAACCAGCTGCGCAAGAACCTGCGCAATGCCACCGGCACGATCCGGGCCAAGCGCGTGGCCCGCGTCGCGGAGGTGCCCGAGTGGGAGGAGCTGCGACTGGCCGGCGAGGCCATCAAGAACCGCACCCTGCGTCACCTCGATGCCTACCTCGTCCAGCTCGAGGAGTCGCTCACAAGGGCAGGCGCAAAGGTCCACTGGGCGCGGGACGCCGCGGAGGCCAACGCCATCGTCGTCAGCCTCGTGAAGGCCAAGGGCGTCGACGAGGTGGTCAAGGTCAAGTCGATGGCCACCCAGGAGATCGAACTCAACGAGGCTCTCGAAGAGGCGGGCATCGCCGCCTGGGAGACCGACCTCGCCGAGCTGATCGTCCAGCTCGGGCACGACCGTCCCAGCCACATCCTTGTGCCGGCGATCCACCGCAACCGCTCCGAGGTGCGGGAGATCTTCCTGCGCGAGATGAAGCTGTACGGCACGCCGGCGCCCGACAACCTGACCGACGACCCCACCGTCCTCGCCGCCGCAGCCCGCACCCACCTGCGGGAGAAGTTCCTGCGCGCGAAGGTGGCGGTCTCGGGAGCCAACTTCGCGGTCGCGGAGACCGGGACGCTGGTGGTGGTCGAGTCCGAAGGCAACGGCCGGATGTGCCTGACCCTGCCCGAGACCCTGATCTCCGTCGTCGGCATCGAGAAGGTGGTGCCGACGCTGGCCGACCTCGAGGTGTTCATGCGGCTGCTGCCGCGCTCGTCCACCGGCGAGCGGATGAACCCGTACACCTCGATGTGGACCGGCGCCACGCCGGGCGACGGGCCGCAGGACGTGCACGTCGTGCTCATCGACAACGGCCGCACCCGTGTGCTGGCCGACCCCGAGGGCCGCCCCGCCCTGCGCTGCATCCCCTGCTCGGCCTGCCTCAACATCTGCCCGGTCTACGAACGGGTCGGCGGCCACGCCTACGGCTCGGTCTACCCCGGCCCGATCGGGGCCGTGCTCACCCCGCAACTGCGCGGCACGAGCTCGGAGATCGACAAGTCGCTGCCGTTCGCCTCCACCCTGTGCGGAGCCTGCTTCGAGGTGTGCCCGGTGCGGATCCCGATCCCCGACATGCTGGTGCACCTGCGCCACCAGGTGGCCGACAAGAAGCGCCACCACCCCGGTGTCGAACAGACGGCGATCGCCGCGGCCGGCTGGGTGCTGGCCGACCGTAGCCACTTCGAGCTCGCCCAGCGGGCTGCAGCCCTTGCCGGGCGCCTGTTGCCCGGACGCAGCCACCTCGGGCCGCTGCCCTGGCCGGCCTCGCCGTGGACAGACGCGAGGGATCTGCCAGTGCCGCCCTCGGAGTCGTTCCGGGCCTGGTGGCAGCGCACGAGGGGAGAGACGGCATGAACGCCCGCGACGAGATCCTCAACCGCGTCCGGTCGGCGCTTGCCGACGTGGTGCAGCCCGATCCCACCCTCGACGTCGCCGTCGGTTGGACCTACGGGCGCGCGACCGCCATGCCAGACGTCCTTGAGCGTTTCGTCGAGATGACTCTCGACTACAAGGCTCTGGTGCGGCGGGTCCCTGCCACGGAGGTGCCGGACGCTGTTGCCGACCTGCTGGTCGCCGCGGGGGTGGGCTCAGCCGTCCTTCCCGCCGGGCTTGACGCGACCTGGCGCGCGGCGATCGTTGCAGCAGGAATCGCCGTTCACGAGGACGAGCCGCAGCTGTCGCGCCGGGAACTCAACGCCATCGACGCCGTCGTCACCGCTTCGGCGGTGTCGATCGCGGAGACCGGGACGATCGTGCTCGACCACGCCCCCGACCAGGGTCGCCGCGCCCTCACGCTCGTGCCGGACACCCACCTCGTCGTTGTCCGTGCCGACCAGGTGGTCTCCGACGTCCCCGAGGCCGTCGGGCGGCTGGCAGCGGTCGTCGCCGAGGGCAATCCGCTCACGTGGATCAGTGGGCCGTCCGCCACCTCCGACATCGAGCTGACAAGGGTGGAAGGCGTGCACGGACCGCGGACCCTTCTGGTCGTCCTTGCCGACTGAGCCAAGGTGGACGCCGGCAGCGACCGGTCATCCCGACCTTTCCCCTGAGGTCTGCGCGCGACCGCGGATAGCGGTAACATCTTTGCATTCGAAGCTCGGGTTCCCGTCGAGGGAGCTTCCGGGGTTCCCGTGTAGACGGGTCCGGTCGTGACGGCACCAAGAAGCCACGGATGTGTGTGCTCATTCCGGCTGCCGCCACAGCTGCAGCAACCCGAGGGGAAGGTTCGGCCGAGCAGGTTATGGCCGTTATTTGTCGTGTCCTGAGCAGCCTCTGCCGAGGATTCATCGTTGTTCTGTTGGCCTGTCTGGTCGGCCTCGCCGTGCCCGCGTCCGCCGTCGCGGAAGCGACTCCGGCACCGACCCCCACCGCAGTCGGCGACCCAGCGAGCGCGCCGCCGCCGGCCCAGCCCAGTGACCAGGCAACGAGTGCGGAATCGTCCGCTGCTGCGCCGTCGAGTGCTGCGCCGTCGAGTGGAGAGCCGTCGAGTGCAGAGCCGTCGAGTGCAGAGCCGCCGAGCCCGGCACCGGCAGCGACAGCAGACGCACCGGAAGACCCCGTGCCCGCGTTCACGCTCGCCCTCACCAGTGGCCAGCCAAGGGGCGGCCTGGTCTGGGCCGACGACGAACTCGGCTACGAACTCACTGGCACCAACACGGGCGACAGCGGCCTCGACGTGGTGACGATCCGCGACGACCTGACTGGCGTGCTGCGGGCGGCGACCGTGGAAGCCGACCCGGTGGCAACCATCACCCATCGCGACGGCTCAGCCGAGCTGACCACGGCGGCACTGAGCGGGACAACCCTGACCTGGACGGGCCACCTCGAGGCCGGCGGGACGGTCCGGATCAGCTACACCGTGACCGTGGGCCTCGTCGCGAAGGCCACCACCCTGCACAACGTCGCCCGTGCCACCTGGACGGCCGCGGACGGGTCGACGCAGGTCTCTGCAACGGCGGAGGCCTCCAACCCAGTCAATCCGGTGGCCATCGACGATTCACGCGACGGGTCCGGAGGAGGCTCGACCGGAACCCTGGCCAACACCGGCGTCGAGGATGCGGCCAGCCTGCTGGCGTTTGCGGGACTGCTCCTCCTGTTCGGGATCTCGCTGGTCGCCCTTCGCCGCCGCCAGTGACCTCTGCGCGGGCCCCGGAGTAGCCTGCGCATGGTCGGGCGGAGGAGCAGGCATGGATCGTGACGGTGCGGCAAACGACTGGGAACGGACGAAGAAGGCGTTCGTTGAAGCGACGCGCTGGTACCAGGAGGTGCTCGCCCAGGTCGGCGACCGTTGGTCGGATCCGGGGCTGGGGGAGTGGGACGTGCGTGCCCTCGCCGGCCACACCAGCCGCTCGCTGTTGACCGTCGAGACCTACCTCGGGCAGCCCGCCGGCGCCGTCGACGTTGCCTCGACTGTCGACTACTACGCCGCGACGAGGCAGATTGCGGCCGGGCCCGCCGTCGCCCAGCGAGGACGCGACGCCGGCCAGGCGCTCGGGGAGGACCCGGTGGCGGCGGTGGCACAGATCGCGTCCCGGGTGCTGCCGCTGGTTGCCGGCCTCGGCGGGACGGAGCTGCTCACCACGGTTGCCGGTGGCATGCGAATCAGCGACTACCTGCCCACCCGGGTGTTCGAGCTTGTCGTGCACACCGCCGACCTGGCTGTCGCGCTCGGCATCCCCGCCGAACCGCCGCCCGGCCCTGCCGCGCTGGCGCTGGGGCTGGTTTCCGACCTCGCGATCGCCGGCGGTCACGCCTCGACCGTGCTGCTGGCCACGACCGGGCGCACCGGGCTCCCGACCGCCTTCACACTTCTGTGATCAGCGTCATGCTGTGATCAGCGGACAACCTTGAACGCGAAGTCAGCGGTGCCCAGCACCTGGTAGAGCCGCAGCCAGATCAGCACCGTCGCCTCGGTGCCGCGGGCGCCGGCGAGGTCGCCCAGGTCGATCACATCCTGGTGGCCCAGCTGGGTGAGCAGGCCGGTGACGAGTTGCTTGGCGGTGGGGTCGTCGCCGCAGACAAACGTGCTGAATGCCCCTCCGGCCAGCTGCTGGGGACCTGTCATCAGGTGGGCGGTCATGGTGTGCAGGCTCTTCACCACCCGGAGCTCGGGAAAGGAGCGCTGTAGCTGTTCGGCAAGGGAGTCGGTGTTGGTCACGAACAGGTTCGGGGGGAATCCGCTGGCCGCATCCAGCGGGTTGGACACATCCAGCAGCACCGTCCCCGGCGCGATGCCCGCCGCCCCGATGCCGGAGGCCGACGCCTCGCCGTTGAGCGCGTTGACGACGAGGTCGGCACCGACAGCTGCGTCGGCGAACGTGGCCACGCCGACGTCGGGATGAGCCGCCGCCCAGGTGCCGAACCCGTCCGCGCCTTCCCGCAGCAGGGTCGTCGCCGGATCCCTCGTGCCGATGACGACCTCGTTGCCGAGGCCGTGCAGGCCGGCTGCGAGGGCGCGTCCCACCATGCCCGTGCCCAGAATCGCTATCCGCATCTCCACTCCTGTCCTCCGGGAGAGACTGCCCTTGGCCCGGCTGCGCTGGAAATACGCACTTCCGCGCGACTAGAATGCTTACCGACCGGTAAGTAAGGAGTTCCCACGGACAACAGGCAACGCAATCGCACGCTGGCTGTGCTGTTCGTCGGCGTGCTGATGGGCGCACTCGACATCGCCATCGTCGGCCCGGCACTGCCGGCCATCCAGGCCGAGTTCGGGCTGGACTCCCGGGCGGCGTCCTGGATCTTCAGCAGCTACGTGCTTGCGAACCTGATCGGCACCCCGCTGATGGCGAAGCTCAGCGACCTGTTCGGCCGGCGCGCGATCTACGTGCTCGACGTTGCCCTGTTTGCTGCCGGCTCGTTGGTGGTCGCGCTGTCCCACGGTTCGGGGCTGTTCGTCCTGCTGCTGGCCGGCCGGGCGATCCAGGGGTTCGGCGCCGGCGGCATCTTCCCGGTGGCGAGCGCCGTGATCGGTGACACTTTCCCGCGGGAGCAGCGCGGTCGCGCCCTCGGTCTGATCGGGGCCGTCTTCGGGCTGGCGTTCATCATCGGCCCGGTCATCGGCGGGCTGCTGCTCGGCTTCGGCTGGCAATGGCTCTTCGGCATCAACCTGCCGATTGCCGCCGCCGTTGTCGTGATGGCGTGGCGTCTGCTGCCGCACGTTCCGGTGGCCGGGGCCACCGGGTTCGACTGGCCCGGCATGGTCGCCCTCGCCGCAGCCCTCGGCACCCTGGCCTACGGGCTGGGCGCGATCGACACCACCCGGTTCTGGGCGAGCCTCGCCGGTATCGGGGTATGGCCGTGGCTGCTCGCGTCCGTCGTCGCCTGGGTGGTGCTGGTGCTGGTGGAGCGCAACGCCGACAACCCGGTGTTCCCGACACGGCTGTTCCGTCGCCGCCAGCTCGCCGTCGGCTACGCGCTGACGGCGGGCGCAGGGCTCGGGGAGGCCAGCCTCGTATTCATGCCGCTCCTGGCCGTGGCCGCGCTGGGCGTCGCACCGTCGGTCGCCAGCTATCTGCTGATGCCGGTGGTGCTCGCGATGAGTGTCGGGTCGCCGCTGGCTGGACGGTTGCTCGACCGACTCGGCTCGAAGGTCGTGATCCTGGCAGGGGTGGCCGTGATGACCCTCGGCATGTTCGTGCTGGGCGCCACCAGCGGCTCGCTGGCCATGTTCATCGTCTCCGGCGCCCTGATCGGGCTGGGGTTGTCGGCGCTACTGGGGGCACCGATCCGCTACGTCACCCTGAACGAGACCACCGCTGTGGAGCGGTCGGCAGCCCAGGGCCTGGTGGCAACGTTCACCAGCATGGGCCAGTTGCTCGGCAGCGCTGTTGTCGGCGCCGTGGCCGCCTCCGGGACCACCGCGTCCGCCGGCTACAACGCCGCCTTCACCATGATCGGGGTGCTCGGGATCGTCCTGCTTGGCGCCGCGACCCTGCTGAAGTCACGGGCCGCAGAGGTGCTGCCGGCGCAGGCGGGCGAGGTCTCGCATGCGTGAGCGCATCATCGCCACCGCGACGGGGATGTTCGTCCAGCGTGGGTACGAGGGCGTGGCTATGCGGGAGATCGCGGAGGCCTGCGGCATCACCAAGGCCGCCCTGTACTACCACTTCGACGGCAAGCCCGACCTGCTGAACGCGATCATCACCGGCTACCTCTCGGAGATCTCCGAGGTGGTCGAGGCCAGCGCTGACCACGGCACCGGCGAGCATCAGCTCCGGTGGCTGGTGGAGCAGCTGTTCGCCCTGCCGCCCGAGCAGCGGGCGATCATGCGTCTTGCCATGCACGAGGTCGGCCAGCTCCAGCCCGAGCAACGGGCTGCCTTCGCGGCCGACTACCGCGTCCGGTTCATCGCACCACTGCAGCAGATAGTCAGCGAGGGTACGACGAGCGGCGACCTCACTGCGAAGGACCCGGCGGTGGTGGTCTGGCTGCTGCTCGGAATGTTGTATCCCTTCTTCGCCCCGCCGGGCACCGGACCGAGCGCCGGCCCGGACACCGTCGCAGTCCTCCTCGACGTCTTCTTCCACGGGCTGGCCGCGAACCGATCGTGATGCGCCGACCAGCCCACGCCGTTGCCGCGGCAGCGTGCGCGCTGACGCTGAGCGGCTGCTCCGCCCTGTTCCCGCCGCTGCTGCCGGCCCGTCCGGTGGACGGCGCACCGTTCGATCGGGTCGTCGTTGCAACGACGCCGTCGGTCGCGAAGGTGGGGGGAGTCTCCTGCTCCGGTGGGGAGCTGATCGGTTCGGCCTTCGTTGCCGGCGATCACCTCCTGCTGACCGCAGCCCACGTGGTCACCGGGGCGCGGACGGTGGAGCTCCGGTTCCCGGGACGGGCGCCCGTGGCTGCAGACCTCGTCGTCGTTGACGCCGACGACGACACCGCCGTGCTGCGGGTGTTGGGCGACCTGCCGCCGGCGCTCGCGCTGGAACCGGCCGCGATCGCGGTGGGAGACCCGGTTGTCGTCATCGGCTACCCCCTTGCCGAGCAGGCCGTGCGCACGACCCTCGCTCGGGTGAGCGCCCTGGACGAGGCGGCGACGCTGGGAGGCCACCCGTTGCGCGACGTACTGGCCATCGATGCCCAGGTGCTCACCGGAACCAGCGGTGGCCCTGTCGTCGACAGTGCCGGACAGGTGCGCGGCATGGTGAGCGCCCAGATCCCTGGTCGTGGTGGACGCGACAGCAGCCCGCTCGTCACCCTCGGCATCCCCTCGTCGCGCCTCGCCCAGCGACTGGCCGCTTCTGCCGGCCTGCCCACCCCTACCCCCTGCTCCTGACGGGGCGCTCAGCGGGCGTCGTGGACGACTTGGCCGGCAACGATCGTGGTGGCGACCTCCATGCCGCTCAGGCGGCGTAGCGGGTCGGCGTCGAGCAGGGCGAGGTCGGCGATCTGGCCGGGCCGCACCGTCCCGAGGCCGCCGGTGCTGGCAGCCAGCGCCTCGGCGGCAGTGAGGGCGTGCTCGGGATGCCACGGCGGGTCGCCGGGCTCGCCGCGGTGGACGGCTGCAGCCATCGCCAGCCACGGGTCCAGCCGGGCGACCGGGGCGTCAGACCCCAGCGCCAGCCGGACGCCTGCGTCCACCAGCCCCCGCAGCGGGAAGCTGCGCGCGGCCCGCTCCTCGCCCCAGATCGCTGCGGTGACAGCGCGGTCGTCGAGGAGGTGGGCTGGCTGGACGCTCGCCACGAGGCCCAGGGCCGCCATCTTGTCGATCTCCTCCGCGCGCATCAGCTGGGCGTGCTCGACGCTTCCGGTCGCGCCCGAGCCGGCGAAGGCGTCCACGGCGAGGGCGGCGGCTGCATCCCCGATCGCATGCAGCGCCACCTCGAGCCCGGAGCGGCTCGCCAGACCCAGCAGGTCGGCCAGCTCGGTCGGCGCCACGTTCTGCACGCCGTGGCCACCGCCCGGATAGGACTCGTAGCAGTGGGCCGTCCGGGTGTTCAGGGAGCCGTCGGAAATGATCTTCAGTGAGCCCATGGTCAGCAGCGGTTGGTCGGGGTCTGGCAGCGAGCCCGTCCGCAGGCCTGCGGCGGTGGCAGCGGGGAGATCCACCGGGTAAGTCGAGGTGCGCACGCGCAGCGGCACGCCGGCGGCGCGGTAACGGTCTGGCCAGCTCGCAAATCCCGGTTCGAATTCGAAGTCGCAGACACCCACGACGCCGAGCCGGGCGGCGGCCTGCAGCGCCGCGGTGTAGGCGCCCGGCCCGATCTGGGCGTCCTCTGCAGCGAGGACAGCGGGCAGCACGGCGAACCACGCCGCCTCGGTCAGCGGATCCGTCCGCGGGGGAACCCCGAACCGCCTCAGCGCGGCGGAGTTCAGCCAGCCTGCGTGCGCGTCGCCGCTGACCAGCACCACGGGGCGCTCGCCGGTGACGTCGTCGAGGGAGGCCAGCGTGGGCGGCTCGCTCCAGGTGGCCGGACGGAAGCCGCCGCCCACGAGCAGGCCCGTGCCGCTGTCGGCCGCGGCAACCCGGTGCAGCGCCTCTGCGCGACTCGTGGTTCCGGCAAGGTCGAGCCGGGTGCCTTGGCGCGCCCACTGGCCCAGGTGCACGTGGGCGTCCCACAGTCCGGGGATAAGCCAGCGGCCTGCGGCGTCGAGCGCTTTCTCGGCGGGCAGCCCGGGCAGGCTTTCGCCCACCTCGGTGACCCGAGTGCCGTCCAGCCGAACGTCGACCGGCCCGGTTGGGGCCGGCCGGTCCACCGGCACCAGCCGGACATCGCGCAGCAGCATGCTCACAAGCCAATCACGCGCGCCGTCCCAACCCGCAGAGTGGACCTAGATCGGCGACATCGCCGGCTTTGTGTCCACTTTGCGCGGGGGGAGGGGAGGGGATCAATCGAGAAGCTCGTCCACCCTGGTGCAGGAGAGCCCGAACGCGTCGGCAACCGCCGGGTAGGTGATCTCGCCGGCGTGGGTGTTCAGGCCGAGCGCAAGGGGACGGTTCTCCTTCAGGGCCTGCTTCCAGCCCTTGTCCGCCAGCTGCACGGTGTAGGCCAGGGTGGCGTTGGTGAGCGCCCAGGTGGAGGTGTTGGGCACCGCGCCGGGCATGTTCGCCACACAGTAGAAGACACAGTCGTGAACCATGTACGTCGGGTCGGCGTGGGTGGTGGGACGGGAGTCCTCGAAGCAGCCGCCCTGGTCGATGGCGACGTCAACCAGCACGGAGCCCGGCTTCATCTGCGACACCAGCTCGTTGGTCACCAGCTTGGGGGCCCTCGCGCCCGGGATCAGCACGGTACCGATCACCATGTCGGCGGCCAGCACCTGCTCGCGGATGCTCAGCCGGGACGACACGATCTGGTGCACCCGGTTGTCGTAGCGCCAGAAGGTGGAGCGCAGCTTGTCCAGGTCGGTGTCCAGGATGGTCACGTCCGCCCCCATGCCGAGCGCGACGTTGGCGGCGTTCTGGCCGGCGGTGCCACCACCGAGCACGACCACCTTGGCGTTGGCCACGCCGCCGACGCAGCCCATCAGGACACCGCGTCCGCCCTGGGCCTTCATCATCGCGTGCGCGCCCACCTGGGGGGCCAGGCAGCCGGCCACCTCGGACATCGGGTACAGCAGCGGCAGCAGGCCTGAGGGCAGCTGGACGGTCTCGTAGGCGATCGCCGTCGTGCCGGCGTTCAACAGGGCCTCCGTGCCGGCCGGGTCTGCGGCAAGGTGCAGGTAGGTGAACAGCACCAGGTCGTCGCGCAGGTAGCCGAACTCGCTGGCCACCGGCTCCTTGACCTTCAGCACCATCTCGCCGATCGCCCAGGTCTCGTCAGCGGTCGGCACGATTCGCGCACCCTGCGTCATGTACTCCTCGTCGCTGATTCCCGAGCCGGCGCCGGCACCGGCCTGCACGTGGATCTCGTGGCCGTGCGCCACCAGTTCGGCAACTCCCACTGGGGTGATCGCCACCCGGTACTCGTGGTTCTTGACCTCGGAAGGGACAGCGACCCGCATGGCGGTCCTCTCTGCTCGTACCGGCCCTCATTGGCCGGACGACCCAAGTCTGCTACACCCGGTGGGAGTCCATCGACAGCTGCTCGATGGCGGGATCATGGGCAACCGGTAATAGACTTCCCCCGAACGTGCTCCGGGGTCGGTGTAAGTCCGAACCGGCGGTGACAGTCCGCGACCCGCCCTGTGAAAACAGGACGGTTGACCTGGTGGAATTCCGGGACCGACGGTGAAAGTCCGGATGGGAGGCAGCACGCGGTGTTTTGGCGCACGCCCTGACGGGCCGGGCGCCGGGACACCCGTTCGCGCATCCCATGCCGCCCCGGTGCCTGAGGCGGAGGTGTGATGAAACGCGAGGTGCTCGCCCCGGTGCTGCTGGGAGTCGTGCTGCTCACCGGCTGGCTGTTGACGGCGGGGCAGGGATCGGCGCTGCTGCCGACCCCTGGTGCTGTGGCTTTGCGCCTTGCGATCGACCTCACCGATCCCGCCTACTGGGCCTACGTGGGTTTCACCCTCGCCGAAGCGTTCGGCGGTGCCGTGCTGGGCACCCTCGTCGCCTTGCCGCTGGCCGTGCTGATCCACCGCTCGCCCTGGGCAGCCGCAGCTGTGCACCCCTTCCTCGGGGCCACCCAGGCCATTCCCGCGATCGCTATCGCGCCGCTGCTGGTGCTCTGGCTCGACTACGGGCTGGTGCCGGTGATGGTGCTCTGCGCGCTGATCGTGTTCTTCCCGATCCTGGTCTCCGCAGTGGTCGGCCTGAAGCATGTGGACGCCGCCGTCGTCGACGCCGGACGCATCGACGGCGCCAACTCGTGGGCGTTGCTCACCCAGGTGGAAATGCCGATGGCGCTACCAACGATCCTCGCGGGCGTCCGCAACGGCGTCACGCTGGCGATCACCGGCGCGATCGTCGGCGAGATGGTGATGGGCGGCTCGGGCCTCGGCACAGTCCTCACCGTCCAGAGGGCCGCGGTCGACACCGCCGGCATGTTCGCAACGATCATCGTGCTCTGCGTCGTCGCCTCCGGCGCCTACGCCCTCATCCAGCTCTGGGAGCGCCGCTCCCGGATCATCGAGTCTCTCAACTGAAGGATTGAATCCGTGATCAACCGACGCACCTTCCTCGCCGGGGCCACAACGGTCCTCGCGCTGGCCGCCACGGGCTGCGCCACGTCCACGGCGACGACACCGTCCGCCAACACGTCGCCCACGGCAGGCCTCGCGACGCCGACGATCGGCCTGACCTACATCCCCAACGTCCAGTTCAGCCCGTTCTATGTCGCGGAGACCGATGGGATGTTCACCGCTGCCGGCGTCACGCCGACGTTGCGGCACCACGGGGCATCCGAAGGGCTGTTCACCGCCCTGGCTGCGGGGGAGGAGCAATTCGTGATCGCCGGCGGCGACGAACTGCTGCAGGCCCGCTCGTCCGACCTGCAGCTGGTGGCTGTATCGGCCTACTACCGCAGCTACCCGGTGGTCATCATCGTGCCCGCCGATTCCGGCATCACGACGCTGGCCGGGCTCAAGGGGCACACGATCGGGGTGCCCGGCAAGTACGGCGAGAGCTGGTTCGGGCTGCAGGTGGCCCTGCAGACCGCAGGGCTCGCCGAGGCCGACGTCACCATCCAGGAGATCGGCTACACCCAGCAGGCAGCGCTGACAACGAAGAAGGTGGACGCGATCGTTGGCTTCAGCAACAACGATGCTGTCCAGTTCGCCCAGGCCGGGTTCGCGACCCGCAGCCTGCCGATCGCTGGCGGCGATGTCCCGCTGGTCGGCATCTGCCTGATCACGACGGCCGCCTACGCGCGGGACAACCCGGCGACGGTCAAGGCTGTCGCTGCCGGCATGCTGGCCGGCATCACCTCGGTCGTCGCCGACCCCGACCGCGCGCTGACGGTGTCTGCGAGCTACGTGCCCGGGCTCTCCGTCGCCGCCGCTCAGGCCGCCGCCAAGGCGACGCTGACTGCGACACTGCCGCTGTGGACCGGCTCCGACGGCACCGTGAACGGCCGTCTTGACGGCGCCCAGTGGACCTCGATGGCCGATTTCATGGCTGCGAAGGGCCTCACGGCGGCCAAGGTGGATCCGACACCGGCGTTCTCGAACGCCTATCTCGGCTAAACAGGAGTGACAGGAGATAACCTCAGCACAAACCTGTGACAATGCTCACGGAGTGTGGAGGTGCCGATGAGCCAGCATGTGGTGCCGGGATGGGATGACTATTTCCTCACCATCGCCGGTGCCGTAGCCCGACGCGCCAAGTGCACCCGCCGAAGGGTGGGCGCGGTGCTCGTGCTGGACAAGCGGATCATCGCCACCGGCTACAACGGCGCAGCCTCCGGCCGCCCCGACTGCCTCGAGGGCGCCTGCCCGCGCGGGCAACTCGACTACGACGCCGTCCCTGGCCTCGGCGACTACGACCGTCCCGGCACGCCCGGCTTCTGCATCGCCATCCATGCGGAGGTTAACGCCCTGCTGTTCGCGACGAGGGACACCAAGGGCACCACCGCCTACATCACCGACCCGCCGTGTCCCGGCTGCCGCAAGGCGCTGGCCGCAGCAGGCATCATCCGGGCCGTGTGGCCCGCCGGCGAGTACGACGTGGACGGCCTTGTGGACTGGAGTGCACCGGCGTGAACGCGAAACCGAAGACCTCGCAGCTGTCGGCATGGGTCGACCGGGGCGTGGCCCTCTTCTGCCTCGGCACGCTGATTCCCGCGGCGCTCGCCGCCACTGACCAGATCGCCTACCTTGCGCCGTGGTGGATGCTCATTGTCGGCGGCGGGATCGTGCTCGCCAGCATCGGGATGATGATCGCCAGCTTCGTCGGCTGGCAGCTGCGTTCGTTCGCCCTCTCCTATGTGACCGTGGTCACCTTCGGCCTGATCACCTGGTCTTCGGCCTGGCCCGCTGACACCGTCGCCACCGGCAGCCCGTGGCTGTGGATGTGCCTCGGCGTCGCGTCCATCTGCCTGGCCGTCACCACCGGCACTGGCTGGGGATTCGCCTACGCCCTTGCCTCCGGGCTGCTGTTCGCCGCCGTCCGGATGACGCCTTCGGGACAGAATGCATCCCTGCTGGGTGCATTCCAGGACATGATCGTGCTGGTGATGAACGCCTCCGTGGTGATCGTCGCCCTCGGTGTGGTGAGCAACGCCTTCAAACAGCTCGACGACGCCGAGGCCGCGTCGCGGAAGGAAGCCACCGACGCCGCCATCGAGGAGGCGCTGCTCGACGAGCGGCACCGGCTCGACGGCATCGTCCACGACGAGGTGATGACCACCCTGGTCTCCGCCGCGCACCAGAACAACGATCCCCATGTCGCCCAGCAGGCCCAGAAGGCCGTGGAACGGCTCGCCGAAGCCGAGCAGCCGACCGAGGCACGGCTGCCGGTGACCGGAGACCAGCTCACCTGGCTGGTCACCGACGTGGTGAGCGCGCTGGTTCCGCAGGCGAAGTTCACCTCGCAGCTGCACAACCTCGCCGTGCCCCAACCGGTGGCCAGCACCCTGGGCATGGTCGTGCGCGAGGTCGCGCTCAACGTCGCCAAGCATTCCGGCGCGGAGAACGTGGAGATCACGCTGACCAGCCCCGAGCCCGGGGGAGTGGCGATCTCCGTCGCCGACGACGGCGTTGGCTTCGTGCCCGAGCAGGTGCCGAAACGGCGCCTAGGGCTCCAGGTCTCGGTGGTGTACCGGATGTGGGCGATCGGCGGCAAGGCCGAGATCCTGTCGTCCCCGGGCCGGGGGACCGTGGTGAACCTGAGCTGGGTGCCGGGCGAACAACCCGTCGCAGAGAGCGAGCAGCAGCCGCGCCGGCGCCGCTCCGGCCGCATGATGCTGGACATCCCCGACCTGTCCCGCCCGCTGCTGGCGCGCCTGGTTTGGGTGCTGGTTGGCCTGCAATTCCTGCTGGGCTGGACGAGCCTCGACCAGGTCACCAGCATCTGGCCCGTCTTCCTCGCCCAGGGGCTGGCCGCCGTCGCCACCTGGCTGACGCTGCGGCACTCCGACAAGAACCAGATGGACTTCCGCTCAGCCGTTGCAGTGATCGTGCTGCTGCTGGCCGTCACCATGATCGTCCAGGCAGTCCTGCCTACCGGGCACTGGCCGGGCTACGCCACCTGGCACAGCAACGTCGTCATGGTCCTGCTGGTGGCCGTCCTGGTCCGTGGCCGGGAGCACGTCTCCTGGACCGGTGTCGGGCTGTTTGCCGTGATCTCCGCCATCTGGGCGGTCTCCCACGACATGGGGGTCGGAGACACGCTGCGGGCCGGTTTCGGGCCGTTCTCCTGGATGCTGGTCGCGCAGTTGCTGCAGAGCTGGCTGATCGACATGGGTGACCGGCTAAGCGCGTCCCGCCGGTCGTCGGCAGCAGCCAACAAGGCCATCGCGGAGAGCTTCTCCAAGCTCGTGCTGCGCGATGTCTGGCTGACCCAGTTGCGGGCCCAGGTAGGCCCGCTGCTGCAGCGGATCGCCGATCCCGACCACGAGCTCACCGAGGACGAGCGGGCCGCCTGCCTCGCTCAGGAGAGCAGGCTGCGCGACGCAATGCGCGCCGGAAACCTTGTCACGGAGCTCACCTCGGACGCGATCGACGTCGCCCGTAGTCGCGGCGTCGATGTGCGCCTGGTCGACAGCCGTGGCACCCGGCTCCCCGAAGACGTCCGCACAGCCCTCACCCGATACCTCGGGCGTCTGCTCACCGACTCCAGCACCAAGCGGGTGGTGGCACGGGCCGCCCCCGAAGGCTACGAGGACGTGGTCACCGTGCTGGCCGTCCGCGATGACGGCAGCAGTGAATTGGTGGGGCTCGACGCCAGCGGACGGGTCAGCACGCGATAAGGTTGCACCACCATGATCACCACCGCTGTAATCGATGACCACGAGGCCATTCGCCTCGGCATGTCAGCCGCCCTCCAGAACCACCCCGGCCACCAGGTCACTCTGGTCGACGGCGCCGGCACGGTGCCAGAATTCCTCGAGCGTGGCGTGCAGGCCGATGTCGTGCTGCTCGACCTTCAGCTCGACGACGGCTCCGACCCGCTCGACAACGCGGAGAGCCTGATCGATGCCGGCTACAAGGTGCTCGTTTACTCCATCGCAGACAACGTCCGGCTGCTGCGTCGTGCGCTGGCCGGCGGCGCCGCCGGTGTTTGTCGCAAGGCCGAGCCCATCGCCGTAACGATCTCCTCGATCGAAGCGGTTGCCGAGGGCCAGGTCGTGATCAGCCAGGAGATCCTTGCCGCCATCGAGGGGGACTCCTCCTACGTCGCTGCCAACCTCGGCCCGCGCGAGCGCGAGGTGCTGGCGCTGTATGCCGCCGGCTTCGAGGTTCCTGAGGTGGCTGGACGGCTGACGATCACCGAGAACAGCGTGAAGGAGTACCTCAAGCGCATCCGGGTGAAGTACACCAACGTGAACCGTCCGGCAGCCAGCAAGCTGGACCTGTTCCGGCGCGCCATCGAGGATGGCATCGTTCCCCCGGTCGAGCCGCGCCAGTGAGGCAGTGCCGCTGATCCGCACGAGCAGCGCGTCGGTCGGCTCAGTACCAGCCGTGCCCGCGCTTGAACGACCATGCCTGGCACGGCGTGCCGTAGCGGACGTGCACGTAGTCGAGGCCCCAGCGGATCTGGGTGGCGGGGTTGGTGCGCCAGTCGGCGCCGAAGGTCGCCATCTTGCTACCGGGCAGGGCTTGCGGGATGCCGTAGGCGGAGGAGTGCGGGTTGTCAGCGCTGACGATCCATTTGCTCTCCCGCATGATGATGCTGTTGTAGCAGGTGAACTCCGCGTCGCCCCAGCTGTACTTGTTCACCATGATCTGGCGGGCGATCTCGCGCGGGTCGATCGTGGCCGGCTCGTATCCCAGCTGCTGGACGCGCAGCTCGTGGAGGGCCTTGATGGTGGCGTTGGTGACCTCGATGGCAACGGTCTGCTTGCTCAACAGCGCCTGCCGGTAGGCGGCCAGGTCATCGGTGCCCCCGCTGACGGAGATGCCGGGCAGGGGCGCAGCAGCGGCCATGTCGCCGGCAGGGATGACCGGGCTGAGGGCGAGGAGGGAGCCGAACACGGCAAGCCCCGTCCGCAGCGTCCGGCGAGTCAGCACTCGTGCAGCATACATAAGAAAGCTCTCAGGGAAAACTCAGAATCGAGGGGAGTTTCTGCGTGTCGCTGCTGGCTGGTGCGCAGGGCGTGTGCCGGACGCACCGGAGGGATGCCACGTGGGCTGCCGGAACCTTCGGGAGGTGGGAGAAGGTCGGCAGGACTGGAACGCCGACCAGGGAAGACGGCCGTCGACTGTTGTGCGCCCAAATCGAGTGGGCGCAGAAGTCGAGCGTGCGGGTCAGGACCAGTCTTCGACGTTGGAAATCCGCTCAGAGCTTGCCGGAGACCGTGGTGAAAGTGCCCTTGAGTTGCGTGCCGAGAGTAGCGACAATGGTGATAATCACGGCGGCGATGAGGGCGACCATGATGCCGTATTCCACGGCGGTTGCACCGCGCTCCCTGATGGACACGACGGTACCGATGGTCTTCGCGAGCAGGCGCTTCATGGGGTAGGTCCTTCCGGCTTCCACGGTTGGGGCATTAACCCGGTTCCCCCCAGGTGCCCTCCGAGTTGAAATTATTCCGTATTCGTGGGCCTATTGTCAAAAGGATTCACCAGATTCTTCGGATCCCGGCGAAAATGCCCGGGATTTGTCACCCGTAAGAGGACGTCTTTGCGCTGTTATTAGCGCGTCGGGTCCCCCGTTTGGAGGACACCCCTGTATTCGTCGCACCATTCCTGTCACCCGTTCGGGGAATTGGCCGCTTATGGCGCGGGCGCCGGGGCACGTCCGACGGCGAAGGCCGCCGCCGTACCCGGAGTCGCGACGACCGCGGCGCGGTGGCACTGAACCCCGGCGCCGCCACCGTGGCAGTCCGAGGGACCCCGATGTGGGTCACGGGTTCCTGAGAGAGCGCATTGTTCGACCAAGGCAATGCCCGCCGATGCATTGGCAGCCGTCGCTATTGGCCGCCGGGGATAGCCATGCGGGCGCGGGCATGGGCTCATGGGTGTGACGGCTGGTTAGGGTGGGGGAATGCGATTGCGGCTGGTGGGCGGTGGGGAGCTGGCATCCGCACTGGCCGCGGCGCTCGACGGTGGAATTCCGGTTGCACCCGTGCCGGAGGCCCGTCTGCTGGCAGCCCTCCGAGCCGATGAACCCCTCACGGAGGCCGATGCGGCAGCCGTGGTCACCACCTCCGGCTCGACCGGTGAGCCGAAAGCTGTCGTGCTCACCCGCGCGGCGCTGAGATTCGCCGTCGCGGCCACCCACGAGCGGCTCGGCGGACCCGGGGACTGGGTCTGCGCCCTCCCCACCCAGCATGTCGCCGGCCTGATGACCATCGCGAGGGCCGTCGTCGCCGGCACCGACATCCGTTTCGCCCGCGGCGACCTGGGCGACCTGCCGCCGGCGTCCGGACGGACCTTCGTTTCCCTCGTCGCTGCGCAACTCGACCGGGCGCTGGGCACGCCGGAGACCACGGCGATGCTGCGGGATTACGCCGCCGTCCTGATCGGCGGCGGCGGCCTCCCGGCAGGGCTGCGTGAGCGCGCTACGGCGCTGGGGGTGAGGCTCGTCGCCACCTACGGCATGAGCGAGACGTGCGGCGGCTGCGTGTACGACGGGGTGCCGCTGGATGGCGTCCGCGTCGAGCTGGACGAGGGCCGGATCAGCCTCGGCGGGCCGATGGCCTTCGCCGGCTACCGGCTGCGCCCCGACCTGACCGCTGCTGTGCTCGACGGCGACCTGGTGCACACCCAGGACCGGGGCCGCTGGTCCGACGGGCGCCTGCAGGTGCTGGGACGCGTCGACGACGTTGTCATCTCCGGCGGCGAGAACGTGGACCTCGCCGCAGCCCAGCGCGCGGCCGACGCCGAGTTCGGAGAACCGGCCGTCGTGCTGCTGGCCGTCCCCGACGAGCGCTGGGGGACGCGGGTCGTCGCCATGACCACGGGATCGCTCACGTTGGCCGAGGTGCGCAGCCGGCTGGAACCCGTGATCGGGCGGGCCGCCACCCCGAAGGAATTGCGGCGGGTGGGCGAGCTGGCGTACACATCCATAGGCAAGATCGACCGGACGGCGCTGCTGCGGTCCTGGGCAGGGAAGGGCGACCATGGCGACGCTGGGTGAGTGGGTCGAGGGCGCCCGTCCCCGCACCCTTCCTGCAGCGCTGGCGCCGGTGCTCGCCGGCAGTGCCGTTGCCTGGTTCGAGAACGGTTTCGCACCGCTGCTGGCGGGGCTGGCCCTCGTCGTCGCCCTCGCGCTGCAGGTGGGCGTGAACTACGCCAACGATTACTCCGACGGGATCCGCGGCACCGACGCCGCCCGCGTCGGCCCGCTGCGCCTTGTTGGCTCCGGGGTGGCCAAACCGGCCCACGTCCGTGCCGCAGCGTTCGCCTGCCTCGGGGCGGCTGCCCTCGCCGGCCTCGCCGTCGTCGTGCTCACCAGCCACTGGTGGCTGCTGGCCGTAGGCGCGGCGGCGATCGCAGCGGCCTGGTACTACACCGGCGGCAGCCGGCCGTACGGCTATCTTGGGCTGGGCGAGTTGTTCGTCTTCCTCTTCTTCGGAATCGTCGCCGTCACCGGCACGGTCTACATCCAGCTGGGTGTGGTGACACAAGCCACCTGGTGGACGGCCATCGCCATCGGCGCCCTCGCCTGCGCGATCCTCGTCGCGAACAACCTGCGCGACCTCGAGGGCGACCGCGCCGCCGGCAAGCGCACCATGGCCACCCGGCTCGGCGACGCCGGCACCCGGCGCTTCTTCCTCGGCCTGCTGCTGGTGGCAGCCGTCGGGGTGTTCGGGGTGGCGGCCTCCAGCTCCTGGTGGGCGCTGCTCGGCTGGTTCATGATCCTCGCCCTCATCGGCCCGATCCGCGAAGTGGTGCGCGGCGTCACCGGTCGCGCCCTGATCCCCGTCCTGAAGCAGACCGGGCTGGCCGAACTGGCCTGCGCCACCGGCCTGTTCGTCGGACTGCTGATCGCCCGCTGAGGATTTCGATGGAATCCGTCTCCTATTCCCTGCCCCTGCGCAACCGGTTCCGGGGCATCACCGTGCGCCAGGGGCTGCTCGTGCGGGGCGCGGTCGGCTGGGCCGAATGGAGCCCGTTCGCCGAATACACCCGTCCCGAGATCGACTTCTGGTGGCGGGCGACCCTCGAAGCGGCCGAGACCGGATTTCCCGCGCCGGTGCGGGACCGGGTACCCGTGAACGTCACCGTGCCGGCTGTCGGGCCGGAGGTTGCCCACCGCATCGTTGTGGCGTCCGGCTGCCGCACGGCCAAGGTGAAGGTGGCCGAGCCGGGCCAGGGCTTCGCCGACGACCTGGCGCGGGTGGAGGCCGTGCGCGACGCTCTCGGCCCGGACGGGCGCATCCGGGTCGACGCCAACGGCGCCTGGGACGTGGACACCGCTCTGACACACCTGGCGCGGCTCTCCCGCTTCGGGCTGGAGTACGCAGAGCAGCCGTGCGCGGGAGTGAGCGAGCTGGCGAAACTGCGGCGTCGGCTGGCCAGCGCTGGGATCGATGTCCTGATCGCGGCTGACGAGAGCATCCGCCGCTCAGGCGATCCCGAGCGGGTGGTGGCCGAGCATGCCGCCGACATCGCCGTGCTGAAGGTGCAGCCACTGGGCGGCGTCCGCCGCTGCCTCGAACTCGCCGAGCGGCTGGGGCTGCCCGTCGTCGTCTCCTCCGCGCTGGAGAGCTCGGTGGGCCTCGCTGCAGGGGTTGCCCTCGCTGCGGCACTGCCGGAACTCCCGTACGCCTGCGGCCTGAATACCGCCACCATGTTCACCGGCGACGTCACAGCTTCGTCCCTTGTCGCTGTCGACGGCGAGATCGCTGTGCGACCGGTCGTCGTCGACGAGGCAGGCGACTGGCGGGCGCCAGCGGAGGTTACTGCTGCCTGGCGGGCCAGGCTGGCGCCGGTCATGGCAGGCTGTGCATCGAGCGGACGAGACTGAGCCCGCCGGGAGCGGAGGAGACGGAGTGACTGCAGCCTTGGCGTGCGCCCAGGCGGTGATCGGCCAGTTGCTGGCCCAGGGTGTCACGGACCTGGTGCTCGCTCCTGGCTCCCGCAGCGCCCCGCTCGCCCTCGTCGCCGATGCCGCCGCCCGGGATGGGCTGCTGCGGCTGCACGTGCGGGTGGACGAGCGCGTCGCCGGCTTCCTCGCCCTCGGCCTCGCGAAGGCGTCTGGACGGTGCGTCCCGGTTTTGACCACGTCCGGCACCGCCGTCGGCAACCTGCTTCCCGCAGTCATGGAGGCCCACCACTCCGGCGTTCCGCTGCTCGTGGTTTCCGCCGACCGTCCGGCGGCGCTTGTCGGCGCCGGCGCCAACCAGACCACCGACCAGACCGCCGTGCTGGCCGGCTTCCTCCGGCACCTCGCCCGGCTGAGTTCAGCAGCCCCTGCCGCCTCCTGGCCCGCGCAGGCAGCCCGGGCCGTGCTGGCCGCTGAAGGGGTCCTGTCCCGGCACCCGGGACCAGCCCAGTTGAACGTCGAGCTGTCCGAGCCGCTGGTGGCGGGGCAGGGCCCAATCGCCGCGCCGGCACCCCAACCTGGCGTGCGCACCGGCAGCTTCGGGGCACCCGAAGCACTCACGCTGCCCGGCACGCCGCCCACCATTGTGATCTGCGGGGACGCGAGCGCGCCGACCGGCCACGCGGCGGCTCGGCTGGCTGAAGCCGCCGGGCTGCCCCTGGTAGCTGAACCGACCAGCAACGCCCGCTTTGGCCCGAACGCGCTGGCCACCGGACGGTTACTGCTTGCCGGTGAGCTGGGAGCAGGCGTCGAGCGGGTGATCGTCTTCGGCCGGCCGAACCTCTCCCGTCCGGGCACCGCGCTGCTGTCGCGGCCCGGCGTCGAGGTGGTCGTTGTCGCCGATACTCCCGCCTATGTCGATCCGGGTTGGCGCGCCTGCCTGGTTGCCGGCGCCGTCAGCGTCGAACCCGCGCCTGCGGACTGGCTCGACGCCTGGCAGCGAGCCGACCGTGACCGGTTCGCCGACGTGACCACCGTGCTGGACGCCGCTGTGGAGCCCACCGGTCCCGGGCTCGCCCGGCTCGTTGTGAAGGCAATCGGGAAGGGACAGGTGCTCTGCCTCGGCAACTCCAACCCCATCCGTGACGCTGACCTCGCACCCGTGGCCGCAGAGGCGGTGCCGGTGTTCGGCAACCGCGGGCTGTCCGGCATCGACGGCACCATCTCCACAGCCATCGGTGTGGCGCTGGCCACGGGTGCGCCCACCACGCTGCTGTGCGGCGACCTCGCCTTCTTCCATGACGCCGGCGCCCTCGCCATCGGGCCTGGCGAGCCTCGTCCCGCCTTGCGCGTTGTGGTGGCCGACGACGCCGGCGGCAGCATCTTCGCGACACTGGAGTACGCGCAACCGCGGTTCGCGGAGGCGTTCGAGCGGGTGTTCGCCACCCCGACCGGCCTCGACCCGGTGGCTGTCGCCACCGGGTATGGCGTACCGGCACGGCGCGTGGCCACCTTCGCGGAGGCGGCCACCGCGCTCGCCGAACCGATCACCGGCCTCGAGGTCGTCGTGGTCACGATCGACCGCTCCGCGAGAGCCGCCCAGGCGCGTCGCATCGCCTCCGGGGAGTGAGCAAAGCTGCGGGCATAATGTAAGGACATTGTGTTGACTTCTGGTTCTCGCAAGACTTGAATAGGGATACCGACTGGACAGCGGCACCAAGTGCCTCGACGAAGAGGTCTCCATGACTGAGAGCAACACCCCACTGGGCCTGATGACTCAGCGCGGCCCGACCGTGCTCTGGAATGACTCGGCCACGCATAGCGAACTGGAAGCCGCCATTTCCTGGGGCGCCGTGGGGGCGACCTGCAATCCGGTGATCGCACTCGCGGCGATCCGGTCGGACCTGCCGCGTTGGTCGGCCCGGATCGCCGCGCTAGCGAAGGACATGCCGGAGGCGACCGAATCCGAGATCGGCTGGAAGGTCGTCGAGGAGGTTTCCCTGGAGGCCGCGAAGCTCCTCGAGCCGGCGTTCGGGAAGTACAACGGCTACAACGGGCGGCTCTCGATGCAGACCGACCCCCGTCTCGCCCGCAGCGCGAAGAAGCTCGCTGACCAGGCCGAGTACTTCTCGAAGCTCGCGAAGAACATCATCGTGAAGATCCCGGCCACAGAGATCGGCATCGCTGCCATCGAGGACGCCACGTACCGCGGCGTGAACATCAACGTGACCGTGTCCTTCACCGTCGCCCAGGCTGTCGCAAGCGGTGAGGCCATCGAGCGTGGCCTGAAGCGCCGCGAGGCCGAGGGTAAGGATGTCTCCACCATGGGTCCGGTGGTCACTCTCATGGTCGGCCGCCTCGACGACTGGCTGAAGGCGGCCTACGCCAAGGACGGCCTGGTCTTCGACCCTGGCTATTTGGAGTGGGCCGGCGTGGCAGCGGTCAAGAAGTCCTACGAGGAGTTCAGGGCCCGCGGCCTGCGTTCCCGCGTGCTCGTCGCCGCTTACCGCAACGCCCTGCAGTGGACCGAGCTCGTGGGCGGGGACCTGGTGCTTTCTCCGCCGTTCGCGTGGCAGAAGCGGTTCCAGGCCAGTGGCATCGACCCTGAGGCGCGCATCGACATCCCGGTCGACCCCAGGATCCTCGAAGCGCTCTGCACCATGCCGGAGTTCCGCAAGGCCTACGACGTGGACGGCATGACGCCGGCCGAGTTCGCCAGCTTCGGCGCCACCCGCAAGACGCTGCGTCAGTTCCTCGGTGCCGATGAGGAACTCGACCAGATCGTCCGTGACATCCTGATCCCTGCCTGACAGCACCCGGCGAAACCAAGACCTGAATTGAACCCGGAGCCAATGATGACCCAGACCGTTCGGCTCACCGTCGCCCAGGCGGTGGTGAAGTTCCTTGCCAACCAGTACAGCGAACGGGACGGGGCCGAGCGAAAGCTCTTCGCCGGCTGCTTCGGCATCTTCGGCCACGGCAACGTTGCCGGTATCGGCCAGGCACTGCTGCAGGCCGAGGTGCAGACCCTTGACGGCGTCGCCGACGCCCCCGAGCTGCCCTATGTGCTCGTCCGCAACGAGCAGGGCGCCGTGCATGCTGCCGCTGCCTACGCCAAGACGAAGAACCGGCTGCAGACCTGGGCTGTGACCTCATCGATCGGCCCCGGTGCCCTGAACATGGTGACCGGTGCCGCGCTGGCCACCACCAACCGGCTCCCGGTGTTGCTGCTGCCCTCCGACATCTTCGCCACTCGCTACCCCGACCCCGTCCTGCAGCAGCTGGAGGACCCGCGCTCGCTGGACGTCTCCGTGAACGACGCCTTCAAGCCGGTCTCGCGCTACTGGGACCGGATCAACCGGCCCGAGCAACTGATCCCGTCCCTGCTGTGCGCCATGCGGGTACTCACCGACCCGGCTGAGACCGGTGCTGCCACCGTCTGCCTGCCGCAGGATGTGCAGGCCGAGGCGTTCGACTTCCCGATCGGCTTCTTCACCAGGCGCGTCTGGCACGTTGCCCGTCCGGTGCCGGAACCGGCTGCGCTGGCCCGTGCGGTGGCGGCGATCAAGGCGTCCACGCGGCCGTTGGTGGTGGCTGGCGGCGGCGTGATCTACGCCCAGGCGTCCGAGGAACTGCGGGCCTTCGCCCAGGCCACCGGGATCCCGGTCGCAGACACCCAGGCCGGCAAGGGTGCGATCAACTTCGACCACCGGATGGCTGTCGGCGGCGTGGGTTCCACCGGCAACAGCGCGGCCAACGCCCTCGCCCGCGAGGCCGACCTGGTCATCGGCATCGGCACCCGCTACTCCGACTTCACCACCGCCAGCCACACGATCTTCGCCAACCCCGATGTGAAGTTCCTCAACATCAACGTGCTCGGCTTCGACGCCGCCAAGCACTCCGCGGAGATGCTCGTCTCAGACGCAAGGGAGGCGCTGGACGCCCTCGCGGGCGAGCTCGCCGGCTGGAGCACCGACGACGCCTACCAGGCCCTGGCAGGGGAGCTGGACGCCGAATGGCAGAAGGTGGTCGACACCTGCTACGGGCCGCACGACCAGCCGCTGCCGGCCCAGACCGAGGTCTTCGGCGCCCTGAACGAACTGATGGGCGACTACGACGTTGTCATCAACGCAGCCGGCTCGATGCCCGGCGACCTGCAGGCGTTGTGGCGTGCCCGCACCCCCGAGCAGTACCACCTGGAGTACGCCTTCTCCTGCATGGGCTACGAGATCCCGGCAGCGATGGGCGTGAAGCTCGCTGTGGGCGACGAGCACGAAGTGGTGGCGATCGTGGGCGACGGCACCTACCAGATGCTGCCGATGGAGATCGCCACCATGGCCCAGGAGGGCATCAAGGTGATCCTCGTCCTGCTGCAGAATCACGGTTTCGCCTCGATCGGTGCCTTGAGCGAGTCCCGCGGCTCGCAGCGTTTCGGCACCAGGTACAAGACCCGCTCGACCTCCGGACGGCTCGACGGCGCCGACGTGCCGTTCGACCTCGCAGCCAACGCAGCCAGCTGGGGCGCCGACGTGCTCAAGTGCAACGGCATGGCGGAATTCCGCGAGAACTACGCCAAGGCCGTCGCGAACGACCGCACCACCGTGCTCTACATCGAGACGAACCTGTACGGGCCCAACCCGCCCGGCAGCGCCTGGTGGGACGTCCCTGTCTCCCAGACCTCCGAACTCGAGAGCACCCAGAAGGCCTACGGCGAGTACGTCGCCGAAAAGACCGCCCAGCGTCACTATCTGTAGGTGACCGAAATCGAGACGCTCTGGACCAGCCTGCCCCTGTGGGGCTGGCTGGTCCTGGCACTGTGCGCCCTGCTGATCGGCTTTTCCAAGACAGCGCTCGGCGGCATGGGATTGGTGGCTGTGGTCCTGACCTCGCAGGTGGTGGCCACCAAGGACTCCACAGCCGTGGTGCTCGTGATGCTCCTTGTAGGCGACCTGGTCGCGACGTGGACGTATCGGCACGACGTGGACTGGCGACTGATCGGGCGCCTCATCCCGCCGGTGCTCGTCGGCATCGGTGCCGGCGCGCTGTTCCTGAACTGGGTGGACGGGCCCATGCTCAAGCGGACCATGGGCGTGATTCTGCTCGTGCTGCTCGTGCTCGGGCTGTGGCCGGACAAGCTGGCCGCCCATCGTCCGAGCGTAGGGATGGCCTACGGCGGGTTGGCCGGGTTCACCACGATGGTCGCCAACGGAGGCGGTCCACCGATGAGCCTGTACCTCCTCGCCCGCAAGTACGACAAGCTCCGCTTCCTCGGCACCACCGCCTGGTTCTTCTTCGCGGTAAACCTGATAAAGGTGCCCTTCTCGATCGCCGGCGGGATCCTGCGCGCGGACACTGCGCTGCTCGGGGCAGTGCTCGCGCCGCTCGTCCTGGTCGGCACCTTGGTCGGCCGGCTCACCATCAAGAAGATCGACCAGTTGACGTTCGAGAGGTTGGTGACGGTCTTCATCGCCATCTCCGCCGTGTACCTGCTGGTCGGATGAAGCCGCACACTCAGCTGGCGTACACCGTGATGTCGAACAGGTACCGGTCGTAGCGGTAGCAGTGGTCGCCGAACTCCACGGGGTTGCCGGCGGAGTCGTACGCGCGACGGGTCATGGTGAGCACCGGGTCGTTCTTGTCCAGCTGCAGCAGCTTGCGCTCGCTGGGCTCGGCTCGCCGGGCGCCGATGGTCTGGTGCGCAACGGCAGCGATCGCGCCTTTGCGGCGCATCACGTTGTAGAGGCCCTGGTTGGTGAGGTCGTCGAGGTTCAGGTCGGCCCAGGACGGCGCCAGCCAGTTGCGCAGGATGGCCATTGGGCCTTCCCGCACCGAGCGCAACCGCTCCAGGTAGACCAGCTTGGTGTCGGGGTCCAGACCGAGCACCTGCGAGGCGCGGACGTCGACGATGTCGGTGTTGAATTCGAGCACTTCGGTGATCGGTTCGCGTCCATCGCGGCGGAGGTCGTCGTAGAGACTGGTGAGTTCGTTGCGCCGGTGGATGACCTCGTTGGCGACGGTGGTGCCGATACCGCGGCGGCGCACCAGCAGCCCGCGGGTCACCAGTTCGACGATCGCCCTTCGGACGGTCGGACGGGACAGCTCGAGGCGGTCGGCGAGGGAGAGCTCGTTCTCGAACGCGTCACCGGGCTTCAGCACACCGGTGTCGACTGCGGCGGCTAGTTGCTCTGCGAGCTGGTGGTAGAGCGGCACGGGTGAGTTCCGGTCGATGCTCACCTGGATCTGCTGGGCCATGACCAGACATTAGCCCAAACGTGGCGTATTGAACCGTTGAAACGCAGATTGCCCGAATAAGCTAATGTCCTTACAAACCCTGACATTCCCCTGCTGTCGTGGGCAGGATGGAGGGCAGCCGGGCCTCCCGGTCCGGTGCCAATGCGGCTTGGCGAAGGAAGTCCGATGGATGATGCCTACGAGGTAGTGTGCATCGGCAGGCGACGAGGCGACGAGGTGGCCAAGGCGGTCGACACCGCCGTGGGCCTTGTTCACCAGGGAGTGGCATGAACGAATGGGTCCGCCCGGCAGGCACGACCGCCGACGACGACTACGACACCCGGATCCGGCCGGGCGATCCGGGTTGGGCGCACACCGGGCTGCTGGTGACCGACCTGGCTGCGGGGGAGTCCCGCACCGTCGTCACCGGTGGGCAGGAGTTCGTCGTCGTGCCGCTCTCCGGGGCTGCCGTCGTCGAGACCGAGGGGTCGAGCTACGAGCTGGCCGGACGCCCCGACGTGTTCAGCGCAGCCACCGACGTGCTCTACGTGCCTCGTGACTCCGCCTTCACCCTGACCAGCACCGTCGGAGGCCGCTATGCCTTCTGCTCGGCCACGGCAGGGCACAGCTTCCCGGTAACCCTGGTGACGGCAGCCGACGTGCCCGACGAACTCCGCGGCGCCGGGACGGCCAGCCGCCGTGTCCGGAACTTCGGCACGCCCGGCGTCCTGGACGCCGACTCGATCATCGCCTGCGAGGTGATCACCCCGGCCGGCAACTGGTCCAGCTACCCCCCGCACAAGCACGACGAGGAGCGGGACGGGGTGGAGACCTCGCTGGAGGAGATCTATTACTTCGAACTGCGTCCCGAACCGGGTTCCCCGGCAGCACAGGAGGGAGCCTTCGGCTACCAGCGCGTCTACGGCACCACCGAGCGCCCGATCGAGGTGCTCGCGGAGGTACGGACCGCCGACGTCGTCCTGGTTCCCCACGGCTGGCATGGTCCGGCCATGGCTCCGCCCGGCTACGACATGTATTACCTGAATGTGATGGCAGGTCCCGGCGAAACCCGGGCCTGGCTGATCTGTGACGATCCGGCCCACGCCTGGGTCCGTCAGACCTGGGCCGACCAGTCGGTCGACCCGAGGCTCGCCAGAACCGAATAGCGCACCCGCCGCGTCGCCGGGTCTTCGATCTGGCGCCACGGCAACGACGGCGGGGAACACCTAGCCCCACCCAGAGAGGAACTGACATGGCCCTGACCGAACAGGCCGCCTCGGCTACCACACCGAGCGCTGCCCGCCTGCAGCGGCTTCGCTACCTGGTGGATAACGAGTGGCGCGAATCCAGGACTGGCACCTATATGCCGGTGATGAACCCGTCGACCGGTGAGCAGATCGCCGAGGCTCCGTGTTGTACCCAGGAGGAGGTGGATTCTGCGGTGGCCGCTGCTGCCCGTGCCTACCCGGGGTGGGCTGCCACGCCGCTGCCGCAGCGGATCCAGTTGATGTTCCGGTTCAAGCAGCTTCTGGATGAGCACCTGGACGAGTTGGGCATCCTGCTGTCCACCGAGATGGGCAAGGTCCTTGCCGAGGCCCGCGGTGATCTGTTGAAAGCCATCGAGGTCGTCGAGTGCGCGTGCTCGACGCACTACCTGATGCAGGGCGACACCACGATGAACATCTCCCGTGGCTACGACACGGTGACCTACCGCGAGCCGCTGGGCGTGTTTGCCGGTATCGCGCCGTACAACTTCCCGGCGATGATCCCGATGGGTTGGATGCTGCCGTTCTGTATCACCACCGGCAACACGTTCGTGCTGAAAGCTGCATCGATGGTGCCGCAGACCTCCATGCGGATGATGGAGTTGCTGATCGAGGCCGGCCTGCCCAAGGGTGTGGCCAACCTGGTGACCTGCTCCCGGGTCGAGGCAGACAGCCTGCTGGTGCACCCCGACGTCCGCGGGATCACCTTCGTCGGCTCGACCGCGGTCGGCAAGCACATCTACGCCACCGCTGCGGGTGCCGGCAAGCGCGTCCAGGCCCTCACCGAGGCCAAGAACCACGCCCTGATCCTCGAGGACGCCGTCCTCGAGCGTTCGGTGGCCGGCATCATCAACTCCACCTACGGGTGCGCCGGCCAGCGCTGCATGGCGCTGCCCGTTGTCTGCGTCCAGGACTCGGTGGCCGATCAGGTGGTCGAGATGCTGGCCGGCCTGGCTGCCAGGCTGAAGCTCGGCCCGGCCTACCTGCCCGAGTCCCAGTTGGGCCCGGTCATCACAGCCAAGCACCGCGACTCCGTGGCCTCCGGCATTGAGCGGGGCGTCAAGGAGGGCGCCGAACTGGTGCTGGACGGTCGCGGCGTGAGCGTCGACGGCTACGACGGCGGTTTCTGGGTCGGCCCGACGATCCTCGACCGTGTCGGCCCCGACAACTGGGCCGGCACCTACGAGATCTTCGGCCCGGTGACCTCGATCAAACGGGTCGCCGACTTCGAGGAGGGCATCACCATCATGAACGCCAACCCGTTCGCCAACGGCTCCTGCATCTACACCAGCTCCGGCTATCACGCCCGCGAGTTCGCCAGCCGCACCCACGCCGGCATGGTCGGCATCAACGTGGGCATCCCGGTGCCGTTCTCCACCTTCCCGTTCACCGGCCACAAGGAATCCTTCTTCGGTGACCTGCACGCCATGGGCAAGGACGGCGTCGCGTTCTTCACCGAGACCAAGGCCGTCACCGCCACCTGGTTCACCGACGAGCACCGCAACGAGAAGGTCGGTACCTGGGACGGCATGAGCACCCGCAGCTGATCCCCCTCCGGGTCTCCCGAGCACTTGGGCTCTTCGACCCGGTTACCGGACCGCTTGACCGGGCTCGCGGAGGCCTACTAGAGTTCCAATGTAAGGACATCTTGTTGTAGCCACATCGATGCAAAGGGCCCTTCGATGACGGTTTGCGGGTCACGGGACCAAGGCGGGCGATGAGCCCGCTGCGGCGTCCAGGGCCCGACCTGCGCCAAACGCCCTGAATCTCGAGGGAAGGATTCCCGCGATGCTGCGCCTCGCCATCATCGGAGCCGGCCGGATCGGCCAGGTCCATGCGAAGACCATTGCCTCCCACCCTGCCGCCGAACTGGTCCTCATTGCCGACCCCGTGGCCGGGGCCGCGTCCAGGGTGGCCAAGAGCATCGGCGTCCGGGCAACCGGGACGATCGACGAGGTGTACTCCGCCGCCGACGTTGACGCCGTCGTGGTCTGCTCCCCGACCAAGCACCACGTCGACCAGATCATGGCAGCGGTGGCTGCGGGCAAGGCAGTCCTCACCGAGAAGCCGGTCGACCTCAGCGTTGAGCGGGTGGACCAGTGCCTGGCTGCGATTGCGGGCAACGAGCATCGCGTCATGGTGGGCTTCAACCGCCGCTTCGATCCCGGTGTTGTCGAACTCAAGGCGCGCATCGACGCCGGCGAGATCGGCGCCCTTCGCCAGCTGACCATCGTCAGCCGCGACCCGGCGGCCCCGCCGGCCAACTACCTGATCAACAACGGCGGCATCTTCCGCGACATGACCATTCACGATTTTGACATGGCGCGCTTCCTGCTGGGCGACTTCGTCGAGGTGGCTGCGAGCGGCCACGCCTTCATCGACGGAATCGGTGAGATCGGCGACATCGACACAGCCACCGTGACGCTGACCACCGCGTCCGGCGCGGTCTGCACGATCCTGAACAGCCGCGAGTGCGCGGCCGGCTACGACCAGCGCATTGAGGCCTTCGGGCCCAAGGGCTCACTGGAGACAGCAAACCTCCGCAGCACCGGCGTGCAGTTCAACGGACCCGCCGGAACCGGGGTGGCCGGCCCTTACCTGCCCTTCTTCCTGGAGCGCTACGCCCACGCGTACACCAACGAACTCGACCACTTCATCACCGCGATCGAGTCCGGTCAGGCGCCGAAGCCGTCCGTGCTGGACGGACGCGGCGCCCTGCTACTGGCCGACGCGGCCGACGAAGCAGCCAAGCAGCACACCGTAGTCACCATCGCGTGATCGAACCCAAGGAGACAGGTCAGATGAAGATCGCCGGCGCCCCGATCAGCTGGGGCGTATGTGAGGTGCCGGACTGGGGCTACCAGATGAGCCCGCAGCGAGTGCTGGAGGAGATGAGGGAGATCGGCCTGACCGCCACGGAGTTCGGGCCCCGGGGCTGGCTCCCCATCGAGGCCGAAGCCCGAGCGGCCGAGATCGGCAAGTACGACCTCACCCCGGTGGGCGCCTTCTTCCTTGCTGTCATGCACGATCCCGAGTCCGACCCGATCCCGACGGTCGAGGCGGAGCTCGATGCCTTCGAGAAGGCTGGGGGTTCCTACCTCATCCTTGCCGCGGCATCGGGTGCCGACGGCTACGACGCCCGGCCGATCCTGGACGAGGCTGGGTGGCAGACCCTGTTCGACAACCTGGACCGGATCCGCGAGGTCTGCGCAGCCAGGGGCGTCACCGCCTGTCTGCACCCGCACTGGGGCACGATGGTGCAGAACGCGGACGAGATCGACCGCGTGCTGCGCAACAGCTCGGTTGGCCTGTGCCTGGACACCGGCCACATCACCTGCGGAGGTGGCGATCCGGTGGCGATCGTGGAGGAGTTCGCCGACCGAGTGGACATCGTGCATGCCAAGGATGTTCGCAAGTCGCTCACTGACAAGTTGCTGACGGGGGAGCTCACCTGGTCCCAAGGCATCAAGGCCGCCATGTTCACCCCGATCGGGGAAGGCGACATCGACTTCGCCGCGATCGTCAAGCGGCTCGACGAAGCCGGTTTCGACGGCTACTACGTGCTCGAGCAGGACATCATGATCGACGGCGAGCCGCGGATCGGTGGCGGCCCCATCGAGAACGCGCGCGCATCGCTGGCCCAGTTGAGGTCCCTGGACCGGGCTCTGTCCTGAACGAAATCCAGCCTCCGCGGCGAGCGGCGAGCAGGTGGTGGCACCACCTCGACCAGCCGGGCCATCCCCGACGCCTGGGTCGGGCTTCGTCAAACTCAGCCACCGATACGACTACGTCAATCGCCGAGGGTGCGCAGCCAGCGGCGCAGGTGCCAGGTGGCGCGGACGTCGTCCTCGTTGTACTCCAGCACGCGGGTGCGAGCCTGCTCGCGGGCGTCCTTGCTCGGCGCGTGCACGGCCTCCTCGAACCAGCGCATGCTGTTCAGGCCGCCCGGGTCGTCGTCGCGCCAGTGGAATCCGGCGCCCGCTGAGGCCACCACCTTCAGACCGAGACCGTTGGTGCCGAAGAAGTTCTGGCGGACGGTTGGGAACAGGTCAACAAAGTGCGCGCGGGCGAAGTCCATCGCCCAGTCCAGCGCCGGCTCGCCCTTGACCAGCCGCCCCAGCCGCACCACCTCGTAGTCCGAGTAGTGATAGACCAGCGCCTCCTGGCTGCCCACCAGGTCGCGCAGCCATGTCATGGCCGCGCCGGCGAGTGCGCGCTCGGCGGTCTCGTCCAGTTCGGTGAAGCTGCTGAACTCGTGGTACCTGCCGTCCCCACTTCCGTCGGCCACCCAGAAGCCCCACAGGTAGACCCGGTCCTCGCGCGAGGTCTCGACGTCGATGTCGATCTCCAGCAACGCCGCCGGCACCTCGATCGGACCCGTTGTGGTGCGCTCGAGCTCGACGCCCTCCAGCAGCAGCTGGGACCGGCGTTGCGCCAGCCGCAGCCGTTCCTCCGCGCCGGAGCGGTGCCTCACCAGCGGCAGGTAATCCGGCAGGAGCTCGTCGAGGTCGCTGGCGGCCAGCTGGCTGACCGTCGCCACGCCGGCCTCACGGAGCACAGAGATCTCGTGCACGTCGAGCGGTGACTTACTGATCCGCAGGCTGAGATCGTCGTCATCGAGCTGGGGACGGCAGGTGCCCCACCACGGGCAGTAGCCGCATTCGTAGCTCACCACCGGTCGCAGCAGGGGCGGGTCGGTGATCGCTGCGGCGCCGGCGGCCTCGGCCAGCCGCACGCGCGCGGTGAACTCGAAGGAGTACCGGTCGAGCGCGCTGACAAGACCCTCGTCGGCTTCCTGGCCCGGTGCCGGGGCGACCACCGGTTCTGCCAGATCGATCCAGATCGCGCGCAGCCCCTGGTCGTCGACGTCGTCGCTGCCGACGATGAAGGCCAGCGGGCTGCTCACCGCCCGCTGTCCGGTGGGTCCGAGCAAGCGCCACAGGTGGGCCAGTTGCAGGGCATTGCCCGTGCGCCAGTGCCAGCGGTACCGCCACCCGAGCGCGGTGTAGCGCTCTGGGAGGTCGGCCACAGACGAGAAGGTGGCCTCCACCTCGCCCTTGCGGACGTCCAGCACCCGCTGGTACTTCAACAGGCCGGGGAAGTAGCCACCGGCAGGATCACGGACGAGCAGGTCGGCCCGCCCGGAGCGGTGCTCGTCCCAGTCGCGGGGCAGCAGGCCGCCGATGATCACCTGGGTGCCGGCAGCCATCGCCGCGAGGCAGGCGGCCTCCTGTTCCGCACTCGGCTCACCGGCCAGCATCCGCAAGTCGACGACGGACGCGTCGCCGGCAATGATCCGCTCGTAGGTCGCTGCGATGAACTCGGCGCTGCCGGGAAGGCGCCCGTGGCCTTCGCCCTGCTGGGGACGCACCACGCCGGGATGGAAGGCGTTGTGGGTCTTCACCGGGCAGCTGCGGGCCGCGTACGGATCAAGGGTGAACATCAGGCATGGGCACGGTGGAGCGCGACCACGCCACCGGAGAGGTTCTTCCAGCCGACACCGCGCCAGCCGGTGGCGACCATCAGGTCGGCGAGGGCGCGCTGGTCGGGCCAGGCAAGGATGGATTCGGCGAGGTAGTCGTACGCGGCGGGGTTGGACGCTGTGGCGCCGGCGATCTTCGGCAGCGCCCGCAGCAGGTAGTTGCGGTAGGTGTCGCGGAACGGCTTCCAGGTGGGTGTGGAGAATTCACAGATCACGATGCGGCCGCCCGGCCGTGTCACGCGGCGCAGCTCGGCCAGCGCCGTGGGCACGTCCTCCACGTTGCGCAGCCCGAAGCTGATCGTGACAGCGTCGAAGACGCCGTCAGCGAACGGCAGGGCAAGGGCGTCGGCGTTGACGAAGGCGAGGTCGGGCTGGCGCTGCTTGCCGACAGTCAGCATGCCCTCGGACAGGTCGGCCGGCACCACGAGGGCGCCCGCGTCGGCGAAAGGACGGCTCGAGGTGCCCGTACCGGCGGCGAGGTCGAGGATCCGCTGCCCCGGACGCGGCGCGACCGCAGCGACGGTTTCCGAGCGCCAGCGCCGGTCCTGGCCAAGGGAGAGCAGGTCGTTGACCAGGTCATACCGGGGAGCCACGCGGTCGAACATGTCGGCCACCTCGGCTCGTCTCCGTGCCAGGGTTGCCCGGGCCTCACTCGCTGCGCGCACGGCACTAGCCTGCCATGCCCCGCCGACACCGCTCGCCAACCCGGCGTCCGGAAACCTCCGGCTCCTCGCATCGCTACCCGTCGGTGGCGCTCCGGTACCCGTCGGTGGCGTCCGCGCGGAAGGGTAGCGAGGCGGGAGGGGTGCCGCCGGGGGGTGCATGGCGCGCGGAGCTTTCTGGATGGGGGAGAATCGAGCCCATGGCGCGAAAGACCCCGGTGCTCAAGGTCACCAACCTGACGAAGGCCTTCGGGCCGGTCGTCATCGTCGACGGCTTCAACCTGGAAGTGGCAGCCGGCGAGGCGGTGGCACTGACCGGACGCAACGGCGCAGGCAAGTCCACTGTGCTGCGCTGCATTGTCGGCTCGGAGCGTCCCGACGACGGCACCATCGAGGTCAACGGCACCACGGTCAGCGAGACGAACCCGCAGATCCGCCGCGACGTGGCCACCGTCATCGACGACCTCGACTTCTTTCCCGACCTCAGCGTTGTGGAGCACCTCGACCTGCTCGCCCGGGCGCACGGCATCCGGGACGCCGACGACGCGGTCGACGAGGTGTTGCACGAGGTGCAGCTGGTGCCCCAATCGGGCCAGCTCCCCGGCACCCTCTCGTCCGGCCAGCGGCGGCGCCTCGCGCTGGCCACGGCGTTCATCCGCCCGCGGAAGCTGCTGATCCTCGACGAGCCCGAGCAGCGCCTCGACACCGAGGGCGTGGAATGGCTGGCGGACCGGCTCGTCGCCGAACGGCAGCGCGGCCTCGCCATCGTGATGGCCAGCCACGACCCCACCCTCGTCGACCGAGTGGCGACCCGCATCGTCCGGCTGGGTGATCGGGCAGAGGTCCTCGCCGATGAGTAAGAAGTCCCGGAAGCTGATTCGGGCTACCCCTGCCGTCGAGAACGCGGCAGCGGAGGTCACCCCCGAAGCCATGCAGCCCGCCCCGGAGCGGACGTTCTTCTTCCTGCCGGATGTCGAGCCCGTCGAGGTGGATGAACGCGAACTGCACGACGAGATGAAGCTCTGGCGCCACGGACGCGCCACCCGCACCATCGGCCAGTTGCTCGCCGACAGCTACGTGATGCTGTTCAGCGTCGTGGTGATCGGGGCGATGGTGGTCTCCGTCGTCCTGCGCGCGCAGGCGGGCATGACCGGCTGCAACACCGAAGCCTGCGCGTCCGGACGGCTCCTGCTGCCTTCTGCCATGGTCCTGGCCTGCTACGCGCTCGCCCTCGGCATGGCCGCGCTGTTCGGGCCGGTGCTTGCCTCGGCAGCGGAGGGCTCGTGGTTGATGGACGCCCCGATCAGCCGGCGTCGCCTGCTCCGCGGACGCCTGGTCGTGCCGCTGGTGGGTTCCTTCGGCGTGGCCACCGTGTTCACAGCCCTCGTCGGTGCCCTCTCCGGCCTGAGCTGGCTGCAGGTGGTGGCCTGGAGCGCAGCGGCCGGTCTCGGCAGCGCAGCGTTGGTCACCCTGGCAGCCAGCGAGCAGCCGCTCGAACGCACCCGCATCCTCAAGACCCTGCAGGTGATCTTCGCTTCCGCTGCCCTGATCCTGCTGCTTGTGGTGATCGGCGTGGCCGCGGGCTGGCTGCCGGTCTCGGTCGTCGCCGTTGCCGGCGGAGCCACCTGGTTGCTGGCCGGACTGGCCGTGGTGGCACTGGTTGCGCTGGTGG
>JADGPA010000072.1 GCA_017882685.1 Propionibacteriaceae bacterium | reverse complement strand
TTGAAGTTGTACATGCCCATCGCCACGCCACCGTCGGGCCCGTAGTTGGCGACGACGTGCTGGATCGGCTCGGAGCCGTCCTCAGGGGTGAAGGTGATCGTCAGCTGACCCGCGCCGGGCACCTTGAAGTTGGTGGCCTTGTACTGGTCGCCGTGGGCGTGGCGGCCGATCACGATCGGCTTGGTCCAGCCGGGCACCAGCCGCGGGATGTTGGAGATGATGATCGGCTCGCGGAACACCACACCGCCGAGGATGTTGCGGATCGTGCCGTTCGGCGAGACCCACATCTTCTTCAGCCCGAACTCTTCGACGCGGGCCTCGTCCGGGGTGATCGTGGCGCACTTCACGCCGACGCCGTGGGCCTTGATCGCATTGGCCGCGTCCACGGTGATCTGGTCTTCGGTGGCGTCACGGCTCTCGATGCTGAGGTCGTAGTAGTCGAGATTGACGTCGAGGTAGGGGTGGATCAGGCGTTCCTTGATGAAGTGCCAGATGATCCGGGTCATCTCGTCCCCGTCGAGCTCGACAACCGTGCCGACGACCTTGATCTTCGCCATGCGTGCGCCTCCTGAATCCGCTGGTATGGGCGAAACATACCGTGGACTCCCGGGCCACACGGCTGGTCCAGCGGGGCGCTACCCTTTCAGCCGTGATCGACTCCACCCACTGGCTGCTGACCCTGTCGTGTGCCGACCGTCCCGGGATCGTGCACCAGGTGACTGGCGAGATCGTCGAAGCCAGGGGCAACATCACCGAGCTCCAGCAGTTCACGTCCACCGAGTCGGGCCGTTTCTTCATGCGCGTCCAGGTGCAGTCCGGCTTCGACCGGTCCCACTTCGAGCGCGCGTTCGCTGCGATCGCCGACAGCCTGGGCGCCGCCTGGAACCTCGACTACGTCGGACGCCGCCGCCGCACCCTCATCCTTGCCAGCAAGGCCGGACACTGCGTCAACGACCTGCTGTTCCGCCAGCGTTCGGGCTACCTGCCGATCTCGCTGCCGCTGATCATCGCCAACCACCCCGACCTGAGCGACCTGGCCCGCTTCTACGGCGTCCCGTTCGAGCACCACCCGGTGACGCCGGACACCAGGGCCGAGGTGGAGAAGCACATCCTCGACGTGGTCGCGGAGCACGACATCGAGCTGGTGGTGCTGGCCCGGTACATGCAGATCCTCTCCCCCGAGTTGTGCGAGGCGCTCACCGGCAAGGCGGTGAACATCCACCACTCGTTCCTGCCCGGCTTCAAGGGGGCCAACCCCTACCGCCAGGCGCACTCGCGCGGCGTGAAGCTGATCGGCGCCACCGCCCACTTCGTCACGTCAGACCTGGATGAGGGCCCGATCATCGAGCAGAACGTCCGCCGCGTCGACCACACCATGGAGGTCCCGCAATTGGTGGCGATCGGTCAGGAGCAGGAGAGCCGGACGCTGACCGAGGCGGTGAAGCTGTTCGCAGAGCACCGCGTCCTGCTGGACGGTGCCCGCACGGTCATCTTCAGCTGACCTGTCCCTGAGCCTGACCGACGCTCCCTGAGCCTGACGAAGGGTCAGCCGGCGTCGGCTCGGGCTCCTCGAAGACCCGGGCGCCGAGGAGCTCCGCCAGCTCCCAGCCGTCCGCGATCGAGCCGTCGGCGACGATGACGCCGGTGTTGTCCAGGTGGGCCTTGCCGAGCGCTTCGGTGAATCCCTTGACCCTGACCATCGACCAGACCCGCAGGGCCGCGCCGTGGCTGACCACCATGACGACGTCCTTGCCGGAGGCCGCGATCGTCTGGATCGCCGCGTCGAAGCGGGCCATGAACTCGTGCGCGTCCTCCCCGCCGGGGATGCGCGCATCAAGGTCGCCCTTGCCCCAGGCGACAAGGGTGCCGATGTAGCGCGTGGCATCGGCGGAGAGCTCGTCGTCACCGGCAGAGACCTCGCGCAACTCGGGCAGCACCTGCAGTTCGAGTCCACGGACTTCCGCGACGGGGCGCGCGGTCTGCTGCGTCCGCACCAGGTTGGACACGTAGACGGCCTCGATCTGGTGGTGGCTGAGCCGCTCCACAAGGGACGCCGCCTGCTCCAGCCCACCGTCGTCGAGGTCGGCGCCGGGCTCTGCGGTATCCAGGAGGAACCCGACATTCGAGGCGGTGCGGCCGTGGCGGACGAGGATCAGGCGCATGGTTCGAGCATAGAGAGCGAGGCCGGGCTCCCACGCCCCGTCCGTCGGCGCGAGCGGGCGGTACCGTGAAGCCCGGGAGGTTCGGTGAAGGCTCGGCTGGCGATCGCACTCGCGTTGGCGCTCACCGGCTGCTCCGGTGCGACAGTCACGCCGACGATCCCGGCGACAACCTCCCCAGCCACAACGACCTCCGGCACGGCGACGACCTCCGCCACGCCCGTGCCCGCCGAGACGCCGAGCGACTCCTCCACGCCCACGGTCACAACGGACCCGCTGCTGACCCTCGGCGGCAGGGCGATCGGCGACCGCCCGCTGGGCAGCACCCCGCAGAGCCTGCTCGAGCCCGACCTGGTCGCGCGGCTGGGGAAGCCGAAGGTCGGCGCAACACAGCTCTGCCAGGTGGCCGGCGACCGCAACCGGTTCGCCCTCGTCGATCACGCCTGGGGCGGCCTCACCGTCCACTACGGACGCCGCGGCGCAGCCACCCTCGCGATCGGCTGGGAGGTGGCCCTCGACCGGGTGCCGGACGGGCTCCGACTTGTCGACCGGCTGCCGTGGCGTCCCACATTCGCGGCGCTCGCCGCCAGCGACGGCGTCGAGGTGGCCTCAACCGCCGGCGTGAAGAGGGCCCGGCTCACCGGAAGGGCGATCAGCTACACCGGCGAGGTCGGGGCGTCCAGCCCGGACACCGTCCACGGCGGTCCGGAACTGACCTGCCAGTAGCCGAGTGACAGGCTCAGGCCTTCGCGACCCTCGCCGTCCGCGCCGAGTACACCGAGCTGTTGTTGTAGGCGGTCGCGCTGCCGGTCACCCGCACCCGCACCTTGTAGCCGGCAAGCGCCTTCCCCACAAGGAGCGTTGCGTTCTTCTGGCCCTTCAGCTTCGTGGACTTGCCAGTCGAGGACACCCGGTACCACTGGTAGCCGAACCTCACCCCCGCCGGCGACCAGGCGCCGGGGTTCGCAGTGAGCACGGCGCGGACCCTCGGCCGGTTGTTGTCGATCGTCGGGGTGACCGTGCCGAGCGCGCCCTTGCCGACCTTCTTCGTGTAAGCCGAGGCCTTCGTCGTGGACGCCCAGTACGCCACCTGGCCGGTGACGGCGACCCGCAACTGGCGGCCGAGGTCCGCCGGGGTCACCTGGTAGGTCCGGCTGGATCCGATCGGCCCGGTGGTGCCCTTGCGGTACCAGTTGTAGGAGAACCCGAGTCCGCTCGTCGGCGACCAGGCACCTTCCGAGACGCTCAGCTTCTGGCCCACCACCGGGGTGGTGCCGCGGATGGTCGGGACGGAGCCAGTCACGGTCCCCAGCGGCATCCTGACAACCTCGATCGTGCCGGTGACGGCCGACGTACCGTCCACGGCGACGACGTTGCCGGAGCCGTCCACGGCCCCTTGGCTGATCGTCCAGCGGTATGTGCCCGGCAGCACGAAGTTGGCGCCGTTCCTGCCGTCCCAGGCCATGCCGTGCAGCGAGCCGGTCGGGGTGGCCGGGAGCGGCGCGGCGTAGACCACCCCTGCGCTGCCCTCGATGGTCAGGGTGCCCCGGGCGAGCGCCTTGCTCGCGTCGATGGAGGGAGTCCAGGTGGCCTGGCCGGTGATCAGGTTCAGGCTGGGCTGCGTGATGACCCCGAGAACCCGGGGCGCTGACCGGCCAGCACCGACGATGTCGCGCACCACCAGCTGCGACCCGGTGCTGTACGCCAGCCGGTGGCTGCCATCGGAGCTGACAGCGCTCCAGTCGCGGTCGGGCATGCGGGTGACCGTGCCGTTGAGGATGTTCCACACCCCCAGCACGGCGTCGGTGTTGCTGTCACCAGCCGCGGCGGGCAGCTGCATCACCACGAACCCGTCCCCGATCTCGATCGGGTAGCCGGCGTGCTGCCAGGACTGGTGTGTGCGGTAGTCCAGCACGACCGTCGTCGGCGTCCTGGACGCACCGAGGGTGTTGAACCCGAGGACGTAGTCGCCCCAAAGCCCCAGCGCGTCGAAGGTGGCCGGCTGGAACGCCGCGGGCACGTCGACCCGCGCCGACGCCGGGGACGTCACGTCGGCCACCTCGTACCGGTTGAGGCTCTGGTTGGTCAGCATCAGCGCCCGCGAGCCGAAAAGTGCGCGCACCTGGCCCTTGCGCTGCGCCGCCCCGTCCACGCGCATCACCTGGTCGTAGGCGACGGTGCGGCCGTAGAAGTAGGGCCCGCTGAGCGATTCCGCGTTCGCACCGTACTTGGGCGGTGTCAGCGAGCCGGAGGGCTGCCCGCCGTCGTACAGCTGCAGCCGGCTGCCGTCGTCCAGCAGGGTGCGCGAGCCGGAGGCGCCGATCGCGACAGCCTGCGGACCGAACAGCTTCTCGGATGCGATCGCGGAATCGGTGAGCGACCGTCCCCAGGCTTGGTAGCCCGCGGCCTGGTCACCGGTGCGGTCGTCGAGGCCCGTCAGCCGGTCAGCCGTCAGCCGCAGCCCGGTGACGTCCACCGGAGTGGTCGGGTGAGCGAAGAGGGGAGAGATGGTGCCGACTGTGTTCACCTGGCCGATGTAGCCGGTTGTCCCCTTCCACACCGAGGCGAGCGGACGCTGCGAGTCGCCGACAGCGAACACGTCCACCCGGTTGGCAACCGGCGCGACGACGGCTACCGCGCTGCCGGATCCGCCGTACCGCTTACCACGAGGTTGGCCTGCGAGCCGGCGCCCCAGCGCGGGGTGACCAGCACCCAGTCGAGGCCGACGGCGAGTGCTGCGGTTGCTGCACGTGGGTCGGGGACGCCGTCGACGGTGAACGGCTGGCAGGACGGGGACTCCCACCCGGCGACGTCGCGGAAGCAGATGCTGAAGCCCTCCGCCGCCGCCGTTGCGTAGATCACCTGATCGCCACGCAGGACGGCGGAGACAAGGCCGGGCACGACCGCAGGAGCCGCCAGCGGCGAGGCCTCGCCGGTCACCGGCACCAGGTCGAGGTACCCGTCGGATGCTAGCCCTTCCGCGTCCGTCGTTGTGGTTGTGGCCAGCACCAGCGAGCCGTCGTCGACATCGACCGTAGTCCGGTCTGCCACGGCATCAGGGGGTGGGGTGAACGGCAGCGGATGGACCTCGCCGGTGGCCAGGTCCTGCGCTGAGCGGGTGGTGACCCCGTCGACGTCCGACCGGAGGACCGCTGTGTGGGCGTCTGCAGCCTCCACCCAGGCTTTCACGACGGCCTTCATCGGTTCCGCGTTGGCGAAATCGTAGGTGTACAGCGTTGTGGCCCCGCCGCCGATGGTGGCCCACACCACCTTCCCGTGCGCGACGTGGGCGATGGTGGCGTTGGGCGGCACTGTCGGCGTGAACGGTACGAAGGTCTCACCGTTGTCCGTGCTCAGCTTGTCGGGAGTCCTGCCGCCGGTCGACGAGACGAGCAGCGAGGTACCCGAGGCTGCGATGACGGTTTGTTCTGCCATCCCACCGGGCAGGGTCACCCGCAGGTCGTCCCCCGCAGCGGACGCCGGCAGCACGGCGAGAGAGAGACCAGCGCAGTCAGGACGACGGAAACGGCAGCGGCGATGCCACGCCTTGATGGGGTCGGTCGTCGTCGGGTCCGGGTCAGGTCGAACTGCACCATGACACACTCCTGACGTTCCAACACCCCGAAGCCGCGCCACCACACCCGTGACATGCGACAACGGGAAGTTACCATCCGGGGTCCGCCGACAGCCTTCCATGCACCAATTCCCACCGACCGGGGAATGGCTGGATGCGGTCAGTGGCAAGCTCAGTCAACTGCTAGCGTCGGAGGCGACTCGACCGCATCACAACTCATTGAGGAGCCCATCGTGAGCAAGACCCCCGTCAAGGTTGCTGTCACCGGCGCTGCCGGGCAGATCTGCTACAGCCTGCTGTTCCGCATCGCCAGCGGCGCCCTGCTCGGACCGGACCAGCCGGTCGAGCTGCGACTGCTGGAGATCACCCCGGCCCTGAAGGCGCTCGAGGGCGTCGTCATGGAGCTGGACGACTGCGCATTCCCGCTGCTGAGCAAGGTGCAGATCGGCGATGACGCCAACGCCGTGTTCGACGGCGTCAACCTCGCCATGCTGGTCGGCGCCCGTCCGCGCACCGCGGGCATGGAGCGTGGCGACCTGCTGAGCGCCAACGGCGCCATCTTCACGGCGCAGGGAAAGGCGCTCAACGCCGTGGCTGCTGACGACATCCGCGTGCTGGTGACCGGCAATCCGGCCAACACCAACGCCCTGATCGCGATGAGCAACGCCCGCGACATCCCCAAGGAGCGGTTCAACGCGCTCACCCGCCTCGACCACAACCGGGCCATCTCCCAGCTCGCGGCCAAGCTCGGCGTACCGGTGACCGACATCAAGCACATGACCATCTGGGGCAACCACTCGGCCACCCAGTACCCCGACATCTTCCACGCTGAGGTCGGCGGCAGGAACGCAGCCGAGCTGGTCAACGACCAGGCCTGGATCGCAGAGACCTTCATCCCCACCGTCGCCAAGCGCGGCGCGGCGATCATCGCTGCGCGTGGCTCGTCGTCCGCGGCGTCAGCGGCCAATGCAACCGTCGAGCACATGCACGACTGGGTGCTCGGCAGCGCTGCCAACGACTGGGTCTCGATGTCGGTGCCGTCCGACGGCTCCTACGGCGTGCCCGAGGGCCTCATCTCCTCCTTCCCGTGCGTGGTCAAGGACGGCTCGTACGAGATCGTCCAGGGCCTCGAACTCAACGAGTTCAGCCGCGCCAAGATCGATGCCTCCGTCGCAGAACTGATCGAGGAGCGGGACGCGGTCACCGAGCTCGGCCTGATTTGACCTGAACCAGCAACGCCAAGGGCGTGGGTGCCTGCGCACCCGCGCCCTTGTCATGTCTTCACTGCGAGGTTGTACGCAGGTCCCGTACGCTGACTGACGGGTGTCGGCCCAGCGCACGTAGTGTGCCAATGTCCACACCCCCTCGGGGCATCGAAGCCCTTGGTCAGACAAGCATTCGGGAGAGACATGCCCAGCAACACGTCACCCAGGACCCTGACCAGACTCGGCGTGGGTCTTGCGATCGCTGCACTCGTCGGCACCACCCTCGCGGTGCCAGCCAACGCCGATCCGCTCGACCGCACTGGCAAGGACCTCACTGCCCGTGCAGCCCCCGCCGCGCTGAAGGCGAAGGCCCTCCCGGACAAGTGGTTCGTCCAGGTGTCCGGGGCGCCGTCCCTGCGCGGCGGCAGCCGGACGGCGGCGAAATCGCGGCAGGCCAGCGTCCAGAGCGCTGCCCGCACCGACGGCGTGAAGCTGACCGTCCTTAACAGCTATACGCGGGTGTGGAACGGCTTCTCCGTGAAGGCGAGCCAATCCCAGGTCGACCGGTTGCGTTCGCTGCCCGGCGTGACCGCGATCTACCCCGTCTACCCCGTCCGGCTTCCCGACCGGAAGGTCGAGCCGGAGCTGAAGTACTCGCTGCCGATGATCGGCGCGGACGTCGCGCAGGTTGCGGGCTACCTGGGCGATGGGGTCAAGGTCGGCGTCATCGACACCGGCATCGACTACAACCACCCAGACCTCGGCGGCTCCGGGACACCGGGCAACAACGCCGACTTCGGACCGAGTGCTCCTCGGGTGAAGTACGGCTACGACTTCGTCGGGGACGACTACAACTCCGACACCCCCGGCTCGGAGCCGGTGCCGGACGCGTTCCCTGACGACTGCAACGGTCACGGGACGCATGTCTCGGGCATCATCGGCGCCGACGGTGATCCAGCCACGGGGCACGTCAAGGGCGTCGCTCCTCACGTGACCTTCGGCGCCTACCGGGTGTTCGGCTGCGACGGCTCGGCCGACACCGAGGTGATCCTTGCTGCCATGGACCGCGCGGCCGCTGACGGCATGGACGTGGTGAACATGTCCCTTGGTGATGCGTTCGGGACCTGGCCGGACTACCCGGACGCAGCTGCCGCCAGCGCGCTGACCGATGCCGGCACCCTCGTGGTTGCTTCCGCGGGCAACAGCGGTGCATCCGGCCTGTTCTCCTCCGGCAGCCCGGGGGTCGGCACGAAGGTGATCTCTGTTGCCTCCGTGGAGAACACCAATATCACCTTGCGCTACTTCTCAGCCGACCCTGCGCCGTCGGGCACCGATGGCAACTTCGGCTATGTGCCGGCGGAAGCCGCACCCTTGCCACCGGACTCCGGGTCTTCACCACTGGCTGCCGCACCCAGCGGCAATGTCGACGGCTGCCAGCCGTTGACCGGCGTCACCGGAAAGATCGTGCTCATCGAGCGAGGCGCGTGTTCCTTCTACCAGAAGGCCTACGACGCCCAACTCGGCGGTGCCGCCGGTGCGGTGATCTACAACAACACCGCCGGGATCCTGAGCCCGACCGTTGCCGGCGCCCAGCCAATCACCATCCCGGTGGTCTTCGTTGCCCAATTCGATGGCATGTCCCTCGTCGCGCAGGCCAAGTCGACTCCCACGAGCCTGACCTGGACCACCAGCACCAAGGCGTCCCAGAACCCGAAAGCTGGCCTGGTGTCCGACTTCAGCTCGTTCGGTATGGCCGCTGACCTCACCCTCACCCCGGATGTCGCTGCACCCGGTGGGAACATCTGGTCAACCTTCCCGATCGAGCAGAAGAGCTATGCCAACCTTTCTGGCACCTCGATGGCTGCGCCACACGTGACCGGTTCGGTGGCGCTGCTGCTGCAGGCAAGCAACATGAAGCTGAGGGGCAAGGTGTCCGGCGTTCGGTCCGCCCTGCAGAACACGGCCAACCCGGTGAGTTCGTTGTATCAGTTCGGCCAGACGGTGGTGCCGGGTGTCTACGAGCCGACGGTGCGGCAGGGCGCGGGCCTGATCCAGGTCGACAAGGCGATCGCCGCTGCGCTGACCGCCACCACCGTCAGCCCGGGCAAGATCTCGGTCGGCGAGAACCGCCGCAGTTACTACAAGAAGACGCTGACCCTCACCAACCACGGCACGAAGACCGAGAAGTACACCTTGAGCGTGCAGAACGCTGCCGGCGTCGGACCGAGCCCGACGACCTTCTGGTACGACTACAGCACCAAGAAGGTGACCGCGAAGTTCTCGTCGAAGTCGGTGACGGTGAAGGCCGGCAAGAGCGCGAAAGTGGCGGTCTACCTCAAGCAGCCATCACTGAAGACGGGCTGGCTCTACGGCGGCTGGGTGAAGTTCACGAAGTCCGACAAGAGCAAGACCCTCGTGGTCCCGTTCGGCGGCATCTACGGCGACTACCAGAAGGTGAAGGTGCTCCAGGATGCATGGGACGTGAACAGTGCTGGCACCGCCCTCGAGGTGGTTGCCGACCTGCCTGCTCTGTCCACGTCTGGCGATCCCGCTAACACCGTGGCTCCCACGGACCCGAAGCCGGTCTTCACCCTCGCGGATGCCACCCACCAGCCGCACCTGTTGTTCCACTTCGACTACCCGGTCAGCAACGCCTTCTTCAACGTCTACAAGGCGACACCCAACGGAAAGAAGGGTGCTGAGGTCTTCAAGGGCCACAAGACCTTCCTCGAGCTCGGCGAGTTCGGGCGCGACGACAGCTTGCTCGACCTGACGTTCGACGGGAAGATCCCCTTCAACAACACCACCTCGGCCGGCCTGACGGTGCCGAACGGTGACTATGTGCTGGAGCTCAGGGTCCTCAAGGCGCTCGGCAAGGCGAGCACCAAGAGCCACTGGGAGACCTACGTCTCCCCTGCATTCACCATTCAGCGCACGACTCCATAGCGCGGAGCAGCGACCACGCCCGGCCCCATCCGGGGCCGGGCGTGGTGCGTCCTGCACCGATTCTGTCCGCGATCACATAGGGGCCTCCGCGCTCCGATATCCTGCCTGCGTCGATGCGCTCGGGGGGAGCGGACGGGAACCCAGCTAGTCCGGACTTCAGGAGAGAGCATGTCTTCAAGCTCGCGTGCGCGGGCGTTGTCAGTTGTGGCCGCAGGCCTCACCGTCACCGCCTTGTTTGCCGCAACCATCAGCGTCCCGGCATCGGCAACACCGATGCCGATCCCGACCCCGTCGTCGGCCAAGCTCAAGCTGCCCGACGGCACCGCGGCCTCACGGGTGATCCCGGGCCGCTACCTGGTGGAGACGGCGGCAACCCCACTGTCCCGCGGCGGCAGCAAGTTCGCCAACCAGAGCGCCACCAAGTCGACGACCTCAGCAGCGACGGCGGCCGGTGCGAAGATCGGCACCAGCTACTCCGAGCTGTGGAGTGGCGTGAGCGTCACCGCGACCGACGCCCAGATCAAGGTCCTTGCCCAGTCGCCGAGCGTCAAGGCGGTCTACCCCGTGCTCCGGGTCGCGCTGCCCAAGACCACCAAGACCGCGACCAAGGTGTCCAGCGCGCTTGACCAGATCGCCGCCCTCGGCGTCGGCCAGGACGGCACCGGCATCAAGGTTGGTGTCATCGACACCGGCATTGACTACAACAACGTCGATTTGCAGGGCAGCGGCACCAACGACGAGACGAAGGACTTCGGGGCCAGCGCGCCTCGGGTGAAGTTCGGTTACGACTTCGTCGGGGACACGTATAACCCAGATTCCACCGATGAATCCGACTGGACCCCGCATGCCGACGCCTACCCGGACGACTGCGAGGGCCACGGCACCCACGTCGCCGGCATCATCGGCGCGAAGGGCACCGGTGACGGCGACTCCACGACCGGTGTTGCGCCGAACGTGACCTTCGGCGCCTACCGGGTCTTCGGGTGCGAGGGCAGCACCGACACCGCTCTCATCCTCTCCGCGCTGAACCGGGCCAAGGCCGACAAGATGAACGTGGTCAACCTTTCCCTTGGCAGCGACTTCGATTCGTGGCCGAGCTACCCCGACGCAGTCGCCGTCGCCAACCTGGCCAAGGCCGGCGTTGTTGTGGCCGTCGCCGCGGGCAACTCCGGTGATACCGGGCTGTTCTCCGCGGGCACCCCTGCCGTCGGCGCAGGCGTCATCTCCGTGGCGTCGTACGAGCCCACGCTGATCCGCACCAAGGCGATCGAGGTCAACGGGGTGAAGTACCCCTACACCCCGGTCGAGGCCACCGCTGACGCCCCTGCCGACAACGCCACCCAGCTCGAGCTGCGGGTCGCATCTGCGGTCTACGCCTGCAACAGCAATGGCCCGCTCGCCCCGGTCCCGGCCGGTACTGCGCTGCTGATCAAGCGTGGCGGCACTACTCCCGCCACCGCCTGCGCGTTCAGCGAGAAGGTCGCCAATGCGGTCGCGGCCGGTGCCGAGGCAGCGGTGATCTACAACAGCGTGCCTGACCTGGACAGCTTCACCGCCGCGCGCGATGGCGAGCCTGACTTCGGCATCCCCGCCATCAGCATCGGCGGCACCCACGGCACGAACCTGGCCAACCTGATCGGCACAGGGTCCAACACCATGACCTGGATGGACGTCCAGGCCGACCTGCCCAACCCCGAAGGCGGGCAGATCTCGACCTCCAGCAGCGCCGGCCTCGCCGCCGACCTGAGCCTTGTGCCCACGATCAGCGCACCGGGCGCGAATATCTACTCGACCCTTCCGATCGAGCAGGGCGGGCACGGCAACCTGTCCGGCACCTCCATGGCCGCCCCCTACATCGCCGGCGCCGTTGCCCTGCTCCTGCAGGCCAAGCCGACCCTGAGGGGGCAGCCTGCCGTCGCGGCGCAGCAGCTGTACGCCACGGCCGTCCCGGTGGCGAAGTCCACCGAAGCCGGCGTGACCACCCGTCCCGAAGGCGTGTTCCGCCAGGGTTCCGGGCTGGTCAACGTTGCGGGGGCGCTCAATGCCGGCGTGACGGCTGCCCCGTCCACCCTGAAGCTGGGTGAGGGCAAGAGCCACGTCGTCACTGTCAAGCTCACCAACAAGACCGCCCAGAAGCTCACCTACACGGCGTCTCGGTTGTCCGGGGTGAGCGCTGTGGCCAGCACCAGCGGCACGTCGATGGGCACCACCACGCCGCTGTACGGCTTCAGTGAGGTCGGCTTCAAGGTCTACAGCAAGGCGATCACCATCAAGCCGGGCAAGACCGTGAAGGTGAAGGTGAAGCTGACCGCGCCGTCCGTGCTTGCCGGCAGGGCCGGGTTGCTCTACGGCGGCTGGGTGCAGTTCGGGACCACCGGCGCAGGCAACACCGTCTCAGTGCCGTTCGCCGGTGTGCGCGGTGACTACCAGGCCGTGAAGGTGCTCAACGGGTTCAAGCCTGTTGTCGATGCGCAGGGCCACACCTGGACCCTGCCTGCAGTTGGGTTCTTCGACAACAACGGAAATCTCACCCCGGATTACCTCGCAACGCACACTTTCGACCCGAGCTCTGGCGATTCTCCGGTAATGCTGTACCACCTCGACTACCCGGCCAGCGATGTGCAGCTGAAGGTGACCAATACCAGGACCAAGAAGTCCTACGACGCCGTCATCGACTGGAGCACCTACAACCGGAACACCGGAAAGGCCAGCAGCAAGTCGACCCACCTGTACAAGCAGCCCAGGGATGCCGTTTACCAGGGCTTCTACTTCGACGGTGGCGTCTACCACAAGGGCCATGTCTACGGTCTGGAGACCGGCACGTACACCCTCCAGCTCAGGGTCCTGAAGCCTCTGGGCACGGCGTCCAAGAGCAAGCACTGGGAGACCTACACCTCGAAGCCGATCCACATACTCTCGACGATCGGATAGCGACTCCTGACGTGACGGCCGGCCTTCGGGGCCGGCCGTTCGGTTTCCGCGAGCGTGAGCGATACAACCTACGGTTGCGTAGGCGGCGGCGATAGGGTGTCCGAAGACCTGGACCATGTCGAAGGAGTTCGAACAATGGCGTTCACCGGCCGTCCCGCCACCGCAGCCACCGGGGCAGTGCGCGAGGTTCGCGATTTCCTGCTCGAACACGGCCAGGACTACACCGGCGCGGTGGCAGGGTTCGGGTGGCCGGAGCTGGACGAGTTCAACTTCGCGACCGAATGGTTCGACGTGGTGGCCGGCGAGCATCCCGACCGGGCAGCCGTCACGATCGTCTCCGACGACCTGAGCACCCAGTCGTGGAGCTACGGCGACCTGTCGCGCCGCTCCGACCAGGTGGCGCGCTGGCTGCGCAGCCAAGGCATCGGGGCCGGCGACCACGTGATCGTGATGCTCAACAACACCATCGAGCTCTGGGAACTCCTGCTCGGCCTGCTCAAGATCCGCGCCGTCGCCATCCCGACCTCGACGCTGCTCTCTGCGAACGACCTGGCCTACCGGACCGAGCACGGCGAAGCGCGCGCGGTGGTGGCCCCGACGAACCTGCGGAACCGGTTGGACGGACTGCCGAAATCGATCCTGCGCATCGGCGTCGGCGAAGGCACACCGTCGGGCTGGATCTCGATGGCCGATTCGCACCACGCGCCCGCGTCCTACCTGCCGAGCGCACCGACGAAGGCGTCCGACCTGAGCCTGTTGTACTTCACCTCCGGAACCACTGCCCGGCCCAAGCTGGTCGCGCACACCCAGGTGTCCTACCCGGTGGGCCACCTGTCCACCATGTGGTGGCTGGGCGTGCGCCCCGGCGACGTGCACCTGAACATCTCTTCCCCCGGGTGGGGCAAGCACGCCTGGAGCAACTTCTTCTCCCCGTTCCTGGCCCAGGCAACGGTGTTCGTGTTCAACTACGAGCGCTTCGACGCCGGAACGCTGATGCAGGTCATGGACGCCCACGACGTCACCACTTTCTGCGCCCCGCCGACGGTGTGGCGCATGCTCATCCAGGCCGACCTGACCGGGCTCTCGAAGCCGCCCCGTGAACTGCTGGGCGCCGGAGAGCCGCTGAACCCCGAGGTGATCACCCAGGTGCGCAAGGCCTGGGGCGCGACCATCCGGGACGGCTTCGGCCAGACCGAGATGACCTGCTGCATCGGCAACTCGCCTGGCCAGCTCGTCAAGGACGGCTCGATGGGACGGCCCATGCCCGGCTACCCCGTGGTGCTGCTCGATCCGGCGACCGGGGAGCCGAGCCCCGACGAGGGCGAGATCTGCCTCGACCTGTCGCAGCCGATCCTCGGGCTCATGTCCGGCTACCGCAACGATCCGGAGATGACCGCTGAGGCCTGCCGCAACGGCTTCTACCACACCGGCGACATCGCGTCCTGTGACGCCGACGGCTACCTCACCTACATCGGCCGGGCTGACGACGTGTTCAAGGCATCGGACTACAAGATCTCCCCGTTCGAGCTGGAATCGATCCTGCTGGAGCATCCCTACGTCACCGAGGTGGCGATCGTGCCGAGCCCTGACCCGTTGCGGGCAGCGGTGCCGAAGGCGTTCATCTGCCTGGTGCAGGACGCGGCCGCCCGCCAGCAGGAGGCGGCTCGCGAGATCTTCACCCACGCCCAGGAGCGCCTCAGCGGCTACCAGCGGGTGCGGATCGTCGAGTTCGTCACCGAGTTGCCCAAGACCATCTCCGGCAAGATCCGTCGGGTCGAGCTCCGCGAGCGCGAGGCCCAGCGTGTGGCCCAACAGGTGCCCGACAACCAGTTCCTGGAGAGCGACTTCCGCTAGTTCACGCTCCCTGAAGGGCTTCGCGAGGAACGAGCGAGGCGTCACGAAGGGCCGCCGAGCGCAGCACCCTAACCGCGAGCCAGCCGGCGAACACCGTCACGGCGACGAAGATCGCGAACGGCACCACCTCGAGCCTGCGCTCGACCATCCAGGCCGAGATGAGCATCGCGAGGATCGCGCCGGCCATGGTCACTGCCTTCACGCTGAACAGCGCAGCCAGCAGGTGTCCGGCTGGACGGCGGCGCCACATCAGGACGGCCGTCCCCAGGGACAGCGGCGCCACCAGCCCCAGGTCCAGAGCCTGCACGGCCAGCGTCGGCGTGCCCAGCAGCACGAACAAACGGTACAGCGGCCCGAGCCGGGGCCATGACGCCAAGGACCGTCCGCATGATCACGAAGCTCGACGTGAGGCTGAAGAATGCCTCGGCGAGCACGGCGGCGGGCAGGTCGTCGCGCACCTCCCCTGCCGACTGTCGCGAGGCGAAGAAGCCGGTCATCGCGTCGAGGTTGCCCTGAGGGCCGCCGGCGAACAGCTCGGCCACCTCGGGCACCGTGCCGGCCTCGAAGGCCAGTCGGGTCATCATGCCGCCGTTGGACAAGCCGTTGCTGACTTCGTGATGAGCGAGCTGCCGGACGGCCTCCGTGACGGGAACGGCCCGAGCTCGGCGTGGGCGTTGCCGGACTGGCGCGCGGCGTCTCTGCCAACAACGGCACAGAGCACGCCCTGCTTGTTCGTGAAGCTGCGGAAGATCGTCACCTCATTGAGCCCGGACGCCCGGAATGGGCCAGGGCAGGGTCTGGGAGAAGGTGTCAGAGGCGGGTTCTAGATTGGAACACGTGAGCGAATCAGGGTTCCACGAGGCGGATTCAGGCATCAGCCTCATCGACCCCTGCCCCGGCGAACCGGCGCAGGTGCTGGACGCCCTGGTAGCCGCGATCGCAGACACTGCCCCCGAGGAACTGGAGCCGTGGCGCCTCACCGATCGGCGCCTGATCGCTGAGCTCGCTACGGCCCAGGTGCGCGCCACCCGCGCACAGGCGCGTTGGCTGGCGCTGCTGGCAGAGGCCGAGGCTCGGGGAGCCACCCAGCGGGAGCTGGGCCTGCAGACGGCGAACTGGGTGACCAACCAGAACACCCACTGGGCACGGTCGGCACGCGACGAGGTGCGATTCGCGCTTCGGCTGGCGGAGGCTCCCGTGGTGGGCGCGGCGCTGGGGCGCGGCGAGGTGTCCGTCGAGCAGGCCCGGGTGATCGTGACCGGGTTGAGCCGTCTCCCTGCGGAACTGGACGCCTGCAAGCGTGAGCAGGTCGCCGCGCACCTCGTGGAACTTGCCGGCGAGTTCAGCCCGTACGGCCTCTCCCGGCTCGCCAACCGCGCTGTCGAGGTGGTCGCTCCCGAGGTCGGCGAGGACGCCGACCGCCGGGCGATCGAGCGCATCGAGGCAGAGCAGGAGCGCGATCGCTATGTCACGTGGCGCCGCGACCCCGATGGCGCGTGGATCCTGCGCGGCAAGCTGGGTAAGGTCGCCGGAGCGCAGGTGGTGGGGCTGCTCCGCGCCCTGGCCTCACGACACCGCTCGGCGGTGCTCTTGACGTCTGGGGAGATCTCCCACGCACAGGCTGCGGCCGATGCGTTGGTAACGCTCGCCGACCACTACTCCTCCTGCGGGGAGGCGCCCCGGTACGGCGCAGACCGTCCCCGGGTGCTGGTGAACATCGACTACGACACGCTGGTGGGACGACTGGGCACGGCCACGCTGTTGAACACAGGGGATCGCATCACCGCCCGCGAGGCCCGCCGCCTTGCCTGTGATGCCGAGATTCTCCCCATCGTGATGGGCGGCGACTCGGGGCCGCTCGACGTGGGACGCGAGCGACGGCTGTTCACCTCGACCCTGCGGCAACTGGTGATCCGACGCGATCAGGGGTGCGCCTTCCCCGGCTGCGACCGCGGACCGGCCGACTGCGAGGTGCACCACATCCTGTCCTGGCTCCTCGGCGGCGCGACATCGCTGTCGAACGGGGTGATGCTGTGCAGCTTCCACCACCACATCGTCGAACCCGACCCGAAGGATCCCCACGCGGGCTGGCTGATCCGCCTGGCCGCGAGCGGCAACCCCGAGTTCGGAGCGCCGCCGGGTCGAGGAGCTCCACCGGGGGAGCGAAAATGGCGGCAGCATCACCGCTATCGAACGTAGATCGACGAGACCCGAAGCCGACGATCTGATCCCGACGAGACCCGAACCCCGGCGTCCCACGATTGGCGCAGGAGGTGGCAGTTCCTTGGCACAGCCGTTGGGGGGACGTTTCTGGGCCGTTTGGAGCGGCAGTGCTGCGTCCTATCTGGCCGAAGGCCTGTTGTTCGGCGCGCTGCCGGTGCTCGCCGCAACCCTCACCCGCGATGCTCGCCTGATCTCGCTCACCGACGCGCTCCACCAGGCTGGCTGGCTGCTGCTCGGGCTCGCCTCAGGAGTCGTCGCCGACCGGTTGCCCCGGCTACAGATCATGTGGGTCGCCAACGCGTTGCGGGCGGTCACGGCCGGGATCTTCGCCGCCCTGGTCGGCGCCGGCGAGGCGTCCCTGCTGCTGGTCTACGGGTTGGGCTTCGCCCTGGGCCTGGCAGCGCCCCTCTTCGACAACACCTCGTCCTCGGTCCTGCCCGAGCTCGTGGACGCCAGCCAGTTCCAGCGCGCGAACTCCCTGACCCAGATGGTGATGGCCTTGGCAGCGAACATGATCGGTCCGATGGTCGGCACGGCAGCCTTTGTCCTGTGGCCGGCAGTCCCGTTCTGGTTCGCGGCTGCCGCCTACGCCACCGGGGCGGTCGTCACAGCCCTGGTCGCCCGGCGTGATCCCGGCAAGGCCGCACACACGGGCACTGCCAGCCACACCGAACTGCTCAAGGAGGGTCTCGGGTATCTGCTGCGGCATCGGGTGCTGCGGACGTTGGCTCTGGCGGTCGGCATGGTGAACTTCGTGACCTCCGGAGTGATCGCGGTGTTGGTTCTATACGTGCTGCAGGTGCTCCAGCTGCCCCAGTCGACCTACGGCCTCGTGATGGCGTCCTTCGCCGTCGGCGCGCTGGTGGGAGCTGCGGTCACCGTCCGGCTGACCCGCTACCTCGGCCAGCGCATCAGCGTGCTGCTCTCATTGGCCGCCTTCGGGGTCGCTGTGATCACGCTGGGGGCAGTGCCATTGGTACCGGTGGCGTTCACATCGATCGTGGTCACCGGATTCTTCTCCATGGTGTGGAACATCACCGTGAACAGCTACCGGGAGCGGGTCGTCCCCCTTGCCCTCCTGGGCCGGGTGACGTCTGTATTCCGGATGCTGGCCTTCCTCACGATGCCGGTGGGCGCACTGGCCGCCGGCCTCACCGGACACGCGCTGGGCATGCCCGTGACCTACATGCTCGGCGGTGTCCTGCTGCTCGTGACAGCGGCGGTGTCCGTCCGCCCATTGCGCGAGATGCCGAACCGTCTCGAAGCGGACCCGTCGAGACCTACCTATTCGGCGGAATCCACCACGCAAGGATGATGACCCCGATACCCACACCGAGCAGCAGGATCGAATCGACCGCACGGTTGCGGACGGCGAGCAGGCCCACGCGCTGCTGCGGCATGAGGCGCAACAACCCGCCGACGGTGATCGCCGCCCCCATCAGGGTGCTGCCCGCACGCCAGTGCCCAAGGAAGACGATGAACAATCCCACCGTGACGCCGGACAGCACCAACGCCAGCGGCCACTGCCCCAGCACCTGCTGGACCAAGTTCTTCGGCGGACGGTGGTCGGTGGTCATTGCGCAAGCTCTTCGGCCCGATCCACGACATTGCTCAGCAGCATCGCGCGGGTCATCGGTCCGACACCGCCTGGCATCGGGGCGATCAAGGACGCCACGTCCCAGGCGCTGGCATGTACGTCGCCCACCAGGCCCCCGGTGGTTCGGGTGATGCCGACGTCGAGCACGACGGCGCCCGACTTGAGCAGGCCAGCAGTGATCAGGCCGGGCGAGCCGGCGGCTGCCACGACGATGTCGGCAGCCCTGGTGTGGGCGGCCAGGTCTCGAGTGCCGGTGTGACAAAGGGTGGCGGTGGAATTCTCGCTCTTGCGGGTCAGTAGCAGCCCGAGCGGACGCCCGACGGTGGTCCCGCGTCCGACGATGCAGACCTCGGCCCCGTTCAGCGGCACGTCGTAGCGGCGCAGCAGTTCCACGATGCCCCGCGGTGTGCACGGGAGCGCACCGGGCATGCCGAGCACCAACCGTCCGAGGTTCACCGGGTGGAGGCCGTCGGCGTCCTTGTCGGGATCGATCAGGGCCAGCGCCCAGTTGTCGTCGAGGTGTCGCGGCAACGGCAGCTGCACGATGTAGCCGGTGCAATCAGCGTTGGCGTTCAGCGCCGCGATCGCCTCGGCGACCTGACCTGCGGAGGCATCGGCCGGCAGGTCGACACGAATCGACTCGATGCCCACCTCTGCGCAGTCCCGATGCTTGCCGGCGACATACGAGCGACTGCCCGGGTCGTCGCCCACCAGCACCGTGGCCAGCCCCGGCCGCACACCGCGGGCGGCCAGCGCGGCCACCCGGGCGGCGAGTTCGCCCTTGATCGAGCGCGCGACGGCGCCGCCGTCCATCCTGGTCGCTGTCATTTGGCGCAATCCTTAGTGGAAGAAGTGGCGGGTGCCGGTGAAGTACATGGTGACACCGGCGGCCTGCGCTACGGCGATGGTGTCGGCATCCCGCACCGACCCGCCGGGCTGGACGATGGCCTTCACACCCGCCTCGATCAGGATCGCTGGCCCGTCGTTGAAAGGGAAGAAGGCGTCGGACGCAGCCACCGAGCCGACGGCCCGCTCGCCGGCGCGCTCGACGGCCAGCTTGCACGAATCCACCCGGTTGACCTGACCCATGCCGACTCCCACCGATGCCCCACCGGAGGCCAGCAGGATGGCGTTGGACTTCACAGCTCTGCACGCCCGCCAGGCGAATTCGAGGTCGGCGAGGGTGGCCTCGTCGGCGGCGGCGCCGGAGACGAGCTGCCAGTTGGCCACATCATCGCCGGGAGCGTCGACGGAGTCGGAGGCCTGTAGCAGGAGGCCACCGCTGATGCCCTTCATCTCCACCGCACCGGCCGGGTAGGGCTCTGCGACAAGGACGCGGACATTCTTCTTCGCCTGCAGTGCCTCCAGCGCCCCGTCCTCGTATCCGGGGGCGATCACGACCTCTGTGAAGATCTCCGCGATCTGCTTGGCCGCTTCGACACTGATCGGACGGTTGGCTGCGATCACGCCGCCGAAGGCCGACACCGGGTCGCAGGCATGTGCCTTGCGGTGTGCCTCGGCGATGTCAGCGCCGACGGCGATGCCGCAGGGGTTGGCGTGCTTGATGATCGCGACGGACGGCTCGGCGAAGTCGTACGCGGCGCGGTAGGCGGCGTCACCGTCGGTGTAGTTGTTGTAGCTCATCTCCTTGCCGTGCAGCTGCTCAGCGGTGGCGAGGCCGCGGGCGCGGTAGCCGTTGCGGTACAGCGCAGCCCGCTGGTGGGAGTTCTCGCCGTAGCGAAGGGTGCCCGACTTGTCCCAGGTGGCGCCCACCCAGACCGGGAACCCGTCCCCTTCGGAGGAGTCGGTGAGCACGCTGCCCATCCAGGATGCGACCGCCACATCGTAGGTGGCGGTGTGCACGAAGGCTGCTGCGGCCAGCGCCTTGCGCTGCGCGAGGGTGAAGCCGCCGGCGGTGATCGCTGCGGTCACCTGCCCGTACTGCCCGGGCGAGGTGATGATCGCCACCGACGGGTGGTTCTTGGCGGCGGCCCGCACCATCGACGGGCCGCCGATGTCGATCTGCTCCACACAATCGTCCACCCCAGCGCCGGAGGCGACAGTCTGCGTGAACGGGTACAGGTTGGACACCACCAGCTGGAACGGCTCGATGCCGAGCTCGGTCAACTGGGTTCGGTGCGACTCCAGCCGCAGGTCGGCCAGCAGGCCGGCGTGGATGTGCGGGTGCAGCGTCTTGACCCGTCCGTCCAGGCACTCCGGGAACCCGGTGACCTGCTCCACGGGCGTCACCGGCAGCCCGGCGCCGGCCAGCGTCCCGGCGGTCGAGCCGGTGGAGACGATCTCCACCCCGGCCTCGACGAGGGCGCGGCCGAGCTCGACCAGCCCGGTCTTGTCGTACACCGACACCAGGGCGCGGCGGATTGGCAGCAGGTCGTTCATCTGTTTCCTCGGCTGAATTCGTTGACGGCGTCGACCAGCAGTTGCCGCTCGACGATCTTGATGCGTTCGTGCAGGGTCTCGACGGTGTCGTCCGGCAACACCCGCACCGGTTCCTGGGCAAGGATCCGGCCGGTGTCGACGCCTTCGTCGATCAGGAAGAGGGTGGCGCCGGTGACCTTCACCCCGTGGGCGAGGGCATCGCGCGGACCGTGGGTGCCGGGAAAGGACGGCAGCAGCGCCGGGTGCGTGTTGATCGTGCGACCGCCGAAGCAGGCGAGGAATGCCGGGCCGACCAGCTTCATGAAGCCGGCGCTCACCACAAGGTCAGGTTCGTGGGCCGAGACCAGTTCTGCCAGGCGGGTGTCCCAGGCGGCCCGGTCTCCGCCGGGCTCAAAGGGATGCACGAAGGTGGGGACGCCGGCCCGCTCGGCCCGAACGAGGCCGTAGGCGTCATCCCGATCGGCGCCGACGGCCACAACGGAGGCGTCCAGCTCCCCCGTGGCGGATGCATCGAGCAGGGACTGCAGCAGGGTGCCTGAGCCGGAGACCAGGACGACCAGGCGCATCGGCATGGCCCCGACCCTATCGAACACGCCCTGCCCTCAGGCCGCAGGGCTCCGTCGGCGGACGAACCAGGTGACCATGGCTGCAAGCACCGACCCGAGCAGCAGGATCGGCACGCCAAGGGTGAGCGCCTCGAGCAGTCGCGGCCCGAGCCCGGCCATGCGCAGGCTCCCGAGCCCGCCCCGGCTGGACGCAGCCCAGGCCAGGTAGGCGATGCCGGCGAGCAGTCCCGCGGCTCCCCCGGCGGCGAGGGCTCCGAGCGGTCCGGTGTGGCCCGCTCGCACGGCTGCGACGCCGGTGAGCACAGCTGCTGTCACGCCGAGAGCGAGCCAGGCGAGCATCCACGGGTCGGCGGCGCCGACCGGCGGCAGCGCACCGAAGACCGGGACGGCGGGAAGCATGCCGAGCTCTGTCGTTGACAGCGACACCAATGACCCGGTGCCGACCGTGAACCCCGCACCGAGCAGCCACGCGGCCGCCCAGCCGAGCAGGTTGGGCAGGTAGGCGAGTGCCACCAGCGACCAGACGAACACACCGCCGGCGTCGAACCGGAGCCCGGCCTCGAGGGCGGCGATCCGCGGCTCGCCGAGCGCGGTGGCTGTGGCGAGCACGACGGCGGAAGCGACGACGAGTCCCAGCGTCCCGGCCGCTGCTCCCCGCAGCCCGCGCCGGAGCCAGTCGGGACGCAGGCCCGCAGGACGCAGGCCGGCCGCCATGCCGGCTCCGATCGCAGAGCCGACGGCGCTCACCACCAGCGCGCCGAGGGCCGGCCGCCAGATGGCAGTCGCGCCGGACACGGTCCAGGCGAGGATGACGGCGAAGACGGTGTAGCCGGCGCTCACCATCCCGATGGAACCCAGCAGGAGCAGCCGTCGGACCGCCTCCTCGGCTGCGGCTCGGGCCTGCCGTCCCTGCCGGTAGGCGAAACCGCCGACCGAGGCACAGATCACACCGAAGGCGAGGGTCAGTCCCAGCGGCACGAGCGTCACAGCGTCGGAGCCGATCGCGAGCTCCCCGCCGTGTGCGAGGAGCCACACCTGCGCGGCGAAGCGGAGCGCTGTGGGGAGGGCGATGGCGAGCGCGCTCAGCCAGGCGATCATGACCACCCCGGCCACCAGCAGGGATCCGGCCAGCCCTGCCAGGAGTCCGCCTCCGAGCGCGGCCAGCGGCCAGGGCAGCAGGGGCGGCGCGTCGGGAATGTGCGGCAGTCGGACGGTTCGGGCGCTCGAAACGGTGAACCTGAGCCGCTCGGGGTCGCGGTTCCTGGGGATTCGCATGGTTCGTCCATGCTGACCCAACCCGTTCGTAACGGATGTGGGGACACGCCCGCGATGGCTACACTGACGAGGACATCCAGCATCTACGACAAGGGAAAGCAGTGGCAGAAGAGGGTTCGTCCACGCCCAGGAGGGCGCTCGGACCGCTCGCGGACGATGCTGGCGATCCCCCCGCCGGTGGCCGTTTCGGCTCGCGGGCACTGCCGGACGACGCTCCGTCGCCCACCAGCCCTTCCTCCATCGGCAGCGGCCGGGGCGGTCGGTTCGCGATGAGCCCGCTGAGCCCTGGCGATCCGCTCGACGTGGACTCCTCCACGCCGGTGCCGCCGCCCGTCCCTGTCCTTCCCGATTCCGAAGCCGGGCTTGCGCCTGCGGCCGGCCGGCGCTATTCGGCCAGCATGGAGCCGGGCGAGGTCATCTCCGCGGCGCCGCGGCGTTCCGCGGCCAGCGCCACGTCCCCTGCCTCTGCGCTCGAGCCGCACCTGCCGCCCGTTGTGCGACCCACCGCTCCGCCGCCGGTCACCGTGCAGGCTCCCACCGCCCAGGCGCCGACCCTTCCCGCCCCGCCGCGGGTGACCACCTCCCTGCGCTCCGAGTCCAGCCCGACGCGGTCCAGCGTGTTCCCGCAGTCGGCGCCGACCGCACCCACCGCGCCGGCGGACGCTCCGATCATGGCGCCGCCGGTCACCGGCCGCACCGCAACGTCCGAGCCGAGCTTCTTCTCTCGCTCGCAGGGTGCACCTGTCGTCGACACCGCGACGCAGGCCGAACCGGCGGCCAGGCCCGGCAAGGCGTCCAAGCCGCCCCGGGCTTCCCGGGAGAAGAAAGTCCGCGAGCCGAAGCCAGGCATCGCAGTGGCGGAGGTGCCGGCAGGCTCTGCTGAGGTTCCGGCGGCCGCCGGCCTGCTGAAGGGCCGCAGTTCCCGGCCGGCCCTTATCGTGATCGCAGCCGTCGCAGCCGTCGTCCTCGTGGTTGCCGGAGTGGTCTGGGCGCTGACCCTGCGTTCCACGGCATCCAGTGGCGGCCCCAGCGAGAGCGGTACGGCCGCGGCGCAGGATCCCTTCCTCACCGCTTCCGACCTCGGCGCCCTTGGCGGCACGACCTGGGTCGATTCCAACGGCAACCCGGACGGCCTTCGGCCCCTGTGCCTGCCCGCGACGGCGGACGGCCTGCCGGCCGCCCAGCGCAGCCCGTCGAAGAAGCTCACCGGGTCCACCTCGCCCGCCAGCACCGTCGTGCAGGCCATCGACACCTACGCAGACGACGCCGGCGCCACCCGGGCCTACGCCGCCCGACTGGTGCAGGCCGGCACCTGCACCGACACCATCGCACTGATCAGCGGTGCGAACACGATCAGCGGCCTGGCCGATTCCGCGCAGGTCATCCGGCTGACCGTCCAGGAGCAGACCGACCAGTTCCATTCGCTGCTGATCAGCCGCACCGGCCGCAGCGTGAGCCTGATCGACGTCGCCACTGCCACGGCGGTGCCCGCATCCGACCTGGCCAACGTCGCCGCAGCAGCACTCAGTCGAGGGTGCGGCGGTCAGCTGGGCACCTGCCCCGGCAGCATCTCTGTGGCCACGTCGCTGCCCCCTGCCGGCAACCCGATCGGCTGGCTCGTACCGGCCGACCTGCCGCGCATCACCGCTGGCGCCGGGCGCTGGGGCGCAACTGAACCCAAGACAACGCTCGACGTCGTCGGCAGCCTGTGCGAGGCGATCAACCTCAAGACGGTCTCCGGCACCAAGTCGGTCGGCCAGCGGACGCTGCTGATGGCCGACGACAGCAATGCGCCGCAGGGCTTCGGTGTCGACCAGGTGGTCTACACGTTCGCCGACAGCAAAGGTGTCGCGACGCTGGCCACCAAGCTGGACAAGAACCTCACCGCCTGCCCCGACCGGACGCCGACAGCCAGCGTCAAGGAAGGCCCCGCGGTCAAGGGCACCGGTGCCAACCAAGCGAAGATCAGCGGCTCGACCTATATGGTCACGCAGAAGACCGGCACAGATACCGTGGTGTTCCGCGTGGCCGTGTTGAGCGTCGACACGCGCCTGGTCTACCTGCTGGCCAACCCGTCGACGACCTTCGACTTCTCCGACTCCGACTGGGCCAAGGTCGCCGTGCGCGCCGGCCAGCGAGCCAGTCAGGCCACCTGAACCCCGTCAGCTGAGCCCCGCCGACGCAGCCGGCCGCCGGCCTCAGCGCAGCCCGGCGATCACCTCGCGCATCAGCGCAGCGGTCTCGCTCGGCGTACGACCAACTCGCACCCCGGACGCCTCCAGCGCTGCCTTCTTCGCCCGTGCGGTGCCCGCGGATCCGGTGACGATCGCACCCGCGTGGCCCATGGTCTTGCCCACCGGGGCGGTGAAGCCCGCGACATAGCCGACGACCGGCTTGGAGACGTGGTCGGCGATGTAGGCAGCTGCCCGCTCTTCCGCATCCCCACCGATCTCGCCGATCAGCACGATCGCGTCGGTCTCCGGGTCGGCCTCGAAAGCTGCGAGGGCGTCGATGTGGGTGCTGCCGTTCACCGGATCGCCGCCGATGCCTACGGCGGTCGAGAAGCCGATGTCACGAAGCTCGAACATCATCTGGTAGGTCAGCGTTCCCGACTTCGAGACCAGGCCGATCCGCCCGGGGCCGGAGATCGTCGGCGGGATGATGCCGACGTTGGACTTGCCGGGCGAGATCAGCCCAGGGCAGTTCGGGCCCAGAAGCCTGGTCGCGCCCGACGCGGCGGCGTACGCGACGAACTCCGCGGTGTCCTTCACCGGGACGCCCTCGGTGATCACTACTACGAGGTCGAGGGCAGCGTCCACGGCGTCGATGACCGCCTGCCGGGTATACGCGGCCGGGACGAACACGACCGAGGTGTTGGCACCGGTCGCAACCTTGGCCTCGAGGACGGAGTTGAAGACCGGAACCGGATCCTCCTCGAAGGTGACCGCCTGCCCGCCCTTGCCGGGGGTCACGCCGCCGACGATGCGGGTACCCGCCCCGATCATCCGCTGAGTGTGCTTGCGGCCCTCCGAGCCGGTCATGCCCTGGACGATGACCTTTGCCCGCTGGTCCAACCAGATCGACATCTACGATTCCCCTTATTCTGCCGCTGCGGCCAGCTCGGCGGCCCGGCGGGCCGCTTCGTCCATGGTGTCGGCCAGCTGCACCAGGGGGTGCGCCGCCTCGGTGAGCATGTGCCGGCCGATCTCGACAGCGTTGCCGTCCAGCCGGACGACGATCGGCCTTGTGGCCCGCTCCCCCAGCATGCCGAGGGCGTCCCTGATCCCCTTGGCCACCTCGGAGCAGGCGGTGATGCCGCCGAAGACGTTGACGAAGACCACCCTCACCTGCGAGTCCGACAAGATGATGTCGAGTCCGTTGGCCATCACCTGGGCCGATGCCCCGCCGCCGATGTCGAGGAAGTTGGCCGGCTTGGGCTGGCCGGGCAGGTTCTTGCCTGCTGCTGCAACCACGTCGAGGGTGCTCATCACCAGCCCTGCGCCGTTGCCGATGATGCCCACCGAGCCGTCCAGCTTCACGTAGTTCAGGTTCTTCGCTCGCGCGCGCACCTCCAGTTCGTCGTCCGCCGACTCGTCGGCGTAGGCGTCCCAGTCGGGGTGGCGGAAGGCGGCGTTGCCGTCGAGGGTGACCTTGCCGTCGAGCGCGACGATGCGCCCTTCACCCGTCTTCACCAGCGGGTTGACCTCCACCAGCGTCGCGTCGTTGTCGCGGTAGACCTCGCCGAGCAGCACCAGCACTCGCGCGATCTCCGCACGGTCGGCCTCGCGGAAGCCGGCGGCAGCGACGATCTCGTCGGCCTTCGCCGCGTCCAGGCCCACCAGCGGGTCGACCTCGATGCGCGCCAGCGCGTCGGGACGTTCGCGCGCAAGGGTCTCGATGTCCACGCCGCCCTCTTTGGAGCACATGGCGAGGTACTTGCGGGTCGAGCGGTCCAGCAGCAGCGAGAAGTAGTACTCCTCCACGATGTCGGCGCCCTCGGCGACCATGACGGTATCGACGCGGTGGCCGTTGATGTCGAGGCCGAGGATCTCGCCCGCCCTCGCCGCCGACTCCTCCGAAGAGCGCGCCAGCTTGACGCCGCCGGCCTTGCCGCGGCCTCCGGTCTTCACCTGTGCCTTGACCACGACAACCGGCGTGCCGAGCTCTGTCGCCGCGGCCCGTGCCTCCTCGGGCGTGCGGGCAGTGATGCCCCGCAGCACTGGGACGCCGTGCGCCTCGAACAGGTCCCGCGCCTGGTACTCGAACAGATCCACTCCGACTCCGTTCACTACTCTTGGTCGCCGGTCGCCGTCGGCGAAGTCCAGCCGAGCCTAGTGGGCGGATCCGCGCGTTTGCACGGGTTGGCCCCGCCTCAGATACCAAGTATCCAGTTTCTGAGAGATTCTGAGAAACAGCCAAGGAAATGATAAGCTCCTTCCTGCCCGCTTGGGACGGGCACCTTTGACACAACGGGGACTCTGAACGGGAGACAAGTGGACATTCCACGACTGCGGGCTGACAAGCCGCGTCGCGCACTCCCCGGAATTCCCGGTGCCGAGGCCACGAGCAAGCGCTTCTCCGCTGCACACCTGCGCAACCTGCTGAAGCGGGGCGCGACTGTGGTGGTTGTCTCAGGAATCGCCGTTGCCGGCTTCGGTGCCTTCACCACCTCATCCACGAACTCGATCGGCACGGCCTTCGCCGACTCCGGCGCTCTCGCCATCGCCAGCATCCCTGCAGTCGCCGTGGCCAGCGGGACGGCGGCCCCGTCGCTCTCCGACCTGGCGGCCGAGCGTGCCCAGCAGCTCAGTGAGGACGGCGACCAGATCGTCGCGACGCAGCAGGACGCGGCCCTCGATGCCCGCGCCAGCGAACTCAGCGGCGACGCCACCATGATCAGCAAGGAAATCGAGCGGCTCAAGAGCCTGGCCGAGTTCCTCTGGCCGACCGCCGGTGGCGTTGGTTCGCCCTACGGCATGCGAATGCACCCGATCCTCCACTACATGCGCATGCATGACGGTGACGACATCGGCGGCGAGTGTGGGCAGCCGATCTACGCCGCGCAGACCGGCGTCGTCGTGAAGGCCGAGATGGGCTACAACGGCGGCTCGGGCAACAACATCCGGATCGATCACGGCTATATCAACGGCGTGAACGTGGAGACCGCTTACCTGCACATGACCAGCTACGCCGTGAAGGTCGGCCAGAAGGTCGACAAGGGCGAACTGGTCGGGCACGTGGGTACCACCGGTCTTTCCACCGCCTGCCACCTGCACTTCTCCGCCTACATCAACGGCCACGGCACCGACCCGATGCAGTTCATCGGCTGGAACCCCGAGGCCAACAAGAACGGCGCCCCGTACACCGACGCCCCCACCGAGGGCTGAGCCAACCGGCTCCCCCGAGCCTGTCGAACGCTCCCTGAGCCTGACGAAGGGCCTCGCGGGTTCCTACAGCTTCTCCATCGGAGCGTGCTTGAGAGAGAGCCGCTTCACCCCGGTCGACCCGAAGTCCACGTCAGCCTTCGCCCCATCACCGGCGCCGGACGTGGCAATCACCGTCCCCATGCCGAAAGTGGTGTGCAGCACCCGGTCACCGACGGCAACAGAAGCCACAGTCTTGATGGCGGGACGCGCGCCGAAGCTCACCGTCGAGCGCCACGCCTGCTCACTCCGCGCGGCGGCCTGTGAGGCGTAGCTGGTGCGGACGACGCCGAGGCGGCGCCAGTCGATCAGATGGGCCGGGATCTCGTCGGTGAACCGGCTCGGCGGGTTGTACTGCGGCGAACCCCATTGCGAACGCACGCTGGCCCTTGTGAGGTACAGGCGCTGGCGCGCGCGCGTGATGCCCACGTAGGCCAGCCGCCGCTCCTCCTCCAGCTCGTTCTTGTCAACCAGCGCGCGCTGATGGGGAAAGATCCCGTCCTCGAAGCCGGTGAGGAAGACCGTGTTGAACTCCAGGCCCTTGGCGGTGTGCAGGGTCATCAGCGTGACCACGCCGGCGGCTTCGGGGTCGTTGTCGGGAATCTGGTCGGAGTCGGCGACGAGGGCGATCCGCTCGAGGAAGGCCGGCAGCGAGTCGTCCGGCTCCGGGGCGCCCGCAGCCAGTTCGCTCTCGTCCTCCGGCACGTCCACGGCGTGGGCTGCCGCGACGAACTCACCGGCGACGCTGACCAATTCCACCAGGTTCTCCACCCGGCTCTCGTCCTGGGGATCGGTGGAACTGGTGAGCTCCTCGAGGTAACCGGAGTCCTTCAGGATCCCGGCGAGGATCTCGTCGGCAGGCACCCCCTTGGACACCTTCTGCCGGTAGCCGGCCAGCAAGGCAGCGAACCCACGCACCTGGTTCAGCGACCGGACGGCGATGCCGGGTGCCTCCTCCGCCCGGTCGAGGGCTGCGCCGAAGGAGATCTGCTCTGATGCCGCGAAGGCCTCGATCATGGCCTCCGCGCGGTCGCCGATGCCGCGGCGGGGCACGTTCAGCACCCGCCGCACCGAGACGTCGTCGTCGGGGTTGGCGATCGCCCGCAGGTAGGAGATCGCATCGCGCACCTCCCTGCGCTCGTAGAACCGGACGCCACCGACCACCCGGTAGGGCATGCCCACCCGAATGAACACTTCCTCGAACGCACGCGACTGCGCGTTGGTGCGGTAGAACACCGCAACATCGCCGGGACGGGACGCGCCGGCGTCGGTGAGCCGGTCGATTTCCTCCGCGACGAACTGCGCCTCGTCGTGCTCGGTATCGGCGACGTAGCCGACAAGCAACTCGCCGTCGCCCGCGTCCGACCACAGCCGCTTCTCCGGACGTCCCGGGTTTCGGGTGATGACGGCGTTGGCCGCATTCAGGATGTTCTGCGTCGAGCGGTAGTTCTGCTCGAGCACGATGGTGCGCGCGCCCGGGAAGTCGGTGGCGAAGTCGAGGATGTTGCGAATCGTCGCACCGCGGAACGCGTAGATCGACTGGTCGGAGTCGCCGACCACCATGAGCTCGGGCGGGTCCACCTCGCGTCCGTCCGCAGCGTCGGAGTGGACGCTGCAGAGCTCGCGCACCAGCGCGTACTGGGCGTGGTTGGTGTCCTGGTACTCGTCCACCAGCACGTGCCTGAAACGTCGCCGGTACTGTTCGCGCAGGTCACCGAAGGCCTGCAGCAGGTGGACGGTGGTCATGATCAGGTCGTCGAAGTCGAGGGCGTTGGCGGCCTTCAGCCGGCGCTGGTACTCGGCGTACGCGTCGGCGTACACCTCCTCGTTGCCCGCCGCAGCCCGGCTGCGGGCGGTCTCGTGGTCAACGAGCTCGTTCTTGCAGTTCGACACCCAGTTCAGCACCGCGCGCACCGGGTAGCGCTTCGGGTCGAGCTCCAACTCGCGCAGCACCAGCGTCATCAGCCGCTTGGCGTCGGTATCGTCGTAGATCGAGAACGTGCGGCTCATGCCGAACCGGCCGATGTCGCTGCGCAGGATGCGGACGCAGGCCGAGTGGAACGTCGAGACCCACATCAGCTTCGCCCGGTTACCGACCAGTTCGACAACCCGGTGCCGCATCTCCGCCGCGGCCTTGTTCGTGAATGTGATGGCGAGGATCGACCCCGGGTGCACCTTGCGGACACCCACCAGGTGTGCGATTCGCCGGGTCAGCACCCTGGTCTTGCCGGAACCCGCACCCGCCACAACGAGCACCGGGCTGTCTGCATGCACAACAGCCTGACGCTGGGGAGGATTAAGGCCGTCGAGCAACTCGTCCTCGCGCACCTGACGCCGCGCCGCCCCTTGCTGCGCTGTGTCCGGACGTTCAGGGTCCGACTGCTCGCTGGACGCAGGCCGGACCGGCGGCTCGAAGGCCGCGCTGAACAGGTCCGGAAAGAGGGTCTCTGACATGGCCCGGCAAGCCTACGCCGCCCCACCCCCACCGATTGCCGGGGCTCGCCCCCGTGGCCGGTCAGGGTCGAGTGGTGGACGGACCCGATACGCAAGAGGGGTGGGGCACCCCTAGCGTGAAGGACATGAACTTCATTGCCTGGATCATCATGGGTCTCATCGCCGGCGCGATCGCGAAGTCGATCATGAAGGAGAAGGGTGGCTGGATCTCCTCCCTCGTCATCGGCCTCATCGGCGGTGTCGTCGGCGGCTGGATCGGTTCGGCCATCTTCGACCGCGGCGTCACCGGCTTCTTCTCGCTCTGGTCGTGGGTGCTGGCCATCGGCGGCTCCGTGCTCGTGCTGTGGATCTACAACCTGATCCAGCGCCGCCGCTGACCCCGCACCCACCGAGTTGTCAGAGTCTCACTGAGCTATAGCGCAGCGAGATTCTGACAAGTCGGGGCTAGACCAGCTTGCGATCCGTCGCCCAGCGCGTGAGTTGGTGACGGTTCGACAGCTGGAGCTTGCGCAGCACACTGCTGACGTGGGTCTCCACCGTCTTGATCGAGATGAACAGCTCGCGGGCCACCTCCTTGTAGGCGTAGCCGCGAGCGATCAGCCGCAGCACTTCGCGCTCCCTGATCGAGAGTCGGTCGAGGTCCTCGTCGATGCTGGCCACGTCGATGGCCCCGGAGAACGCATCCAGAACGAAGCCGGCCAGCCGGGGGCTGAATACTGCGTCGCCCTCGGCCACCCGTCCGATCGCCTCCACGAGTTCGTCCGCAGAGATCGACTTGGTGACGTACCCGCGGGCGCCCGCCCGGATCACCCCGATCACGTCCTCCGCGGCGTCGGAGACCGACAGCGCGAGGAACTTCACGGACTGCTCCACAGCTGTCACCTGCTTGATCACTTCGATGCCTCCCCCGCCGGGCAGGTGGACGTCGAGCAGCACCACGTCAGGCGTTCCGGCGAGGATCGCCGCCACAGCGGTCGGCACGTCCTCGCCCTCGCCCACGAGGTGCACCCGGTCGCCGATGTCGTGGCGGACGCCGCTGCGGAACATGGCGTGGTCGTCGACGATCACTACCCGCCAGGCAGCGGGGGTCGTCGGGGTCTCTGACTCGGTCATCGCGGCAGCTCCAGTCTCACTTCGGTGCCCTCACCGGGCGCCGTCCTGATTATCGCCCGTCCGCCGACTCGTTTCACCCGCTCGATGATCGAGCCGCGGACACCCATGCGGTCATGCTCCACATCGGCGAGGTCGAAACCCTTGCCGCGGTCCCGCACATACACCGACACCAGGTCGGGGTCGGCCTCGGCGTAGACGTCGATCCGCTCGGCCCCGGAATGCTTGGCGGCGTTCACCATTGCCTCCCGGGCAGCCTTCACCACAGCGGTCACGTCAGGGGTCAGTTGGCAGTCGCCGACGCTGACAAGCTCGACGTCGACGCCATGACGGTCCTCCACGTCGATGATCTCCGCCGACAGGGCCTCAGACAGGGTCGCCGAGCCGGGGCTCTCGCCGTACAGCCACTGCCGCAGCTCGCGCTCCTGCCGCCGTGCCAGCGCCGTGACGGCCTTCGGGTCGCCGGCCCGACGCTGGATCAGTGCCAGCGTCTGCAGGACGGAGTCGTGCAGGTGGGCTGCCATGTCGGCCCTTGCGTCGGCGACCAGCGCATCGTCGCGCGCCTGTGCGAGGGCCTGCCGGACGCTCAGAATCCAGGGCAGCACCGCAAGCAGCAGTGCGCCCACGGCGAGCCCGAGCACCAGCAGTGTGCGGGCCACCTCGCCGAGGGCCGGCTGGGCGACCACGACCACCGCAACTGCAGCGGTCAGCGCGACCAGCCCCACCCCGATGGCCACAAGGGTCGTCCAGTGCGCCATCAGGGGCGCCAGGAGTCGCCGCCAGCCCGAGCCCCGACGCAGCTCCCTCGTCGACAGGTGATCGGCCTGCCACCAGATGAGGCCGAGCCCGGTCGCTGCCAGCAGCCCGGCGAGCAGTACCCATATGGGCAACGCGAAGCCGGATGCCTGCAGCATCCACAACAGTCCGACCCCGAGCAGGCCGAGGGCGCTCGCCATCCCAAGGTCGACAGGGCTCAGGGTCACGGAGCCGCGGGGACGCAGCCCCTTGCGGGTGTTGGCCTCAAGGCCGGGGGCCGAGCGCTGTTCGGCCGACGCCGGCATCACGAGCCAGAGTGCGAAGTAGATCGCGACGCCAACCAGTCCGGTGGCGCCGAGGACGACCGCGACCACCCGCAGCAGAAGGACCGACCAGCCGAGGTGGTCGGCGAGACCGGCGCAGACCCCTCCGACCCAGGCCGCACTCAGCGGACGCGTGGATCGCGGCTGCAAGTCCGTCGAGGCCCGCCCTGAGGAGACCGGCCCGTTGGCGCCGGCCTCGGGACCGACCGAGCTCCGGTCGTCACGAAGGGTCATGTGGAGCCGCGTACCACCAGCTGGCTGGCCGCCATGAGGTTTCTGGCTTCCGGGACACCGCCGGCAAGGATCTCGATCAGCAACTCGGCCGCCGCCCTTGCGTGCTCCGCGGCGGGGTTGGTCATCGTGGTGAGCTGCGGTGTGCACTGCCGGCCGATGGCTGCGTCGTCGAAGCCGACGACCTTCACGTCCTCGGGAACTCGTCGTCCCAGGCGCTGCAGCACACCCATCGCCGTGACAGCCATCAGGTCGTTCGCGGCGAACACTCCATCAAGGCCGGGGTCCCGGGCGAGCAACTGCTCGACCACCTGGCCACTCTGGGCGTTGTACCCGCCCTCGACGTACAGGTTGCCATCCAGGCCCGCTTCGGCCATGGCCTCCTGGAAGCCCTCCAGCCGCTGACGCGCAGAGCCCATGTCCAGTGGTCCGGTGATGGTGCCGATCCGGCGCGCGCCGCGCTCGATCAGGTGCCGGGTTGCTGCCCTCGCCGCTGCCCGGTTGTCTAGCTCGACGAAGGGGACGCCCGGCACCTCCGGGTCGCCGATGAACACCACCGGCTGCCACGACTTCGCCAGCGCCTGCGCCAGAGAGGGACCGTGGTGGGAGGCGATGAGCGCTCCGTCGACGTGTCCGGATTCGAGGTAACGGACCATCCGCGAGGCACTGTCGCCGGGCTGGGACATCGCCAGCACCACCTGCACGTCGGAGTCACCGAAGGCTTGCAGTGCGCCGTGGTAGACCTGCGGGAAGTAGGGGTCTGCGAAGACCCGCTCGTCGGTCTCCGGAACGATCACGGCGATCACGCCCGTGCGCCGCGTCACGAGAGCGCGGGCCGCGCGATTGGGGTGGTAGTCGAGCTGGGTGATGGCTTCACGCACGGCCTCTGTGGTCTTTGCGGCCACCAGCGTCCCGCCGTTGACGACTCGCGATACCGTGGCCCGCGAGACGCCCGCGATGCGGGCAACGTCTTCGAGGGTGGGCGCCGAGTGTCCCCCGGTGAACCTGACCACTCCGGAGCCCTCCTGTCTCACCGACCGGGCCGACGGATGCGCCACTCCGCCGTGGATGGTGCCGCCGACCACTGCTTCTCGTGCCCGTGCGAACGCTATCAGGGCAATACCCACCATGTGATGCAATCGCTCTCAATGCTTGCTGGGATTTTTCCCACGACCGCCGATGCGGGGGGGCTTCAGGGTCTCCCCCGATGGTCGGCGCGCTCCCGGGAGCGTTGAATGGTGACATGCCCGAGAACCTCCCCGTCATCAGCCGCCCCCGTGGCGGCGCGATGGTGGGCGGCGTCTGCGCCGGCCTGGCGCGACGCTGGCGGGTCGACCCCAACCTGTTGCGCATCGCGATCGTCGTACTGGCCTTCTTCGGCGGCCTCGGGGTCGCAGCCTACGGCGCGGGCCTGCTGCTGATGCCCCGCGAGGGCCAGGCCGAGATGCCCGTCCGGCGCTTCCTTCCGTTCACCCGTTCGTGGTCGACCCCGACCGTCATCGCGGCAACGATCGGCGCCCTCGTGGTCATCGTCGGCCTCACCAGTTCCGGCGGCATCGGGCTCGGTCCGGTGCTCATCATCTTCGCGGTCTGGTTCTTCGGGTTCCGCAACCACGGAACGGCTCGCCCCGCGCTGCCCCTCGAGCCCACCCCGTTCGAGCGTGCAGCCGACGCCTGGCGGGTTCGGCTGGCCGAACAGAACACCCCCGGCTACGAGGCCGCCGCGCTTCCCGCCGCGACCGAGCAGCGCTGGACGCAGCCGTACACCGACCCCGCCGCCGACCTCGTCGTCCGCGACAACGAACCGCCCGCCGTGATCGCCGATCGGCGGCGCCGCCGCCAGTTCTGGTGGCTCGCGCTCGTGCTCGTAGGTGCCGGCGTGCTCGTTGTGACGATCCTCGGCTTCCTCGGAGTGCCCGGCGGTCCGCTGGCCTACGCGTCTGCTGTGCTGGCCGGGCTCGGCCTCACGCTGTTCCTCGCATCCCGCACCGGACGCCCGCCGCTGCTGCTGCCGGCAACAATCATCGCCGGGCTTGTCACCGCATCGATGATGGGCTCGGCCGCAGCCGTCCGACTCTCCGACGTCGGCGACTACAAGCGGATCGTCACGACCAGCAGCGAGCTGCCTGCGGCCGTCAACGTGAGCGCCGGCGACGTCACACTCGATCTCAGCAGGTTGACGCTGACCACCGACCGCCAACTGACGATCAAGGTGAACGCCGGGTCGGTGGACCTCACCCTGCCGGCGGGGGTCGCCAGCGAGGTCACCTGGAAGGTCAGCGCCGGGGAGTTCGACACCGAAGGGGTGAGCCGTGACGGCTTCGACCTCTCCGGAGTCAACAGCTATCCGGCGGCCATCGCGGGCGCGTCCACCCTGCACGTCACGGTGGACGTCGACCTCGGTGACGTGGAGGTGCGCAGATGACCCGTGATCGCGCAGCCTTTGCATTCGGCATCCTCGCCCTTGCCCTCGCCGGGTTGGGGCTGTGGAACAGCTACGGACATGTCGACTGGCACCTGGTGGGGGTACTCGCCCCCGCAGGGATGGTCGTCATCGGCGTGGGCATGCTCCTGCTCTCGCGAAACCACAACTGAAGTTCCTCGAAAGGAAAGAAACCATGAAGCAACCACTCACCCGCTCCGCCTCCGACAAGATGATCGCCGGCGTCTGTGGCGGCGTCGCCCGCTCGTTCGGCACGGATGCCAGCCTCGTACGGATCCTCGCCGTCGTCCTGTCGCTGTTCTTCGGCGTCGTCCTCGTCGTCTACATCGCCCTGTGGCTCGTCCTGCCGCTCGAAGAGGGCGGCCCGACCGGCTTCGACGACCTGAAGAAGATGTTCAGCGGCACCAGCACCCCGCCGTCCGACTACCGCTGACGTTCAGGCCGCCGGGCTATTCCCACTCGATGGTGCCCGGCGGCTTGCTCGTCACATCCAGCACGACGCGGTTCACCTCGGGCACCTCGTTGGTGATCCGGGTGCTGATCCGCTCCAGCAGGTCGTAGGGCAACCGGCTCCAGTCGGCGGTCATCGCGTCCTCGCTGGATACCGGACGCAGCACGATCGGGTGGCCATAGGTGCGACCGTCGCCCTGCACCCCGACCGAACGGACGTCGGCCAGCAGCACCACCGGGAACTGCCAGATGTCGTGGTCGAGGCCGGCGCCGGTGGTCTCCTCGCGCACGATCGCATCGGCCTCCCGCAGGATCCGCAGGCGCTCGGCGTCCACGGCCCCGACGATGCGGATGCCGAGGCCGGGTCCCGGGAACGGGTGCCGGTCGACGATGTGCTCGGGCAGGCCCAACTGCCGCCCGACCTGGCGCACCTCGTCCTTGAACAGGGTGCGCAGCGGCTCGATCAGCGTGAACTGCAGGTCGTCGGGGAGGCCCCCGACGTTGTGGTGGCTCTTGATGTTGGCAGCCCCCTCGCCGCCGCCGGATTCGACGACGTCGGGGTACAGCGTGCCCTGGACGAGGTAGTCGATCGGGCCGGCAGCGTTGATCTTGCGGGCCTCGTCCTCGAACGTCCGGATGAACTCCCTGCCGATGATCTTGCGCTTGGTCTCCGGGTCGCTCACCCCGGCCAGCGCGTTCAGGAACCGGTCCTGCTCGTTCGCAACGACGAGCGAGACCCCGGTGGCTGCGACGAAGTCGGTCTCCACGCGTTCGGCCTCGCCCTTGCGCAGCAGGCCGTGGTCGACGAACACGCAGGTCAGCTGGTCACCGATGGCCGCCTGCACGAGGGCAGCAGCGACGGCGGAGTCGACGCCGCCGGACAGGGCGCACAGCACCCGGGCGTCGCCCACCTCAGCCTTGATGCGCGCGATCTGGTCGTCCGCGATGTTGAAGCTCGTCCACGTCGGACGGCAGCCCGCGATGTCGAGCAGGAAGTGCTCCAGGACGGCCTGCCCGTGCTCGGAGTGCAGCACCTCCGGGTGCCACTGGACGCCGGCCAGTCGCAACTCGTCGTTCTCGAACGCTGCGACGGTGGCACGCGGTGACCGCGCGTTGACGGTGAACCCCTCCGGTGCGGCAGTGACCTCGTCGCCGTGCGACATCCAGGAACTCAGGCTTGCCGGCAGGCCGCCGAGCAGCCTTCCCGGCGCCAGCACCTCGACGGTGGTCCTGCCGTACTCGCGCTGGCCGGTGCGGGCGACAGTGCCGCCGAGTGCCTGTGCCATCGCCATGAAGCCGTAGCAGATGCCGAACACGGGCACGTCGGCCTCGAGCAGGGTCACGTCGAGCTGAGGGGCGCCCGGTTCGTACACCGAACTCGGTCCGCCGGACAAGATGATCGCCTTCGGGTTGCGGGCGAGCATGTCGGCGACGCTCATCGTGTGCGACACGATCTCGGAGTACACCTTTGCCTCGCGCACGCGTCGCGCGATGAGTTGGGCGTACTGGGCGCCGTAGTCGACCACCAGCACCAGATCGTGTTCTGCAGTCATGGCAGCAGAGTCTATTGCCGACCGGCCTTCTCGGATTCCAAGACCCGATTGACCACTCAACGGACGCGGCGATAGTCTCCGCGCATGTCCTCGATGCGCTCCGCGACCATGTGTTGTCGCTGCCTGCCGTCGATGGTGTGTTGTCGAATGCGCTGAAAAGCCGTTCCCGCAACACGAAATCGCCACTCACCGCCTTCGCTGATCCGCGTCCGGATCCGCTCGAGGCACACCCCCACTCGCACCGGCCCCTATCGGGCCTCGAAGTCCGGCATCACCACCGCAGCACCATCAACACAGGAGCGAAATGTCCCACCATCCCGACACCCTCAGCGTCCACGCCGGCCAGGAGGAGGCCGATTCGGCCACCAACGCCCGCGCGGTGCCGATCTACCAGACCACCTCGTACGTCTTCGACGACACGGAGCACGCCGCCGACCTGTTCGCACTGAAGGTGCCGGGCAACATCTACACCCG
>JADGPA010000071.1 GCA_017882685.1 Propionibacteriaceae bacterium | reverse complement strand
GGTGGACGCCGACGACCCGACCCGAGAGGTGGTCCAGGGCGAACGCGGCGAGCTCCTCATCAAGGGCCCGCAGGTGTTCAGCGGCTACTGGAACAACCCTGAGGAGACGTCGAAGGCGCTGCTCCCGGACGGCTGGCTGCGCACCGGCGACGTCGTGACCGTGGACGCGGACGGCTTCACGAGCATCGTCGACCGGGTGAAGGAGCTCATCATCACCGGCGGGTTCAACGTCGCCCCGTCCGAGGTGGAGGGCGTGCTGCGCAGCCACCCGGACGTCACCGACGCTGCGGCCATCGGCGTGCCGGCCCCCAGCGGCGGTGAGCGTGTCGCAGCAGTCGTGGTGCTGCGCGCCGGCGCCAGCCTGGACGAGCAAGCGCTGCGTGACTTCTGCCGGGAGCGCCTGGCCGGCTACAAGGTGCCGCGCGAGATCGTGGCAGCTGACGACCTGCCCCGCTCGATGCTGGGCAAGGTGCTGCGCAAGCAGGTCCGCGAGGAGTACCTCGCGACGCAGTAACGGTGCCTGAGGAGCGTTCTAGCGGGCTTCCTCCACCGGCTCGAGGACGACCTCCTCATCGGATTGGCGCCAGGGCAGGACGCCCCAGCCCGAACGCCGCACGAGGTAGCCGACGGCAACAACGACGGTGAGGGCGCAGGCGATCGCGCCGATGGCCAGCGTCCACCGCGGGCCCCAGGCGTCGCCGATCCAGCCGAGCACCGGTGCACCCAGCGGCGTCCCGCCGAGGAAGATCGCCTGGTACAGCGCCATCACCCGACCGCGCATGACCGGCTCGGTGGAGAGCTGGACGGAGGCATTGGCCACCGTCATCACGGTCAACGACGTGAGACCTGTGGGCACGAGGAAGGCCGCGTACCACCAGTAGTTCGGGGCAATGGCGAGCACAGCGACCGCCAGCGAGAAGCCGGCCATGGCGCCGATGATCAGCCGCAGCCGCAGTTGCGTCCTGCGGGCGGCGAGCAGTCCTGCCGACAGCGAACCGATGGCAAGGACCGAGCCCAGCAACCCGTACTGCTCCGCGCCGACGTGGAACACCGCTGTCGCCATCAGGGCGTTGGTGAGCTGGAAGTTCAGCCCGAACGTGCCCAACATGAACACGATGAACATCAACAACATGATGTCCGGGCGCGAGCGGACGTAGCGGAAGCCGGCGGCGATGGAGCCCTTCGCCCGCGTCCGTGGGGCAGGGGTGAGTGCGGTGCCGTCCATCAACACCAGCGCGATCAGGACGGCGACGAAGCTGATGCCGTTCAGCAGCAGCGCCGGTCCGACGCCCCACCAGGCGATGATGAGCCCTGCGACCGCCGGCCCAACGAGCCGGGCGGCGTGGAACGAGGTGGTGTTCAACCCGACGGCGTTGGGAATGAGCTTCTCCGGCACCATCTCGGGAGCGAAGGACTGCCGGGCCGGCCCGTCGAACGCCGACGCGACGCCCAGCAGGGTTGCAAGCAGGTAGACGTGCCAGAGTTGCACGACCCCGCTCAGCACAAGGCCGGCGAGGGTGAGGCCCACCAGCGCCTGGGCTGCCTGGGTGTACATCAGCAGCGTCCGCTTGGGGATCCGGTCGGCCAGCGACCCGGCGTACGGCGCCAGCAGGGCGATTGGCAGGAACTGCAGCCCGGTGACGATGCCGAGAGCGGTCGAGGAGTTGGCGGTGAGGATGGTCAGCACCAGCCAGTCCTGGGCAACGCGAGCCATCCAGGTGCCGATGTTGGAGATCAGGCCACCGGTCCAGAACAGCCGGTAGTTCCGGATGCCCATGGACGTGAACATCGCAACCCTCTGCGTGGTCGCCGCTGTCATTGGCCCACCACCAGGTTGAGCAGCACAGCGGCTTCCTTCAGCAGGTCCTGTTCCGGTTTGGTCAGCCCTTCCAGCTGGTGCAGCATCCAGTCGTCGCGGGCCTGTCCGATGCGGTTCATCGTTGCCCGGCCGGCATCGGTGAGCACGAGCAGCTTGCAGCGTCCGTCGCTGGGGTGGTCATCGCGGGCAACGAGGCCCTTCTCGACAAGGCAGTTCACGGTCCTTGTCATGCTCGGGGGGGCCACCCGTTCGAGCTCTGCCAGCTGGCCCGGCGTGAGCGGCCCCTTCTTCAGGTGCGAGAGCGCGCTCACCAGGTGCGGCGTGAGTTCGTCCGTCGACTCGAACCGGACGCGACGGCTCACCCGCTGGCAGGCGATACGCAGGTCGTTGGCCAGTCCCGGGAGAGTCATGATAGTTAGCTTAGCTCATTAGTTCAGCTAACTACTTTCAGTCCGTCCGTCATCCCGCTTCCTCAACCGCAAGGTGGACCACAGGTGGCGTAGTCGCCGGGGAAGTGTCCACCTTGCGAGTAGGGAGGGGGTGAAAGGGTCAGAGGGACGAGGCCCAGGCGAGCAGCCGGGGATCGGCGAGGCTCCCGAGGACCAGGTCCGCAGGGAACCCGTCCGGCTCCAGCGAGGGCACGGCCACCACCCACATACCGGCGGCACGGGCAGCGACAGCGCCCGTCCGGGTGTCCTCGAAGGCGATACAGGCCGCCGGGTCGGCGCCGAGCAGCCGGCATGCGGCCAGGTACAGGTCGGGAGCGGGCTTACCGACGGGCACCTCGTCAGCGGCGATCACGGCACCGAACGCGCCGGTAAGGCCGGCCCGCTGCAGGGCGATATCGAGGATCACCCGCGGGGAGTTGCTCGCCACACCGATCGGCGTCCGCCCCGAGAGTGCGCGCACCAACTCCAGGGCCCCGGGCATCGGCTCTGCCTGGCCGCCGATCACGTCGCCGACCGTGCTCATCACCTCTTCGCGGATCGCGTCGTCGTTGCCGACCTCACCGAAGAAGGCTGCCATCAGCTCGACGGTCGCCGGCACGCTCTTGCCGATGAACAGCGCCTTCTCCGCCGGGCCGTACGGCAGCCCGCGGGCGGCGAAGACCGCCGACTCGGCCACCGTCCAGCACGGTTCGGTGTCCACCAGCAGGCCGTCGCAGTCGAAGACCACCCCGTCCGGCCGAGACGCCAGCAGGTCAGCCGGCATTGCGCGCCGCCCACCAGTCGAGCAGCTCCGCCGTTGCCCTTTCCTCACCGAGCGGGCCCTCCTCGATACGGCGCTCCAGCAGGAAGCGGTACGCCTCGCCCACCACCGGTCCGGCCCCGATCCCGAGCACCTCCATGATCTGGGTGCCGTCGAGGTCGGGGCGCATCGCGCCCAGTTCCTCAGCCTTCGACAGCTCGTCGATCCGCCACTCCAGCTCCTCGTACGTCTGCCGCAGGCGCGTGGCCTTGCGCAGGTTCCTCGTGGTGCAGTCCGAACGGGTGAGGATGTGCAGCCGCTCCAGCTGGTCGCCGGCGTCGCGGACGTAGCGGCGCACGGCCGAATCCGTCCACTGCCCCTCTCCGTAGCCATGGAAGCGCAGGTGCAGCTCGACCAGCGTGCTGACAGCCTTCACCTCCTCATTGGAGAAGTGCAGCGCCTGGAGCCGCTTGCGGGCCAGCTTGGCCCCGACCGCATCGTGGTGGTGGAAGGAGACCTTGCCGTCGGCCTCGAACTTGCGTGTCCGCGGCTTGCCGATGTCGTGGAGCAGCGCCGCCAGCCGGTTCACGACGTCAGGGGCGTGCCCACGCACCCGTTCCAGCTCGATGGCCTGGTCGAGCACGGTGAGGCTGTGCTCGTAGACGTCCTTGTGGCGGTTGTGCTCGTCGCGTTCCATGCGCAGCGCCGGCAGCTCGGGCAGCACAATGTCGGCCAGCCCGGTCTCCACCAGCAGGTTCAGGCCCGGACGCGGGTTGTCGGTCAGCAGCAGCTTCGCCAGTTCGTCGCGGATCCGCTCGGCCGAAATGATTCCGATCCGCGGCGCCATCTCCGTCATCGCGGCAACCACGTCGCCGTCCGGCTGGAAGCCCAGCTGCGAGGTGAACCGGGCGGCCCGCATCATGCGCAACGGGTCGTCGGAGAACGACAGCTCCGCGGCAGCGGGCGTCCGGATCACCTCGGCGAGCAGGTCACCCAGGCCACCGAACGGGTCGAGCAGTTCGCCGTCGACGGTGTTCAGCGCCATCGCGTTCACGGTGAAGTCGCGCCGCACCAGGTCGCCGCCCAGGTCGTGGCCGAACTGCACCTCGGGTTTGCGGGTGTGGTCGACGTAGCTGTCGGCGCGGAACGTTGTGATCTCCACCAGCCACTCCCTGCCGTCGGTCTCTCTGATGCGGCAGGCGATCGTGCCGAAGGCGCGCCCGACGTCCCACACAGCCTTGGTCACCTTGCGCACCAGCGCCTCGATCACATCCGGACGGGCGGAGGTGGTGTAGTCCAGGTCGTGGCCGAGCCGGCCCATCAGCGCGTCCCGGACCGAGCCGCCCACCAGGTACAGCGACTCCCCGGCCTCCGCGAACAGGCGCGTCAGCTTGCGGACCTTGGGGCCGGCGGACAACACGTCGGCGAGCGCGAGCTGCTGCTGTTCGGTCAGGCTGGGCACAACCGAGTACTTTACCGGCCACCGCCGCTCGCCGGGTGCTGCCGGTCCGGCGACGTCGACCCCCGTACGATGGGACGGTGATCGGCACCACCAACGGCAGGCGGCGGGTCTTCGCGCTCCTCCTGTCGTGGGGGGCGGCTGTGGGCCTGTTGAGCCTCGTCAACCCCGTCCCTGCGCACGCGGCGACGCTGCAGGTGAGCTTCACCGTCACCTCGCTGGCAGTCTCCGGCGTGAAGCCCAAGGACCAGGTCACCGTGCAGGGCACCATCACCAACACCGGCGACACCCCCGCCTACGGCGTCCAGGTGTTGCTGTGGAGCTCCCGGGACGCCATCCGTGACCTGGCAACGCTCCGCCAGGCCGGCACCAACGCCACGGGCTGGGGCGCACGCCTTGCGATCGACTCCGACCACTACGCGGTGATCAGCACCTCTGCCGTCGCCTTCGCACCCGGCGCGAGTCGGCAGATCGAACTGCGGGCCACCCTTGCCGACCTCGGGTTCACGAGCACGGGAGCCGTGTACGCCTTCGGCGCCGACGTGATCGCCTCCGCCGACGCAAGCGGCAACTACGCCACCGTCGGCCAGCTGCGCACCTTTGTGCCGCTGCCCGGCAAGACTCCCGTGCCCATCACCTCGGTCGTCCTGCTGAGAGCCACGCCCACCAAGCTGGTGGACAACCTCTTCCGCGACGACAGCCTGACCACAGAGCTCAGCGAACGGTTGGAGAACCTGCTCACGGCAGCCGACCGTCCCGGCATGGGCTGGCTGATCGACCCCGCACTTCTTGACGAGGTGCGTGACATGTCCGACGGCTACCAGGTCAAGGACGGCGCCGGCACCCGCCCGGGCACCGGCCAGGATGTCGCGACGGCCTGGCTGGCCCGCTTCGAGAAGCTCGATCGTCACGCCGGCGCACGCACCCTGTTCGCCAACCCCGACGTCAACGCCGGCCGGATCGCCAAGGACGAGGAGTTGGTGCACCGGGCAGGAGCGGCAGCGGAAACCGTCACCGGTGTCGAGGACCTGCCGCTGGTGGTGGTTCCGGCGGGCAACATCCTGCCCGCTGCGACCTACGACTACCTGTCCGACTCCGGCGCAGAGGCGATCATCGCTGCGAACGCTACGGCGGCCGGCGCGCTGCAGGCCGGGGACGCGGAGCCGCGCGTGCTGGCGACGGCCGCCGAGGTGCCCGGGGCGGCGCAGACCCCGGCCATCGAACGTCACCAGTTGGCCTTCGCAACCGCGCTGATCGCCGGCGCCAAGGGTCAGGTGCGGCTGCTCGACCGCCTGGAGGACCTCGCGGAGGACCAGGCAACCACCACGGGCTGGATGGTGCGCCGAGACCTCGGCTCCCTGTTCGCCAGCACCCCCGGGGTCACCCATGTCGCGCTGGGCGCCGACAAGCCGCCGCGTCTCGGCGCCGGCCAGCTGGAGGCGATCAAGCGGCTCACCGGCGAGTTCACCGCCTACGGCGACCTCGTGCCCGAGTCGGCGCTGATCGACCAGGCGGACGCAGCCATCACCCGCACCACCTCGACGGCCTGGATCGGGAACTCCACCGGCTTCGACGCCCAGCTCGACGGTCTCGCCGCGATCGTCGGTGGCCCCGAGGTGGGCCGCTCGGTCACCCTCGATGCCAGCCACCGGTTCCTGATGTCCTCGCGCACCAACCAGTTCCCGGTGACGGTCACCAACAACCTCGCAGAGCAGATCCGGGTGCAGGTGGTCGTACGCACCGACAACCCGCAGCGGCTCACCGTCCCGCCGTCCGACTTGGTCACGGTCGCGCCCGGTCAGAGCGTCACGGTGAACATCCGGCCCGAGGCGGCCTCCAACGGACTGGTGATCGCCCGCGCCTACGTCGCCACCGCCGACGGCCACCGGGTGAGCCCGGACACGTCGATCACCGTCGAGATCACCGACCTCGGGGTGGTGGCGTGGATCATCGTCGGCGTCTCCGGAATCGTCCTCGTCGGCGCCACCGCATGGCGCATCCGCCAGGTCCGTCGCCGGACGGCCGCAGCGCAGACCTCGGAGCAGGACGCATGAGCGATGCGCAGGCGGGCGGGCGCCGGCTGATCAGCGCCACGGCCGTGATGGCCTCCGGCACGATGGTCTCCCGCATCCTCGGCCTCGTCCGGACGGCGCTGCTCGCTTTCGTCCTGGGCAACGGCACGCTCCAGGTGGAGGCGTTCAACGTCGCCAACACTGTGCCTACCTCGCTGTACCTGCTCCTGGCCGGCGGCACCCTGAACAACGTCCTCGTGCCCCAGATCGTGCGCGCGGTCACCCACGACGAGGACGGCGGCAAGGCGTTCATCGACCGGATCATCACCGGCTTCCTGATCCTCCTCGGGGCCCTCACCGTCGTGGCGACCGTGGCCACCCCGTTGATCATGACCATCTACGCCGCGCCGATCTGGCGCACCCCCAATCTCGCGGATCACTGGCAGTCGCTGTTGTTGATGGGCTACATCTGTATGCCGCAGCTGTTCTTCTACGGCGTCTTCTTCCTGCTCGGGCAGGTGCTCAACGCCCGGGAACGCTTCGGGCCGATGATGTGGGCCCCGCTCACGAACAACCTGGTCTCGATCATCGTCTTCGGCGCCTACCTGTGGATCTGGGGCAGCCAGAGCGCCCTCACCGGCAAGCCGTTCACCGATCAGCAGGCGTGGCTGCTCGCCCTGGGTTCCACGGTGGGCATCATCGTGCAGACCCTCGTGCTTCTGCCCTTCCTCAAGCGGGCCGGTGTCAGCTACCGGCCACGCTTCGACCTGAAGGGCACCGGACTCGGCCGAACGTTCCACGTCGCCAAGTGGATGGTGGGCTACGTCGCCCTCACCTCCATCGCGCAGGTGGTGGTGTCCCAACTGGCAACCGCCGCCGCCCCGGCTGCCGGCGCCGGCGCCAAGGCCGTCGGTGGGGGCTGGACCGTGTACGGAAACGCGTACCTGATCTGGATTCTGCCCCACTCGCTGCTGACGGTGTCGCTGGCGACGGCCATGCTGCCCTCGGCCTCCCGATTCGCACTCGCCGGCGACCGTGTCGGAGTAGCGGCGGAAACCTCCCGTGCGCTGCGCCTGGCCACCACCTTTCTCGTGCCGGCAGCCGTCGGCCTGGCGGCTCTTGCCGAACCGATCACCCGGCTGATCTTCGGCAACGGCAGTGGCGCCGACGACTACATCTTCATCGCCTGGGCGCTAGTCGCCTTCGCCGTCGGCCTGATCCCGTTCACCGTCCAGTACCTCTACCTGCGGGCGTACTTCGCCATGGACAACACCAGGACGCCTTTCCTGTTGCAGATCTGGATCAGCGTCGCCAACGCCCTGCTGGCTGTGGCCTTCGTGCTGTCGTGGAACGATCCGGGCACGGTCGCAGCCCGGCTTGCACTGTCCTACTCTGCGTCCTACTTCATCGGTGCTGTTGTCACGCACCGTTCGCTGCGCAAGCGCCTTCCCGAGCTGCCCACCAGCGACACCATGCAGCACCTCGGCAGGCTGCTGGTCGCCTCCGTCCCCGCCGGGGTGCTGGCCTGGGTGATCACCTGGTGGTTCGAGCGTTACCCGAGCTTCCTGCTGCGGGCCCTCGGGCTGGCACTGGCCGGAGTGCTCGCCGTGCTGGTGTTCTTCTTCACTGCCAAGCGGCTGGGCATCCCGGAGACCACGTCGCTGCTGGACGTGCTGCGTCGCCCGCGCAAGACCGACAGCGACCCGGTCGAAGCGATCATCGACGAGTCGGACGCCGACGCCGACGCCGACGGCGACCGGCGGGCCAACGAGCTGAACCCCGACCCCGATGGCACCGGTGTCTTCGTGCCGGTCACCGCGCCGGACGTGCTGCCGGCGGAGGTGCTCGACTTCCCCGAACCGCCGGTCGCCGGCACCCCGGAGGCCCAGGTCACCACAGGCCGCGTGCTGGGTGAACGTTTCAGGCTGGAGGAGCAGCTCGCCTTCCGTGACCGGACGCAGACCTGGCGGGCCCACGACATCACTCTCGGCCGCGCCGTCCTCGTGCACCTGCTCGACGGCGCCGATCCGCGCACCGCGGAAGTGCTCCGGCTGGGACGGGACGCTGCGCTGGCCACCGACTCACGGTTCCTGCGCGTCCTCGATGTCGTCGACTCCGAGCCCGGCACCGAGCCCTACCTGGTGTACGAATACGCCGCAGGCCAGACGCTGGAGAAGGTGCTGCGCACCGGACCGCTGACCGGCGTGGAGACCGCCTGGGTGGTACGCGAGGTTGCCGACGCCCTTGTCGAGCTGCACGCCCAGGGCCTGTACCACCGCCACCTCAGTCCCGCGACGCTGCTTGTCACGGCCTCCGGCAACGTGAAGGTCGTCGGCTTCGGCGTCAACGAGGCCAACCAGGCCGCCGACAGCCACCTCAACGGCGAGGCCGCCGATGTCCGCGCCCTTGGCCAGCTGATGTACGCCTGCCTCGTCGCCCGCTGGCCCGGCGGCGAGCGCTACGGCCTTGCCGCGGCCCCGGTCGTCGAGGGGCACTGGGTGCTGCCCAGCCGCGTGCGCAGCGGAGTCGCTCCCGCCGTCGACCAGGTGGTCGACCGCATCCTCTCCCCGGTTCCGCAGGCCCATGCCACCCGGCTGACCACCGCCCAGGACGTCACCACACAGCTGTCCCTCGTGCTGGGGCCGATGAGCGCATCCCACGACCTGCGCGCACGCTTGCACCCCACCGTCGACCCCGACACCGCGCCACCGCCCCCGGTCTCCACCGTCGCCCCCCCGATGCCCACCCCGGCCGCCAGCCGCTACACCGCGTCCGTGCCGGTGGACGACGACGATGATCCGGGCGACGAGACCCAGCCGTTCGTCGACGCTGCGCTCAGCCACGGCGACTCCTTCACGCCGGTGCCGCCGCCGGCCGCCGCTCCCGCGGTGGACGCAGCCCCGGAGGCCGTCGAGTTGGCCCGGCCACCGTTCCAGCTCCCCCACCTGAGCCTCCCGCGCCGGCCGGTCATCATCGGTGGCATCGCGCTGCTGGTGGTCGTCGGGCTCATCGCCGCCTTCTGGTCCGTCCGCCCGGCCTCGCCGTCGCCGGCAGCCGCCGGCGCCCTGTTGGTCACCAAGGCGACCGACTTCGACCCCAAGGCCGACGGTGGCGGCGGTGCAGAGAACCCCAAGCAGGCGAAGCTCGCGATCGACGGCGATCCATCGACGCTATGGCGTACCGAGCGGTACAAGAAGCTGCCGACCATGGGCGGCATCAAGCCCGGCGTCGGGCTCGTGCTCGACCTCGGCGCGGTGCGGCACGTGACTGGCGTGGACCTGCAGCTCGACGGCTCCGGCACCAGCGTTGAACTGCGGACCCCGAAAGCCATGACCGACGCAGCGCCCATGAAGTCGATCGACCAGTGGACGAAGCTCACCGGCAGGGAGGACGCCTCCGGACGGTTCGGGATCGAGCTGCCCCAAGCGCAGGAGACCCGCTACGTGCTGGTCTACTTCACCTCCCTTGCGCCCATGGGCGACGGCTACTTCCGCAGCGGAATCGCAGAGGTCACCGTCCACGGCGCCTGACCCGAGGCAAAAGTTCGTACACCCTGAACTGAATCCGAAGGAGACTCCACTGCGTCTATCGCCTAAGCTCGAACTAGTTTTCGGGGGAAGGCTCGGGGGAGCATGAGAAAACTGCGCTTGACCGCGCTTGGTATTGGGGCATGCCTGGCATTCGCCGTGGCTCTGCCCTCCGCACCGACCGCCGCGGCAGCCTGGCCGGCCACCCCCTCCGTCCCGGCTGCAACCATCCCTGCGAACATCGACGTCGCCCCGGGTGAACAGAACGTGCCCGTGCGCGCGGCCGCCACCGAGTCCGACGCCCCCTGGGGGCTCGACCGCATCGACCAGTCCGCCCTGCCGCTGGATGGACGGTTCACCGCGGAACACACCGGGTCGGGCGTCAAGGTCTACGTGCTCGACACCGGCATCAACCCCGCCAACCCCGACCTGTTGGGCCGGGTCGCGAAGGGCAAATCGTTCGTCGACGACGGCCTCGGTACCGCCGACTGCAACGGGCACGGCACCCATGTTGCGGGTATCATCGGCGGCACAACCTACGGCGTGGCGAAACGCGTCACTGTCGTGCCGGTGCGCGTCCTCGACTGCGACGGCAACGGCGACGCCTTCAACACTGCCAGGGCCGTCGACTGGGTGGTGTCCCAGCACAGGCATGGCACGCCGGCCGTGGCCAACCTCAGCCTTTCCGGGGCGTACAGCCGGGCAGAGAACGAAGCCATCAAGCGCCTGATCGCCGACGGTGTCACCGTTGTGGTGGCCGCAGGCAACAACAACGCCAGCGCCTGCAGCTCGTCCCCGGGTTCGGTGAAGAATGCCCTCACCGTCGCAGCGTCGGACGAGTCCGACAACCAGGTCTTCGGCTCCAACTACGGGTCCTGCGTCGACCTGTATGCGCCGGGGGAGAACATCGCCGCCGCCGACAGCACCGGGAACAGCGCGGTGTTCCGTTCGGGTACCTCGATGGCCTCCCCGCACGTGGCCGGGGCAGCCGCGCTGGTCCTCGCCCGGCACCACAGATGGTCGCCGGCGAAAGTGGGCATGCAGATCCTGAAGCTCAGCCTTGGCAACACGATCAGCGGCAATCCGGCCGGCACGCCCAACCGGCTGCTGAACATCGCCCCCACCATCACTTCGATCAGCCCCGGCTCCCTGCCGCTGACCACGACGGCCACCGTGACCATCACCGGACGCGGCCTGCTGGCTGTGGAGAAGGTGTACTTCGACGGTGTCGCAGGGACCAAGCTCAAGGTGAAGTCCGACACCCGGCTCACCGTCAAGGCCCCGGCGCTGCGCAGCGAGAAGGCCGCGACGGTCCTTGCCACAACGGCGCTGTCGAGCTCGAACCGCGACCTCCTGCTGTCCTATCACAAGCCGCCATCGTGACCTCGGTCGCACCGGCCCTCGGCCTCACCGCAGGCGGTGCAGCCGTGACGATCCGCAGGAAGTAGCTGGGCGACGCGGTTGCCGTCCGGTTCGGCACCGTCCCTGCGGTGTTCCGGGTCGTGTCCGACACCGAGATCGTCGCGACGGCGTCTCGCCCGCCTCCGGTCTGACCGTCGGCGGCGACATCGTCGTCATCGCCGGTGAGAACCTCTCCGCGGCAACCGCTGTGTCCTTCGGCGACGTCGAGGCCCACTTCGAGGTGCTCTCGGACGGCCAGCTGCGCGCCGTCGTCCCGTCCCACTGGGCCGGCACGTTCGACATTCACGTGACCACGCCGTTCGGCACCTCGGCGGCGACATCCAGGCAGCCGTCTGGCAGGTCACGCCCACGACGATCACCGTTGAGGCCCCCGGGCACAACCCGGGCAGCGTCAGCGTCCGCGGGGTCGGCTCCTACGGCACCAGCGCCGCGACGTACACCTACCTCGCCCCGCGCCGCAAGTCACGGGAGTCTCCACGGCAACGGGCGGCGTCGCCTGCGGCACCCGGGTCACCATCCGTGGCACCAACCTCTCCGGTGCGCTGGCCGTCACGTTCGACAGGACCACCGGTAAGTCGCTCACCGTCGTCTCCCCCACCGAGCTGGTGGTCACAGCTCACGCTGCCGGAATCGTGAACGTCACCGTGCTGACCGTCTCCGGCGCTTCCGCCGCAGCGGCGTACGCAACGTTCACTTACCAGTGACCCGCCGGCCAACGTGTCCTGATAGCACGGCGACGCCGCCGGGATCCCAAGATCCCGGCGGCGCCGTTGGTGTGAGGCTCAGGCCTCGACGTCCGCGTCGACCCAGTCGAAGGTCTTCGTGACGGCCTTCTTCCACTGACGGTACAGGCGAGCGCGCTCGTCCTGCTCGGCACTGGGGATCCAGCGCTTGTCCTCTGCCCAGTTGGCGATGACGTCCGCTTCGCCGTTCCAGTAACCGGTCGCAATGCCGGCGGCGTAAGCCGCACCGAGAGCGGTGGTCTCTGCAACAACCGGACGCACCACGGGCACGCCGAGCTGGTCAGCCTGGAACTGCATCAGGGTGTCGTTCATCGTCATGCCGCCGTCGACCTTGAGCTCGGCGAGCTTGACGCCCGAATCGGCTTCCATGGCGTCCAGGACCTCGCGGGTCTGGAAGGCGGTTGCCTCCAGGACGGCGCGGGCGATGTGGCCACGGTTGACGTAGCGGGTGAGGCCGAGGATCGCGCCGCGGGCGTCTGCACGCCAGTACGGTGCGAACAGGCCCGAGAACGCCGGCACGACGTAGCAGCCGCCGTTGTCGTCGACGGAGTTGGCGAGCTCTTCGATCTCCGGAGCGGAGGAGAACATCTTCAGGTTGTCGCGCAGCCACTGCACCAAGGAGCCGGTGACGGCGATCGAACCCTCGAGTGCGTAGATCGGCTTGTCGTCGCCGATCTTGTAGCACAGGGTGGTGAGCAGGCCGTTCTTGGAAGGAACGATCTCCTCGCCGGTGTTCATGATCATGAAGCAGCCGGTGCCGTAGGTGTTCTTCGCCATGCCCGCCTTGAATGCAGCCTGGCCGAAGGTGGCAGCCTGCTGGTCGCCCAGGTCGCCTGCGACCGGGATGCCACCGAGGAGGCCCTCTTCACGGCAGTAGCCGTACACCTGCGAGGACGACTTGATCTCGGGCAGCATGCTCATCGGAATGGTCATGTCGGCCGCGATCTCCGCGTCCCAGCTGAGGGTGTTGAGGTCCATCAGCATGGTGCGGGAGGCGTTGGTGACGTCAGTCACATGCACGCCGCCATTGACGCCACCGGTGATGTTCCAGATGACCCAGGTGTCCATGTTGCCCATGACCAGCTTGCCGGCCTCGGCATCGGCGCGAGCGCCTTCGACGTTGTCGAGGACCCACTTGACCTTCGGGCCGGAGAAGTAGGTCGCCAGGGGCAGGCCCACGCGCGCCTTGTACTTGTCCTGGTCGCCGCCACCGAGCTCCTCGATGATCTTGCCGGTCCGGGTGTCCTGCCAAACGATCGCGTTGTAGACCGGAACGCCGGTCTCCTTGTTCCACACGAGGGTGGTCTCACGCTGGTTGGTGACACCGACTGCCTGGATGTTTTCCTTGTTCAGGCTGGCCTTGGCCAGAGCCTCGGCGACGACCTCGCGAACGTTGTCCCAGACCTCGATGGCGTTGTGCTCAACCCAGCCGGCCCGCGGGAAAATCTGCTCGTGTTCCTTCTGCCCGACGGAGACGATCTGGCCTTCGTGGTTGAAGACGATTGCGCGGGAACTGGTCGTTCCCTGGTCAATCGCGAGGATGTACTTGTCTGCCATGGATAATTCCTTCCACGTCATTGTTTAAGGATGATGAGTGTTGCGAGCGGGTCGGCGGCAACCGGCCCGCTCGCTTCTTGCTACTGGGGCGGGTGAGCCGAAAGCCCACCCGCCCGTTCACTGTCAAGCAGGCAGCAGGAGGCCAGCCGTAAGGCCGGCGAGGACGCCACCGATGATCGGCCCGACAACCGGAACCCAGGAGTAAGCCCAGTCCGAGTCGCCCTTGCCCTTGATCGGCAGGACGAAGTGCGCAATGCGCGGACCGAGGTCACGGGAAGGGTTGATGGCGTACCCGGTGGGACCACCGAGGGATGCGCCGATGCCGACGACCAGTAGCGCAACGCCGAGGGCGCCGAGCCAACCGAGGCCGCCGGGGACCTTGGTAGCGGGGTCGCCCCAGCCACCGGCAGCAATGATCACGAAGACCAGCACGAAGGTGCCGATGATCTCGGTGAGGAGGTTCCAGCCGTAGCTGCGAATGGCCGGACCGGTGGAGAAGACACCAAGCTTGGTGGCCGCATCGGGCTCCTCGTCGAAGTGCTGCTTGTAGGCAAGCCAGCACAGGACTGCGCCGATGAAGGCGCCGATCAGCTGAGCGATGATGTAGATCGCAACCGTGCCCCAGCCTCCGGGGAGCGGCTCCTTGCCCATCGTCAGGTTCCGAGCTACGACCCCCAGGGTCACGGCCGGGTTGATGTGAGCGCCGGACTTTGCGGAGACGAGGACGCCAGCGAAGACCGCAAGACCCCAGCCCCAGTTCACAAAGAGGAACCCAGTGCCGTTGCCTTTGGACTTCGTCAACGCGGTATTGGCTACAACACCGCAGCCGAGGAGGAGCAGCATCGCGCTGCCAACAAGCTCAGAGAGGAACAGAGCTCCCACTTCATTCTCACTTTCTTAACACCCAGGTCGGGCGTCAGTTTGGGCGTCCCGAGGACGCAGGCGATGTGATCGTTGTCTTGTCAGACGGTATGGATTGGAACAGACACCGGTTCGGGGTGCCGCGCCCCGCTCGCCCGTCGAGGGGCGTCGTGCGCCGGAGAGGTGTACTGGGAGACAGCCGTAACGCTGCTGTGCGTGCGGCTGACCTGACGGTGGCCCAACTGGTTCACCGGAGCCTCCTCTTGGATGTCGCGTCCGCCGAGGCTCGTAGGCACGGACGCGAGGGGTAACAATGGCCGGCGGGATCGGTCTCTTCGTTGATCTCCGATACGAAAGCCCCGACGGTGCGCGCACCCGCGCCAACCGTTGAGAGGTTCATCTGACTCCTTCGTACCCGCTGAACCGTAACGTTGGGGGCACGACGCACTGACGCGCTCACCCCGTCCCGTTAGGTCCTCATCTTGCTTATGGTTGAACGCATGCGCTAGACCTGTGCACGAACGTGCAAGGGAGAGGTGCAAGGTTGAACGAGCGCTACGAGGACATGTACCAAGCGGCCTCCCGCTACTACATCCAGGGTGAGACGATGGAGAGTATTGCGCACCAGTTGCGGCTCTCCCGCTCCTCGGTTTCGCGACTACTGAAGGACGCCCGGGACTCGGGCCTGGTGCGCATCAGTCTCGCCGACCACAGCGGTTCTCAGTCGCCCATCGCGTCCACCCTGAGCCGCCATTTCGGCGTCCGGGTGCACATGGTGTCGGTGCGCGAGAACGCGAACGAGAACGTTCGCTTCGACCAGGTTGCCCGGTTGGCCGGACGCCTGTTCACCGAGGCGGTGGACGACCACCAGCTGATCGGCGTCGCCTGGGGCGTCACCCTCTCCCACGTTGTCAAGCACCTCGGCCGGCGTCCGCTGGTGGGCTCGACCGTCGTGCAGATCAACGGCGGCGCCAACCAGCGCAGCTCCGGCATTCCCTACATCGGCGAGATCCTGCAGTCGATCGGTGACGCCTTCGATGCCCGCGTCGTGCTGTTCCCGGTGCCGGCGTTCTTCGACTACGCGGCGACCAAGCAGGCGATGTGGCGTGAGCGGTCGGTGCAGAACGTGCTGAAGCTGCACCAGAAGCTCGACCTTGCGGTATTCGGCGTCGGTTCCCTCGAGGGCAAGGTCCCCTCCCACGTCTACACCGCTGGGTACATGGACGCCTCGGACATGCGGCAGCTCGCCTCGGACGGTGTGGTCGGCGACGTCTGCACGGTACTGCTGCGCGAGGACGGGTCCTACGCCGATGTCGCCCACAACGACAGGGCCACCGGCCTCACGCCAGCGGAACTGCAGCGGGTGCCGCGTCGGATCTGCGTCGTCGCTGACCCGTCACGGGCTCCGGCTGTCGTCGGTGCGCTGCGCGCAGGCGTCGCAACCGACCTCGTCCTCGACGAGGGCACCGCTCGGGCGATCCTCGACCGGGCGCGCCTCTGAGCCGTTCCCGTCCCTTCTCCGCGAGCGGGCTGTCGATTTCCCAGTCCGACGAGGCAGGACTGCACGTCTGAGCGACCTTGCCCACGGGTGATGTCCACGACAGCCCCCGCTGGTTAGTTTGAACACCGACGGCGCACTGTTGCGCTGCCCGCACGCCGATGGAGCGTCCAGGGCCGCCGGCGTCACATCGAGAGCGGGAGGTCTTCGTGAGAAAGCTGGCGGTTGACGTCGTAGTCATCGGCGGCGGCTCTACCGGGGCCGGCGTGGTGCGGGACGTGGCGATGCGGGGCTACAGCGCGGTGCTGGTCGATCGTGCCGACCTCGGCCAGGGCACCACCGGACGGTTCCACGGGCTGATGCATTCCGGCGGACGCTACGTGGTGAGTGACCCGTTGTCGGCCACCGAGTGCGCGCAGGAGAACGCAATCCTTTCCCGTATCCAGTCCTCGGCGATCGAGATGACCGGCGGCTACTTCGTGACCTGCCCCGGCGACGACCCCGCATTCGCGGACAAGTTCCTCACCGGCGCCGCAGCCACCGGCGTTCCCGCCCGCGAGATTCCGGTCGCAGAAGCCCTGCGCAACGAGCCGCGGCTCAACCCTGGCATCCTGCGCGCCATCGAAGTGGGAGACGGCTCGGTCGACGGCTGGCAGCTGGTGTGGGGCGCGGCGAACTCCGCGAAGGTCCACGGCGCCCAGGTGCTGACCTACCACAGCGTCACCCGGATCGACCGCGAGGGCAACCGGGTCTCGGCCGTCCACTGCACCGACCTGAAGTCGGGGACCGACGTCGTCATCGAATGCAACTTCGTGCTGAACTGCGCGGGTCCGTGGGCCGGTCAGATCGCCCACATGGCCGGCGCAGACCCTGTGGACGTGATCCCGGGCCGCGGCATCATGATCGCGATGAACCACCGCTTGGTGAACCGGGTGGTCAACCGGTGCATCTACCCCGCGGACGGCGACATCCTCGTGCCGGTGCACACGGTGAGCATCATCGGGACCACCGACGTGAAGGTCGACGACCCGGACAACCTGGCCATCGAGCGCGACGAGGTGCAGCAGATGCTGGACGCCGGCGAGGTGCTGATTCCCGGCTTCCGCAACGCCCGTGCGCTGCACGCCTGGGCGGGAGCGCGGCCGTTGATCAAGGACAAGCGCGTGTCCGCTGCCGACACCAGGCACATGAGCCGCGGCATGGCTGTCATCGACCACACCGAGCGCGACGGCCTCGACGGCATGCTCACGATCGGGGGCGGCAAACTCACGACCTACCGGCTGATGGCAGAGCACATCGTCGACGCCATGTGCGACAAGCTCGGCGAAAAGCGGGAGTGCCGCACCGCGCAGGAGAACATCCCCGGCCCGGAGCCGACCAAGAACTACGTGGTCACCCACCGCCTCGAGGAGCGCGAACATGACCGCCTCGACGAGCAGATCATCTGCGAGTGCGAGCTGATGAGCCGCCGGATGTTCACCGAGGCGCTCGCCGTGCAGCCCAAGGGCACGCTCGACGACCTGCGCCGCCAGCTACGGCTGGGCATGGGCCCCTGCCAGGGCGGCTTCTGCACCACCCGCGCCACCGGCATCGCGCTGGAGAGCGACCACATCGACATTGAGCGGGCCAACGGGCTTCTGCGACTGTTCCTGAAGAACCGCTGGATCGGCCTGTGGCCGATCCTCTACGGCGACCAGGTGCGCCAGACAGCCCTGGACAACTGGATCTTCCAGGGCACCCTCGACATCGAGCACCTGCCGCAACAGATGAGTGAGGTGGCACTGTGAGCCGCGTCGTCGTGATCGGGGTCGGTCTCGCCGGCCTCACCGCAGCCAATCGTCTGGCCGCCGGCGGTGTGGACGTCACCCTGCTGAGCAAGGGCATCGGCGGACTGCAGCTCGGCCAGGGCACCATCGACGTGCTGGGCTACACCCCCGACCGGGTCACCAACCCGGTGCTCACGCTCGCTGCGATCGCCTCCTCGCGTCCCGAGCACCCGTACGCGGTGATCGGCGCAGCCGGCGTGCACACCGGGATCGAGTACCTCAAGGGCTTGCTCGGAGCAAAACTCCTCGTCGGGGATGTGGAGACGAACTACCAGCTGCCTACAGCGGTCGGGGCGATCCGGCCCACCTGCCTCGCCTCGCCCAGCATGGTCGCCGGGCACGTGAGAGATGGTGCGAAGTTCGCCATCGTCGGCCTGCGACGTCTCAAGGATTTCCATCCGAAGCTGGTGGCCGAGAATCTCGCACGAAGCGCGCTTCCAGACGGGGCGCAGCCGACCAGATCAAAGCGGTCGCTTTTCGGCGACCCAATCGCCGAAGCCTTCGCGAAACAAACGCCTGGTCACCTTGAGGTCCGCCACCTGAGCGTCGACGTGCCGGCCCGCGAGAACGAGATCGACTCCAGCGGACTCACCTACGCCCGCGCCTTCGATGACCCTGCCTTCCGGGCACGTTTCGCCGAGACGCTGCGTCCACTCCTGGCCGACGGTGAGACCGTCGGCCTGCCGGCCGTGCTCGGGCTGAACGACCTCACGGCCTGGTCGGACGTCGCCGAAAAGCTGGGCCACCCGGTCTTCGAGATTCCGCTGCCGCCACCGTCGGTGCCGGGCATGCGGTTGAACGCAGCCCTCACCGCGAAGGCCAAGGCTGCCGGCGTGCGGATGGTTCCGGGCAGTTGGACGGTCGGCTTCCGGGCCGGTAACGGCGGCATCCTCGGGCTGTCGGTCGCGGCGGCCGGCGCTCAGCGGGAGTTCACGGCGGACACGTTCCTGCTGGCCACCGGCGGGTTCGAGTCCGGGGCGCTGAACCTGGACTCTCATGGCCTGGTCACCGAGACCGTGTTCGGCCTGCCGCTGGCCGGGCTGGATGCCGAACCGCTCATCCACGGCGACTACTGGGGCGCCGAGCAACCGCTGTTCCGGGTCGGGGTGCGCGTCGGCCGCGACATGCGTGTACTGGACGGGGCAGGCGCAGTCGTCCACGACAACCTGTACGCGGCCGGCGGCATCATCGGCGGCTCGTCGCGGTGGGCAGAGAAGTCCGGCGACGGCATCGCGCTGGGCAGTGCGGTCCTTGCCGCCGATTCGATCCTGAAGGAGCTGTCATGACCACCGAGGGCGTCGAGTTCGCCGGCCACGAGCTGGCCCGGGCCAGCCTGGACGCCTGCGTGAAGTGCACCATCTGCGAGACGGCCTGCCCGGTGTCCGCGGTCACTCCGCTGTTCTCCGGCCCGAAGTTCGTCGGGCCGCAGGCAGAGCGGTTCCGCAACGGGGAGAGCGTCGACCACTCTCTGGACTACTGCTCCAGCTGCGGCGCCTGCACCCTTGCCTGCCCGCAGGGCGTCCAGATCGCTGAGCTGAACAGCCAGGCGCGTGCGGTGATGAAGGCCGACCACATGCCGTTGCGTGACCAACTGATCACCCGCACCACCCTCATGGGCATGATGATGACGCCGGTGGCGCCGATCGCCAACGCCGCGCTGCGCAACTTGCCGATCCGCACGATCGTGGAGAAGGTCATCGGCATCCACAGGGACGCCCCGATGCCGCCGGCCCAGACCCAGACGCTGCAGGGCTGGCTGAAGAAGCGGAAGGTGCCGATGAAGGCTCCCACCCGCGGCCCTGTCGTGTTCTTCCATGGTTGCGCGGGCGGCTACTTCGAGGTGGAAACCTCCAGGAAGTCGATCGAGGTGCTGGAATACCTCGGCTATGAGGTGATCGTGCCGAAGCAGGGCTGCTGCGGTCTCGCCCAGCAGTCCAACGGCCTGTTCGACCAGGCGTCCGCCGCCGTGCTGAAGCTGTGCGACGAGCTGCGGGGCGCCGGCAAGGACCTGACGATCATCTCCTCCTCCGGTTCCTGCACCGGCATGCTCAAGCACGAGGCCCACGAGATCATGGGAGTCTCCGACGACAAGCTGAAGGACGTCGGGACGCGGATCAGGGACATGATGGAGTTCCTTCTCGACCTGCACGACGCCGGCGAACTGCCCACCGACTTCGCCCGGATCGACATGACCGTGCCGTACCACGCACCATGCCAGCTGAAGAGCCAGGGCATGGGCCAGCCGGCCGTCGAGGTGCTCAAGCTGATCCCCGGCCTCACCGTCGTCGAGTCCGGGGCGGCCTGCTGCGGCATCGCCGGCACCTACGGGCTGAAGAAGGAGAAGTACGAGGTCGCCCAGGCAGTCGGCAAGCCACTGTTCGACATGGTCAAGCGCACCAACCCCGACCTGGCCCTGTGCGACACGGAGACCTGCCGCTGGCAGATCGAGCAGTCCTCAGGGGTCAAGACCGAGCACCCCATCTGGATGGTCCACCGGGCCTATGGACTGTCCTGACCGACCAGCTGCGGACGGCGACTGCGAGCACGGCCGCGCCCTCCAGGTGCAGCAGGCCGTCCGCGCCGCTGTGGCGCCGGCTGAGGCGGTCGTAGTCGGCTCGCATGGCTTTGCGTCCGGCGGGGTCCTGGGCGAGGTAGGTCTGGCCGATCCCGGCGACGCCGCGGGCAGGCGCGCTCCACCAGAGTTCTGGGTCAACCACGTGCTCGAACTCATGGAGCCACGCGTCGCAGGACGCGACCGAGTTCCCTCACTGCAGCGCCGGCGTCGGGCACGTGGTTGAGCACGAAGTTGGCGACGACAACATCCACCGATACGCCCGGGAGCGGCAAGGACGGCAGTGCTGCCCGGACAAGTACCGCACCGGGCGCGGCAACGTCGGCAAGCTCGAGCATGTCGGCCTCGGGGTCGACCGCGATCACCACGCCCCCACGTCCCTGTGCCGCCGCTGCCACGGCGCCCGCTCCGGTGCCCACGTCGAGGAGCGCTTCTCCCGGTCGGGGATCGAGGGCGCCCAGCAGGGGTTCGATGGCGTGAGCGCACTGGCCGGCGAACGTCTCCGCGTAGGCGATCGCCCGCCCATCCCACTTGCGCGGCGGTGTGGTCACGCCGACGGCTGCCAGCGGGCGTCGAAGGCCCGGACAAAGACCGGCGCTGATGCGGTCGAGGCCGCCTTGTCGTAGCGGTAGCCGGCACCGTCGAACCGCTTCAGCGCGCCGACCGTGCGCACGCGGTTGAGCACCAGCCAGGCGGCCAGTTCGCCGCGGGCCTGCTTGGCGAAGAACGACACGACGCCGCGCTTCCCGCGGGCATCGGTGTCCTCGAACCGGGGCGAGACCACCGGCGCCCCCAGCGCGGCTGTTCGTACCGAGCCGAAGTACTCCCCTGATGCCAGGTTGACCACCACGTCGGCTCCCGGAGAGGCGGCCAGGTCGTCGCGGAGCATGTCGGTGATGGTGGTGCCCCACCAGTCGTACAGCGAGCGGCCCCGATCGGAGGCCAGCCGGGTGCCCATCTCGAGCCGGTAGGGCTGCATCAGGTCGAGCGGACGCAACACACCGTAGAGGCCCGAAAGGATGCGGACAGTCTTCTGCGCCTCGGTGTAGGCGCGGGTGTCGAACCGCCGGCGGACGGCCAGGCCCTGGTAGACGTCACCGTTGAACGCGAGGATCGCCGGGCGGGCGTTCCTGCGTGTGAACGGGGTCTCGAATGTCGACCACCGGGTGGCGTTGAGCGCTGCCAGTTCGTCGGAGATGTCGGCAAGGGCTGCGAGGGCTGCCACGGATTTCGTGCGCATCAGTTCGACCAGCTGCTCCGATTCAGCCAGCAACCGTGGCTGGGTGGGCGTCACCGGGGGCAGCGTCGACTCGAAGTCCAGCGACTTCGCCGGAGAGAGCAGGGTCAGCACGCTCGCGAGCGTACCCGGCCGGCCGACGGTGATGCTTGGGCGAACCCTGTCAGCCGAGCGGTGGGGAGCGTGGGCTGCCTGCCACGTGCATCCCCCCGAGATGCGCCTGAACTCCAGGTGTCCACAATGACCAGATCGACCCTCCGAGCGACCGGGTGTGTGCTTTGCGCCCTCGCCGCCATCAGCGCAAGCCTGCTCGCACCCCCTTCAACCGCTGTGGCCGCCACCAATCCGCGATGGCGGCCGGGCCAGTCGGGAACCGACGAGTCCTGCTGCTCGAATCGCGCTCTACTGCGCCGACGCCGACGCTGTCGTCGCCCGCGCGGTCGCGGCCGGGGCAGTGGTCAGGGAGTGGGCTGCGCAGTACGCCGCCACGCAAGGCTGAGCCCCGTCCCGGGAATGCCTGCGGTGTCGCGCTGGTTAGGGACCGTGTCACCCGGGTGCTCGTCTAAACTGGGGCACCCACCCAGAGACTCAGAGGTTCCATGTCCGACATCCGCGAGGTCATCATCATCGGCTCCGGCCCGTCCGGCTACGCCGCGGCGATCTACACCGCCCGCGCAGGCCTGAAGCCGCTGGTCTTCGAAGGCGCGCTTGCCGCCGGGGGCGCGCTGATGAACACCACCGAGGTGGAGAACTACCCCGGCTTCACCGACGGCATCATGGGTCCCGACCTGATGCTGGCGATGCGCGCGCAGGCCGAGCGCTTCGGCGCGGAGATCATCACAGACGACATCGTCACCGCCGACCTGGCCGCTGAGGTCAAGACCGTCGTCGACGCAGAGGGCAACACCTACTCCGGGCTGTCCGTGATCCTCGCCATGGGCTCCGGCTACCGCAAGCTCGGGCTGCCGGCTGAGGAGGTCTTCAGCGGACGCGGCGTGTCGTGGTGCGCCACCTGCGACGGGTTCTTCTTCCGCGACAAGGACATCGCCGTCGTCGGCGGCGGTGACTCCGCGCTGGAGGAGGCCACGTTCCTCACCCGCTTCGCGAAGTCGGTGACGCTGGTCCACCGCCGCGATGAGCTTCGTGGATCGAAGATCATGGTCGACCGTGCCAAGGCCGACCCGAAGATCCGGTTCGCCTGGAACTCGGTCGTCACCGACCTGGTGGGCGACCAGACCCTGTCCGGCCTCGTGCTCACCGACACGGTCAGCGGCGCCACCAGCGAGTTGGGAGTCCAGGGCCTGTTCGTGGCGATCGGCCACGACCCGCGTTCCGAGATCGTTCGCGGCCAGGTGGAGACCGACGCCGCCGGCTACGTGATGGTGGACGCCCCGAGCACGCGCACGAACCTCTCCGGCGTCTTCGCCGCCGGCGATTTGGTGGACCACACCTACCGCCAGGCGATCACCGCCGCTGGCACCGGCTGTGCCGCGGCTCTGGACGCCGAGCGGTACCTCGCGGCACTGTCCGATGCAGCCGCTAGCCTCACTACTGCCACTGCGAACGCCTGACCAGGAGAACAACACATGTCCCACGTTGACGCCGTCACCGATGCCACCTTCAGCGACCTGGTCCTCAAGTCGTCCAAGCCGGTCGTGATCGACTACTGGGCCGACTGGTGCGCACCGTGCAAGCAGCTCAACCCGATCATCGACGAGCTCGCCCGCGACCACGGCGACAAGGTGACCTTCCTGAAGATGGACACCAACACCAGCACCGCTGTGCCCACCCAGCAGGGTGTGCTCAGCCTGCCGACGATCCAGGTGTTCGTCGGTGGCGAAGTGGTGAAGTCGTTCGTCGGCGCCAAGCCGAAGTCCGTGCTGCTGAAGGCCATCGAGGAATACCTCTGACCGAAACGGTGCCTGGGGAGCGTTGGCCCGTTCACCCAGCGAGCGTGAGGATCTCCGGTCCGTCCCTGGTGATCGCGACCGTGTGTTCGCTGTGCGCCGTGCGGCCGCCGTTGGCGCTGCGCAGCGTCCAGCCGTCGGGGTCCTTGACCAGCCGGTTGGTGCCGCGCATTGCCCACGGCTCGATGGCCAGCAGCATTCCCGGACTCAGTCGGTAGCCCCGTCCCGGCGTCCCGGCGTTGGCGATGTGCGGGTCCTGGTGCATCGTGCGCCCCACCCCGTGCCCACCGAACTCGCCGTTGACAGCGAACCCGGCAGCGGTCAGCACCGCGGCGATCGCCGCCGAGATGTCGCCGACGTGCCCACCGGGGCGTGCGGCGGCGATGCCTGCGGCCAGCGCCACCTCCGTGGTGTCGATCAGCTGCTGGTCTGCCCAGTCGCCGGCGTCGCCGACGACGAAGCTGATCGCAGAGTCGGCCACCCACCCGTTCAGGCTGACGGCCAGGTCGAGGGTCAGCAGGTCGCCCCCGACGAGCTCGTAGTCATGCGGCAGCCCGTGCAGGACTGCGTCGTTGACCGAGGTGCAGATCACCTTGCCGAACGGTCCGCGTCCGAACGCGGGAGCGTAGTCGACGTAGCAGGATTCGGCGTGGGAATCGGCGATCATCTGCCTGGTCCAGGCGTCGATCTCGAGCAGGTTGGTGCCCGGGCCCACGCGTTCCCGGAGTGCCTGCAGGGTCGCGCCGACGAAGCGTCCGGACGGGCGGGCCTGCTCCAGCTGCGCCGGAGTCAGGATCTCGATCATGAACCCGTATGTGTGGTGCGTCCGGAGATGGCACCACCGGCCGGCTCCGGCGGCGTCACCGGCCGCAACGACTCGATCAACCGGCCGACCATGCCGCGTACCCCGGGCTTCTCGGCCACCGTCCGGTCGAGGTCCAGCCGCCACAGCCGGTCGTCCAGGCCGCGGGTGAAGCCGATCGCCTTCAGGAAGTCCCGGGACGGCGTCTGGCAGCGCACATTGCGCCGGCTTCCCTGGGCAACGATGACGCGCACCTTGCGACTCAACAGGCTTGCCGACGCCGCCTGCACCAGCTGCTTGCCGTAACCGGACCGCACCGACCCCGGACGCACCCAGATGCACATCAGCATCGCCTGCCCGATCTCATCCCCTGGCGCCAGCAGCAGCAGGCCCGCCACCTGCTCTTCCACGGTGAGCTTCACCCCGCACCAGCCCCAACGGGCTGCCGCGGCGACTGCCCAGGGGGTGTCCGGGGGGACGACACGACCGCAGTAGGGGCACGCCAAGCCGGGCAGCTCTGCCAGAGTCACCATCGACAGTCGAGCCATGCCACCCACGATCCGTTCTCCACCCCCGGCGGGTGGGTCGGTTTCATCCTAGGGCCGTGGTACGGCAGTCTTGTGCGGTGAGCCTGCCAGAGCCGGCCCGCCGCGACACGCGGCTGGACCCCTACATCGACGCCTACGCCGAGCGAACCCATGGTCTGACGGTCTCCGCCGTCCGCGCCCTGTTCGCCGTGGCCAACCGGCCCGAGGTGGTTTCGCTTGCCGGCGGGATGCCGAACATCGCCGACCTGCCGCGGGAGGCGCTCGCCGCTGCCTTTGACCGACTCATCACCGAGCGCGGTACCCAGGCCATGCAGTACGGCTCCGGCCAGGGCGAGCCGTTCATGCGGGACAAGATCGTCGAGGTGATGGCGGAGGAGCAGATCCAGGCCCACGCGGACGACATCGTGGTCACCTGCGGCTCCCAGCAGGCGCTCGACCTTGTCACGCGTGTGTTCTGCGATCCGGGTGACGTCGTCCTCGCGGAAGCCCCCAGCTACGTTGGTGCGCTCGGCACCTTCCGTGCCTACCAGTGCGAGATCGTCCACGTCGCGATGGACGAGCACGGCATCGAGCCTGAGGCGCTCCGCAACGCGCTGGTGACGCTGAAGGCCGCCGGCAAGCGGGTGAAGTTCCTGTACACGATCCCCAACTTCCAGAACCCGACCGGCGTCACCCAGACGCTCGAGCGTCGCCACGCGATCATCGCGATCGCCAAGGAGCACGGCTTGCTGATCGTCGAGGACAACCCGTACGGCCTGCTCACCCTCGAGGCGGAGCCCATGCCGGCGTTGCGCTCGATGGACGCAGACAACGTGGTCTACCTGGGCTCGTTCTCCAAGATCTTCGCCCCGGGCTTCCGGGTCGGCTGGGTGCTGGCCCCTCATGCCGTCCGGGAGAAGCTGGTGCTGACGCAGGAGGCCGCAACCCTGTGCCCGCCGGTGTTCAGCCAGTACGCCATCGCCACCTACCTCGACCAGTTCGACTGGCGCGCCCAGATCGACGTGTTCCGTGACATGTACCGGGAGCGCCGCGACGCGATGTTGGCCGGGCTGAGCGACCACATGCTCGAAGGCACCACCTGGACGCGTCCCAAGGGCGGCTTCTTCGTCTGGGTGAACCTGCCCGAGGGCCTGGATTCGCAGGCGATGCTGCCGCGTGCGGTCACTGCCCGGGTGGCCTTCACCCCGGGAACGGCGTTCTACGCCGACGGCCTCGGCAGCAGGAACATGCGGCTTTCGTTCTGCTTCCCCCCGCCCGACCGCATCTACGAGGGCACCCGCCGCCTCGGCGAAGTGCTCAAGCAGGAGCTGGAGATGTACCGCACCTTCGGCCTTGGCGCCGCATCGCCGCGACACCTCGACCAATCCATAGGCCCGGCACCCGATATCAGTTAGGGAGCAACCATGTCCGAACTTCGTCCCCACGGCCCGATCGTCGTGCTCGCCGGCGGGCTGTCGCACGAGCGCGAGGTGTCGCTGCGCTCCGGGCGCCGCGTCGCGCAGGCGCTGCGCGACCAGGGCCGGGAGGTCCTCGAGTCCGATCTGACCCCCGCCCTGATCGAGCTGCTGCGTGGGCTGGAGAACCCGGTGGTGTTCCCCGTGCTGCACGGCGGCGTGGGCGAGGACGGTGGGCTGCAGCAGGTGCTGAGCCTGCTCGACGTGGCCTACGTCGGCTCCGAGCCGGATGCCTGCCGCCGCTCGTTCAACAAGGCCGTCGGTGGGCCGCTGATCGCCCAGGCCGGCCTCGCCCGTCCGATGATGGCAGCGCTCCCCCACGACATGTTCCGCGAGCTCGGCGCAGCCGCGCTGATGACGGCGCTCGGGGAGCGGATCGGGTTCCCGATGATCGTCAAGCCGGCCCGCGGCGGCTCTGCGCTGGGCTGCGCGAAGGTCACTTCCGCCGAGGAGCTGCCTTCTGCGATGGTCGGCGCGTACTCCTATGGCGATCTTGCCGTGATCGAGGAGTTCATCGAGGGCACTGAGGTGGCTGTCACCATCGTCGAGCTGGACGGGGAAGCGGTCGCGCTGCCTGCGGTGGAGATCCGGCCCAACTCCGGTATCTACGACTACACCGCCCGCTACACCGCCGGCGAGACCCGGTTCATCGTGCCGGCCTCGGTGACCGACGAGGTCGCGGCAGCGTGTGCCGAGCTGGCCATCGCCGCCCACCACGTCCTAGGCCTGCGGGACCTTTCCCGGGTCGACATCATCGTCCGGCCCGACGGCACCCCGGTGTTCCTCGAGACCAACGTCGCCCCCGGCATGACCGAGACGTCGCTGATGCCGCAGGCCGTCGAGGCCGCCGGGTACGACTTCGGCCTACTGTGCGCGCAACTGGTGGACAACGCCTGGGCGCGCCACCTCGGCTAGCCTCCGCCCTATGGGGGTTCGTGGGAGGCAGTGGCTGATCGCCGTCGTCGGCGCCGTGCTGACGGTGGCGATGCTCTGGCTCGGCTTGTGGCAGATGCGGGTCTTCGAGGACAAGGAGAACGAGTCCGCCGCAGCCCGCGCAGGTCAGCCCGCTGTGCCCCTCCTCGACTTCGTCAGTGCGGACGGGACGGTCGGCGACATCTACGGCAAGCCGGCGAGTGTCACCGGCCACTACCTGCCGGCGCAGCAGGCACGGGTGGTCGCACAGGACGGCATCGTCCGGGTCCTGACAGCCTTCCAGGTGGCAGACGGCCGGGTTCTCGCGGTCGTGCGGGGCTCCGTCCCCACAGGAACGGCCACGATTCCCCCGCCACCCTCCGGGGAGCTGACGCAGGCAGGCGTCTTCCTTCCGTCCGAAGCCGGATCCGGTACGGCTGACACCGGCACGGAGCTGCGAACGGTGCGGCTGCCCGTCCTGGCCCAGTTCTGGCCGCAACAGCTGCTGCCAGGGTTCATCACCCTGCCGGCCGCCGATTCGGCTGCCCAGGGGCTCGGGACGGCCGTTGTGGCCCTACCGAGCGGCTCGGGCTCGATCCAGAACATCGGATACGCGCTGCAGTGGTGGGTGTTTGCAGCATTTGCTGCCTTCATGACCGTCCGGTTCATCCGTGCGCTGGGACGGGACGGCAGCCTCGGTACGCTGGCGCCACAGGAGGAAGAATGAGTTCACCAGCTGAAACGGTACCGGCGCTGACCGCCGACCAGGCGCCCGGCGTCCGCGGCGCCCTGCTGCGGTACCGGATCATGGCCTACCTGGTCGGCACGCTCCTGGTGGTGCTGGTGCTGATCGGCGTGCCCCTGAAGTACTTCGGCGGCAATGGCATTGTCGTGACCCTCACCGGTGTGCCGCACGGGTGGCTCTACATGGTGTTGCTGATCACCGCGTACGACCTTGGACGCCGCGTCCACTGGCCCTGGGGACGGCTCCTGGTGATCGCCCTCGCCGGTACGGTGCCGTTCCTGTCCTTCTGGGCCGAGTACTCCGCCCGCAAGGACGTGCAGGCGCGCCTGAAGGCCGTGGCCACGGAACAATGATCATCGAGGTCACCCCAGACCGCTACTCCGAGTGTCTGGCGGTGCTGCGGGCCGGCTTCGCCACCGAGGTGACCGAATTCGGGATAACAAGGGAGAACACACCCTCGAACCCGGCCTTCTGGGGCGACGCGGCGATTCCCACAGTGGTGTCCAGGGGATACGGCCTGTTCGCCGTCGAGGAGGACGGACGGATCCTGGGCTGCGCCTTCGCCGGTCCCTCGAAGTCCCGTCCGGGCGTCTGGAGCCTGCGCCATCTCGCTGTGGACCCGACCACTCGGCACGCCGGCCACGGGGCAGCCCTGGTGGCCGAAGGCGCCCGCCGCGCAGGAGCTGCCGGAGCCGAGGTTCTGGCGATCGGGATCGTTGCAGAGAACGCACGGCTGTCCGAGTGGTACCGCCGACTCGGCTTCGAGAGCATCGGCACGAACCGGTACCCCGGCCTCGTCTTCACGGTCGAGCGCATGGACCTGCTGCTCACCAACCGTGACGACGTAGCTATTTGTCGATACGCCAATAACTAGCTAAATCAATAAGTAGCTACATCAATAAAGCGGCAATCCTTGCGAGGTCTTCCATCCCGGCGAACTCGATCACGATCCGGCCGCGTGAGCGTCCCTCGCTGACCAGGACGCGGGTGTCGAGCTTCTCCACCAGCTCGCGCTGCAGTTCCTCGGCCGCCGGCGAAAGCTCCACTGACTTGCGCGAGCGTGGAGCTCGACGGATACCGTGCTCCCCCACCGAGACGATCTCCTCGGCGGCCCGCACCGACAGGCCCTCGGCGACGATCCTCGTGGCCAGCTTCTCCATGGCGCCCGAGTCGGGGAGCATCAACAGTGCCCGGGCGTGCCCGGCGCTCAGCACGCCGGCCGCGACCCGGCGCTGCACTGGTGCCGGCAGCTGGAGCAGCCGGATGGTGTTCGAGATCTGCGGACGCGACCTCTTGATCCGCAGGGAGAGTTCCTCCTGAGTGCAGCTGAAGTCACTCATCATCTGCTGGTAGGCGGCCGCCTCCTCAAGCGGGTTCAGCTGGGCACGATGCAGGTTCTCCAGGAGGGCATCTCGAAGAAGGTCCGCGTCCTCGGTGCGGCGGATGATGGCTGGAATGGTCGACAGGCCGGCCAGCTGGGTGGCGCGAAGTCGGCGCTCCCCCATCACCAGCTCGTAGCCCCCCTCGTCCAACGGGCGCACGACGACGGGCTGCAGCAACCCCACTTCGGAGATGGACGACACCAGCTCGGCGAGCAGGTCCTCGTCGAAGACCGTTCGGGGCTGCTTGGGGTTGGGACGGATGTGGTCGACCGGCACCTCGGCGAAGCGCGCGCCAGCGGGAGGCTCGATGGCCGACTCCCCCGCCACGTGCGGTGCGAGTTCCGGATCGGTGCGCTGCAGGAGGTCCCCGAGCCCGCGGCCGAGTCCGGTGCGCTGCTTCGGGGCGTTCATGCTGACCTCTCCTCGGGGCGGTCCATGGCCGAACCGCGGGCGGCGATTTCGGTGGCGGCGTCCAGGTAGGCCTGTGCGCCGGCTGAGGCCGAATGGTAGGTGATCACAGATTGCCCGTAACTGGGGGCCTCGGAGACCCGCACCGAGCGAGGAATCGCCGCGGCGAGAGTCTCGTCCTTGAAGTGCTCTCGCACTTGCGCAGCGACCTGGGACGAGAGCCGGGTGCGTCCGTCGAACATTGTGAGCAGGACGGTGGAAAGGTGCAGGTGGTCGTTCATGGACCCCTTCACCAGGTTGATCGTGCGCAGCAGTTGGGAGACGCCCTCCAGCGCGTAGTACTCGCACTGGATCGGGATCAGGATCTCGTCGGCCGCCACGAGGGCGTTCAGCGTGAGGAGTCCCAGCGACGGTGGGCAGTCGATGAAGACGTAGTCCGGATGGTACTTGTCCTTGAACTTGCGAAGAGCATGCAGCAAGCGACTCTCACGCGCCGGCGTGCTGACCAGCCCAATCTCTGCTCCGGCAAGGTCGATCGTCGCTGGGAGGACCCAGAGGCCGTCCGATTCGGGCGACGGCTTGATCAGAGACTCGATGGGGGAGTTGGCCGTGAGCACCTCATAGGTGCCCTGGACCCCCTCGTGGTGCTCCACGCCCAGCGCGGTGGACGCGTTGCCCTGCGGATCGAGATCGATCACCAGCACCGTGAGCCCACCCATCGCCAACGCAGTCGCGATGTTCACCGCCGTGGTGGTCTTGCCGACCCCGCCCTTCTGGTTCGCGATGACCAGGGTGCGCGGGCGCGCGGGCTTCGGAAGCGTCGTTTCACGTGAAACATCGAACTCCAGGTCGTCCGGCACCAGCGACTTGGGGTCTCCGAACTCGGGTTCCTCGAATGCCACTCGTCGTGGCGTGGGCGGGGGAGTTATCGTCATGGCCCTCCTGCGATCAGAGCGTTTCACGTGAAACATCAGGATAGGGGTTCTGTCCGACGCCGCCGAACCGGGCCGGAGGTGAGAATCCGGCGGTGGCCGCCTCAGCCGGTAGTCAGCTCGATCACCCAGGTGACCTCGTCCAGACCCGGCACAGGCAGCTCATGCACCACGCCCTGCAGCCGGGCCTTGCGCAGCTCCACCGAGCCCTCGGAAAGCTCAACCGCCGCGGTCGATCCCTTCAGGGCAAGGATCCTTCCATCTCGAGCCATCAGGGGTGCGCACCAGCCGATCAGGCGGGGGAGTGGGGCCACCGCACGGCCGGTCACCACGTCGTAGCGCTCGCGGTGCTCCTCGGCCCGCGCCCGCACCACCCGGACGCGATCCTCCAGCCCCAGCTCGTCGACCGCCAGCTCGAGGAAGGTCGCCCGCCGCAGGAGGGGCTCGAGCAGGGTCACCCTCAGACCCGGACGCAGGATGGCCAGCGGCACCCCCGGCAGGCCAGCCCCGCTGCCCACGTCCACAACGGTCGCGCCCTCAGGGATCAGGGACACACCCGCGATCGAGTTGAGGATGTGTCGCTCCCAGAGACGCTCGCCTTCGCGAGGGCCCATCAAGCCCCAGTCGATTCCTCGACTTGCCAATATGTCTACATATTGCTTAATGGTCTCCGCGCCGGCTCCGAAGACCTCGGCCCGGGCGTCCACCGACAAGCTCAGGCCTTCGGCAGCACCACAACGCGACGCTGCGGCTCTTCGCCCTCGGACTCGCTGGTCAGGCCCGCGGCCGCCACCGAGTCGTGGACGATCTTGCGCTCGAACGGGTTCATCGGAGCCAGACGCACCGCTTCGCCGCTGTCGTTGACCTCGTCGACGGCGTCCTTGGCCAGGTCCTGCAGCACCTTGCGGCGCTTGTCCCTGTGGCCGGCAACGTCGAGCATCAGCCGGCTGCGGTGACCGGTCTCAGTCATGACGGCCAGACGGGCGAGCTCCTGCAGCGCTTCGAGCACCTCGCCGTCCTTGCCCACCAACACATCGCCCTCGGTGATGATCGAGACGTGCGCCCGCCCACCCTCGATGAAGGTGTCGATGTCGCCGTCCAGGTCGGCGATGTCGAGCAATTCCTCCAGGTAGTCCGCGGCGATCTCGCCCTCGGTCTCCAGGACGGATTCCTTCTTGGACCGCGGGACACCGTCGGCGTCGACGTCAGCGTCCTTGTCGACCTCCTCGTTCTCGACGTCCTCGCTCGCGACGTCCTCGCTCTCGACGTCCGGCACCTCGACCGCGCCGGCAGCCACGTCCGGGTCGGCCTCTTCGACGATCACGCCGTTGATCTCTTCGCTCACGATGTCCTACTCCTAGCTGTCACTGCTTGCGGGC
>JADGPA010000070.1 GCA_017882685.1 Propionibacteriaceae bacterium | reverse complement strand
TCTGGAAGAACGGCGAGCCGCTGTTCTACGACGAGGCCGGCTACGCGGGTCTTTCCGACCTCGCCCGCTGGTACATCGGTGGCCTCCTGCACCACGCACCGTCGCTGCTCGCGTTCACGAACCCGACCGTGAACAGCTACCACCGCCTGGTGCCCGGCTTCGAGGCTCCGGTCAACCTGGTCTACAGCAGCCGCAACCGTTCGGCGTCCATCCGGATCCCGATCACCGGCACGAACCCCAAGGCCAAGCGCATGGAGTTCCGCTGCCCCGACCCGTCGGCCAACCCGTACCTGGCATTCGCTGCCATGCTGCTGGCCGGCCTCGACGGCATCCAGAACAAGATCGAGCCGCCGGCTCCGGTCGACAAGGACCTCTACGAGCTGCCCCCCGAGGAGCACGCCAATATCCCCACCGTCCCCGGCTCGCTGGATGCGGTGCTCGACGCGCTCGAGGCTGACCACGAGTACCTGCTCGCTGGCGATGTCTTCACCTCCGACCTCATCGAGACCTGGATCGAGATGAAGCGTGCCGACATCGACGCGATCCGGCTCCGTCCGCACCCGCACGAGTTCGAGATGTACTACGACATGTGATCGCTCCGCGATCTCTGGAGAGGCCCCCGGCTCGCCGGGGGCCTCTCGCTTTGCCAGCGCAGAGATGTCGGGCGGACGGCCTGAGAGCGACTCAGGACACCTGGACGGACGACAGGATGCGGACCTCGCCCCTTGCACCGTCAACCACGACCCGATCCCCGGTCCGCAGTCGGGCGGTGGCATCACCACAGCCGACCACTGCCGGAATTCCGAGCTCGCGCGCCACGATCGCCGCGTGGCTCAGCGGGGCGCCCAGGTCAGTGACCACCGCGGCCGCCCGCGGGAACAGCGGCGTCCAGCCGATATTGGTCAGGTGGGTGACCAGGATCTCGCCGGGCTGCAATTCACCGGCCTGATCGAAGTCGTCGAGGCGTCGCACCACTCCCTCCACCTGGCCGACCGCACCTGCGCAACCATGGATCAACGCGGCATCGTCGTGGGCGGACGCAGTGGGTGCGACGACGCCGGCCACCCAGTAGTCGGTGCGCCGGTCGGGATCCGCGGCCCAGGTGAACGGATCGAAGGCGCCGTAGATGACGCCGGGAAGCGGCGGCAATGCCCGGTACCGCCTGGAGGTCTGCTGACGCAGGTCCAGGAGTTCCAGGGCGTCACGCCGGCCGTCAAGGGCGGCAAGCAACTCCGGGACGGTCAGGAAGAACACCTGCTCGCCGATGCCGAGCAGGTCACCGGCCCGCAGGGCGAAGCGCCGCATCACCCACGTACTGCGCACGCTCTCGGAGCGGGCAGCCTCGCGGGCGGCGGCCTGACCGGCTGCCTTGCGCAGCCGACGTTCGACCTTCGCTGCGCGGCGCGGGTTCGCCGTCCGCAGTCGGCCAAGGGCCTCGGTAAACACCGTCGCCTGCCTGGCCCGAAGCTCGGCCAGGTCACTTCCGGACGCGGCCGCTACCAGCGCGGCGTCCAGCCAGCCGGGATCCTCCGCCGGACGCGGCCAGGCCAGCTCGATCTCGTTCACGCCACGATGGCCGACCCGGGCCGTGTAGTCCTCGCGGCTGAGGCGGCCGGCGAGCACTTCCTGCAGGCCGACCGACGGGCCGAGGCTTTCCAGCTGCCCGGCCAGACCGGACAGGTTCGACATCAGTGCTGCGGTGTCTTCCGCACCGAGTTCTGCGCGCAACTCGGCCTCGAGCATCGCCGGTCCCTCCGAACCCGTGGCGACGGCCGTCCAGAAGGCCAGCAGCCCCTGTGCCAGGAGGTGGTTGCGCCAGAGTGCGGCAAGCTCCCCCGGTGACGTCGCCGCTGCGATCCCGGCCGAGAGGTCAGCACAGCGTCCCGGGTTCTCCCGCAGGTAGGCGTCCAGCCCCCTGCGGTAGCGGACCATTTTCACCAGGGAGCCGAGCAGCGGCAGGCCGGCTTCCTGCCAGTCAGCCTTGGACATCGGGATCAGCGTTACCGGCACCTGCTCAGGCAGTTCACCCCACCATCCGGCCAGCCTGCGGTATGCCACGCGGGGGTCAACCTTGCTCCGGCCGCGACGGGCGGTGATCTGGACGCTCAGGTTGGCGTAGGGGCGTCCGCCGATGTAGCCGGCCATCTCCCGGCCACGAATCGCCATCGACGGACCGCCGTTGGCTTGCAGGTAGGTCATGAAAGAGATTGTCAGCGGGGTCTGCGGCAGCGGGTTGGCCTCACTGAGGTTGGTGGCCGACCACAGGCAATTGCCGCCGACCGAGTCGTTGCGCTCGGCCGTCCGCGGGTTGGCCGGGTTCAGGGTGGTGATAGGCCGGGACTGCAGGATCCACAGCTTGCCGCCGGCGATCGCCCATTCGATGTCCTGCGGGACGCCGTCGAAAGTGCCTTCCACCAGGTGCGCGGCATCGTGCAACCGCTTCGCCATCGGACGCAGCGTCGCCGGGCCGGTGAAGGTGGCGTCCGGTCGGGCCAGGGTGAACTCGGCACCGGTGTCCTCACCGGAGACCAGCGCCTCTCCCAGCCCGGTGACCACATTCCCAAGCATGGTGTTCAGGTCCCGGGTGATCGGATGGACGGTGAACAGCACTCCGGCGAGCTCTGCCGGCACCATCGCCTGGATCACCACCGCCACCGCACCGGTTCCGGTGGCCGCTGCAGCGGCGGCATAGGCCTGAACGCGCTCGGCCTTGCGGGATTCGCGCACGTGGTCGATGGCTTTGGCAAGGCGGACGGAGGGTACGTCCAGCACCGACTCGTAGGCTCCGGCGAAGGATGCCGAGGCTGAGTCCTCGGCCAGCGCGGAGGAGCGGACGGCGAACAGCTGACCCTCGGGAAAGGCCTTCAGCTCACGTTGCAGCCACTGCTCGACCTCAACGGTGAGCCGATCATCGACGAAGGACGCCGGCAGTAGCACCAGTCCGGGGGGAACCGGGTGCCCGCCCTGGATCAACGCTGCCAGGGAGCGGGCCTTTCCGCCGGCGGAGGCCTGGGTTGGTGGCAGTTCGCGCAGCCGGTAGGCAGGGCGTCCGGGAGCGGCGTAACGGCGTCCCCTCAGCCAGTCGACCAGTGGCCGGGCCAGCAGGGAGCCGAGGATCCAGCCGAGGGTGCCGGCCAGCACCGCGGCCAGGATCGACCAGGGCAACCGGAAGCCGGTGGCCGCAACTCCGCCCAGACCGGCCACCCCGGCGGCCAGGTTGGCCACCACCACAGCAAGGACCTTCAGTCCACGGTCAGTCATGATCCGTCCCCCCACCGAGAATCTGCTCCACCCCCGGTGCGCGGGCGATGATGTTCTCGGCCTTGTCCATGGCCAGGCCGAAACGCAGGTCGCCGAAGACCAGCAGCTTGTCACCCACCTCGATCCCGAAATCGCGCCGGGCCTGGGCCGGAATCACGATCTGGCCGCGATCGCTGACGGTGATCGCCCCATAGAAGTGTTTGTTCGGGTCCGCGGGGTGCTTCATCTCATCTCCAAGATTCGTCTTGTATACAAGACGCTAGCACAGTCGCGGCGTACGGACAGTGGACTCTGCGCGCCAGTGGGTACTGGCAGGTCATGCAACCCATCGGCCTGCTCGCCCAATCCACCGTCTCCGACCTGGACGTTGCCCGCACGTGGTACGCCGCGGTCCTCGGCCGCGAGGCTGATGCGACTCCCATGGATGGCTTGCTCGAATGGCACTTCTCCGACGACGCGGGTGTGCAGGTCTGGGAGGATCCCATCCGCGCCGGCAGTTCAACCACCGTGGTGGAGGTCGCCAACCTCGACGATGAACTCAGCAGGCTGGACAAGCTCGGCATCGCCCACGACGACCCGATGAACACCCCGAACTTCCGGGTGGTCACACTCGAGGACCCCGACCACAACCGCCTCAACCTCACCGGCGCCTGAGGTACAGGTAATCGGACCCTGCCAGACGGTGCGGTGGGAAGAATCGGCAGGGAGATCGTTTGTCTTTTAGCCAAGCAAGCTATGCAACTGCCTGCGATCTGCTCGCCAGATGAGGTGCGTCACGTGCGGCGTGGTCCGGCTCGACGTCGGTGTGAGGTTGAGGCCGGGGACACCGTCGAAGATCCGGATGCCCTCACCGAGGGTGAGCGGCACGACATGCAGGCGCAGTTCGTCGATCAGGTCCAGCGCAAGGAAGGCGTTCGTCGTGGTCGGGCCGCCGGCGATCGAGACGTTGGCGTCCTCGGCTGCGGTACGGGCGCGTTCGAGGGCGGCTGTGGGGCCGTCGGTGACGAAGCTGAAGGTCGTGCCGCCCTCCATCACCAGGTCGGGACGGGGCCGGTGCGCGAGCACGAACACGGGCCCGTGGTACGGCGGCTCTGGCCCCCACCAGCCCTGCCAGTCGAGGTCCCACTCGCCGCGGTCGGGGCCGAACATGTTGCGTCCCATGATGAACGCGCCGGCGTCGACGATGGCGTCGATCTCTGCCTGGCTGTCCTCGGGATGCTCGAACATCCAGGCGGCGTGCAGCCGCTCCCCCACGTGCACACCGAACGGGTGCTCCCGGCTCTGGTCGCGCCCGGCTGCGACACCGTCCAGCGAGACGGCGAGGTCGGCGGTGACAAGTGGCATGGCGTCCTCCTCGAGCTGCGGTTCGTTGTCCGACGCTACGCGCGGCGCACTGTTTGACGCTACGCGCGGCGTGGGGACGGTTTCAATTCCCGGATCTCTAGGGTGGAGGGGTGACTGATCGAACCAGCCAGGTGGTTGCCGTGATGGGACGCGGGGTCGTCGGTAACCAGACGCCACTGCTGATCGCCGACGACCTCGGCTTCACCCGCGGAGACGGGTGCTTCGACGCCGCCCGCGTGACGATCGTGGACGGCTCACCCAGGGTGGATCACCTCGACCGGCACCTTGCCCGTTTCGCACGCTCCGCGGCCGCTTTGGAACTGCCCACACCGAACGCCACCGACTGGCAGGAGCTGATCGACGCCGCGCTGTCCGCGTGGTCCGGACCGGGAGAGGCCGTGCTCAAGCTGGTGCTCACCCGCGGGCCGGAACACTCGGCGTCCGGGGTGACCGCGCTGCTCACCGTCACCGAAGCGACGGACGCGACCCGGGCTCGCCGCGGGGTGCGCGGGGCCACGCTTCCCCGTGGGTATGCCAGCGACGCTTTCGCCGCAGCGCCCTGGTTGCTCGGCGGCGTGAAGACGCTGTCGTACGCGGTGAACGTCGCAGCCAAGCGCGAGGCCTTGCGGCGCGGGGTGGACGAGATCGTGTTCACCTCCAGCGACGGCTACCTGCTCGAAGGCCCGACCGCCGGTCTCCTTGTGGCGGCGGACGACCAGCTCTGGACCACGCCGCTCGGTGCCACCGGGGTGCTGCAGAGCGTCACGATCGACGTGATCATGGATGCCGCTCGGTCAGAAGGCGTGGGCGCCACGCATGCGCTGTTCAGCGCCGAGGACCTGCCCGCCACCGACGGCGCCTGGCTGGTGTCGGCGGTCCGTGGCGTCCTTCCGCTGGTCGAGCTGGACGGCGTCCGCCTGCCCCACAACCCAACGCTCACCGCTCATCTGGCTGCGACCGCCGGCTTCTGAGCGCTGAACCGGATAAGGAACCGTCCCGGTTCGGTTCAGGCTTGGCTGGCGTCCAGTGTGCGCTCCACACGGCGGTCGGGGAGGAACCACATCACGTTCCCCGTCCGGCCGTTGGTAGGGCTCAGCCAGCCGGAACTGCTGGGGTCGCCACCTTCACGAGGTTCCCCCAGGGATCCTCCACACTCAGCTGGGCCGACAGCGGGCCAGACTCCAGCGCGACCGACAGCCCGCGAGCAGTGAGCCGCCGGGCGGCGTCCAGCACGTTGTCGATGGCCGGAACCTCGATCGCCACCTGCCCGAGGCCGAGGCCGGGCGCGCGCAGGCCGACGCCCGCAGTGCCCCAGGTGTTCATCGCCATGTGGTGGTGGTAGCCGCCGGCCGAGACGAACAGGGCGCCGGGCAGCTCCGCGGTCACGTCGAAGCCGAGGGTGTCGACGTAGAAGTCCTTGGCCTTGGCGGTCTGGCCGACCTTGAGGTGCACATGGCCCACCACCTGCGCTTCGGTGCCGGCCAGCGCGGGACGGCGATCGGGCGCGGTCTCCAGGAAGTTGCGGGCGTCATCGGTGAGGTGCTCGGAGAGGAACCCGTTCGGATCGAGGTACAGGGTGTCCATCAGCACCTGGTCGCCGTTCCACGTCCACTGGTCGCGGGGGCGGTCGACGTACAGCTCGACGCCGTTGCCTTCCGGGTCGTCCAGGTAGAACGCCTGCGAAACCAGGTGGTCACCGCTGCCGGTGTAGAGCTCCGGGTTGCGGGTCGCCACGGACGCAAGGACGGTGGCGAGCATGCCCGCGTCCGGGTGCAGCACGGCGGTGTGGAACAGACCAGCGCTGCGCCGCTCGCCCCTGGGCAGGTCGGGACGGTGCCGCAGGACGACCAGCTCCTGACCGCCGCGGCCGAGGCTGACGGTACCGGGGTTCTGGCCCACCGGCTCGAGCAACAGGACCTCGGTGTAGAACCTCGTCATCAGGTCGAGATCGGAGACGTCGAGCGCCACCTGGGACATCCGGGTATCCGGCGGGAGCTGCTCGGTCATGGGTTCCTCCTGTAGTAGTTGACCATTCAACCACACTTCGGGCTGAAATGTTCCTTGGTTGATCCACAGGATTCGTTAACGAAGATCACAGACCCCGGCGGTTGAGTGGTGGAGACGCAAGGAGTCGAGAACACAACGGGAGGCATATGGCAGAACACAGCCTGATTTCCCCAATGCAAGGCGGCCCCGCCGAGTTCCCTGGCGGGGCCGCTGCCGTGTCCGGGCCCTACCCTGTTGCCATGCCGATCCCCAGCCGCGAGTCGTGACATGGAGGTCCTTCTTCTCGGCACCGGAGCCGCCGACGGCATCCCCAATCCGTTCTGCCGCTGCGACACCTGCACCGACCACCGAGAGCGCGGTGAGCTGCGCACCCCCACTTCCGCCCTGATCGACGGCCGGTTGCTCATCGACCCCGGCCCGGAGGCGCCGCGGCAGGTGTCCCGTTTCGGCCGCGACCTCACCGGCCTCGTCGCGGTGCTCGCCGGCCACGCCCACAGCGACCACCTCGACCCGGCGCTGCTGATGCACCGCAGCTGGGTCACCCGGTCGCCGCTTGAGGTCGTGGGCCCGGAGCCGGTGGTTGCCTGGAGCAGGCAATGGCTGGACGCGGACCAGACCGCGATCGACTTCCGGACTGTGACGTCCGGCGACACCGTGGAGGTCGCCGGCTACCGGGTCAGCGTCCTGGCGGCGAACCACGAGGCCTTCGGCGAGGCCTGCTGCTACCTGATCGAGGACGACACCGCGTCCGTCCTGTATGCGACGGACACCGGACTGCTCCCGGAGGCGACCCTTTCCGCGCTGGCCGGCACGCCCGCGGACCTGGTGCTGCTGGAGGAAACCTTCGGACCGCGTACCGACAAGGGCGACCGCCACCTGAACCTGGCCACGTTCGCCACCACCGTGGAGCGGCTGCGGGCGATCGGCACGATCACGGAGAGCACCCGAGTTGTGGCGGTGCACCTGGCCCACGACAATCCGCCGCTGGCCCAGCTCCGCGCCGAGCTCGCTGAGCTCGGCGCGGAAGTGCTGCCGGACGGCACGGTGATCAGGCTGGGTTGAACGGCAGAAATCTGCCGCCAGTCGTCCGGATTGGAGCCTCGCGGCCCTGTCAACGACAGACCAGTGGCAGATTCCTCCCAGGATCAGGCAGTGGCCAGGCGCCGGCGGGCCGGACGCTCCAGCCGGGCCGCGGCGGCCAGCTCCAGGCGTGCCGTGCGCCGCAGGATCGCGGCGGCCAGGAACCGGGAGCGGGTCGAAACGGTGGGAGCCTCCACCTGCGGGGCCTCCGGGAACGCCGAGGTGTTCTCGACCTCGGTGGCCTGGATGCTCGGGGCATAGCTCAGGTATGCGGACATGACTGTCTCCTTGAGAGGTGTTGTGGTGACCGGCCCGAAGGGGCCGGAGGGGAAACTGGGTGTCGACGCGGCCTGGACTCAGGCCACGGGACGGGTACTTCTCCGCACGATCAGCTCGTGGGGCAGGATGATCCGGCGGTCCTTCCGCTCGGGATCCAGCAAGAGTTCGGCGGCAAGGCGTCCCTTGTCCCGGACGGGTTGTCGAATGGTGGTGAGTCCGGCTTCGGCGGCCTCCGGAAGGCCGTCGAACCCGGCGACCGAGACGTCCACACCGGGAACGAGGTCCCGCTGGCGCAAGGCGTCCATGAAGCCGAGGGCCATCACGTCGCTGACCGCGACCACGGCCGTCGGCCGGTCCTTGCGGTCCAGCACCAGGGTGCCGGCGGCATGTCCCGCTGCCCGGGAGTTGGTTCCGACCGGGACGACGGTGACGTCGAGGCCCTGCAGGCCCCCGACAAGGCCGGAGAGCCGAAGGTCGTCGGAGAACAGGGAGCCGGCGTGGGCGTCCACGAGGTCGCGGAACTCCTCCGGCCGGTACTCCGCCATCCGGGGCTGGCCCGGGTAGAGGGTCTCGACCAGCAGGAATACCCGGCGGTGACCCAGCCGACGCAGGAGGCCGGCCATCTCGAGCGCGGCTGCGTGGTCGTCGATCACCACGTAGTCGCCCTTGCCATCCGCGTCTGCCCGGGTTGCCAGGGTGCAGTACACCGTCGGCATCCCGCGCTCGCGGGCCCGGATCATCGCGGGCTGGTTGCCGCACAGCCCGGCGATGCCGTCGACGGCCGCGTCCTGCACCGCCGCCAGCGCCTCATGATCGCCGGCCGGCACGCTGAGCAGCATGATGCTCGCCCGGCTCTCCTCCATGACCTCGCTGAACGCCGCCAGCCAGGCCACCGAGAACGGGTCGGAGAACGCGTACGACAACTTCTCCTCGAACGCGACAGCGAAGGTGTTCGTGCGGCCCGACCGGAGCTGGCGCGCGACCGCGTCCGGACCGGTGTAGCCCATCTTCGCCGCGCGCTCGAGCACGCGGGTCCGCAGGTCCGGCGACAGCTGGTCGGGACGGTTGAAGGCATTGGAGACCGTCATGACCGAGACCCCCATCACCTTCGCGATGTCCTGTTGAGTAACCCTGGCCATCTCCGCACCCCCTTCCGTTGCCGTACTTCCATGATGTTCTTTATCGTTACAGAGAACAAGGGCGGAGCGTCTGTATCGTTAAAGATGTTGACCAGGGACGGACGCAGGCTGCGATACTCGCCCGATGACGAGCCGAATCTCCCACACCACCATCGACTGCCAGGACGCCTACGCCCTCTCCAACTGGTGGAAGAAGGTGCTCAAGTACACCGATGACCCGGACGACCGAAACGAGCCCGGAGATCAGGAGTGCCTGATCATCCCCAAGGGCGAGGGCCACCGGATCCTGTTCATCGAGGTGCCCGAGGTCAAGTCGGTGAAGAACCGGGTGCATTTCGACCTGCGTCCCACGGATCGCACCCGCGACGAGGAGTTCGACCGGCTGCTCAAGCTCGGCGCCACCTACATTGCCGACCACCGCGGCATCCACGGCCCCGGCACCGGCTGGGTGGTCCTGTGCGATCCCGAGGGCAATGAGTTCTGCATCCTGCGCTCGGATGCCGAACTGGCTGAACCGGCCTGATCAGATGGAGTTCCACACCCAGGTGTAGAACTCCTGCTTCGCCGCATCTCGCTCGATGCCATACCCGTCGAGGAAAGCTGGCTCCCACCCCTCGCCGTAGTTCCAGCCGAGGCTGAGCAGCGCGGGCGCGAGGTCGGCCCACCGGTCGCCCACGCCAAGCATGCCGAGGTCGACGTAGCCCACGCACTGTCCGGCGTCGTCGAGCAGGAAGTTGGGGTTGCAGGCGTCGCCGTGGCAGACCACAGCGTCCAGCGCCGGGCGTTCCGCTGCCGGCGGTGGCACGACGGACGTGGCAGCGAGTCGCCCGTCGACCGAGAACTCCCAGCGGCATTCGTCGACGGGCACCAGGTCGTGGAACCGCCGCAAGGCCCGTCCGAGCTCCGGCACGACAACGTCCGGACGGTCACGCCAGCCGGCCAGCACGGCCGACGTCGCCGGAATCCCCACCGTGCGCAGCCAGCGGTTACCGTGCACGTCCACGCCGTGATCGATGGGACGAGGCGCGTTGACGAAGCCGTTCACCCACCGCAACCGGGCGAACTCCGGGTCCGGATCGAACTCGTCGTGAGGCGGGCCGTACTTGACGTACTCGGACCCACCATCGATGGCGTACGTGACCCCGCCGATCTGATTCACCCAGACCGGGTCCACCGACCGTCCGTCGGCGAGCTCGAGCACGACGGCAGGCGAGACGATCCCGTCCAGCCGGGTGTTGGGGTTGTCATCAGTAAGCAGTGTCACCTCCTTCGCCGACTTGTCAGAAGCTCACTGAGCTATAGCACCGTGAGAGTCTGACAACTCGGGGGGGCGGGGTGGTCGGTCTACAGCGGCAGGAGGCGGAAGATCGGGGCCGGGATGTGCTTCAGGGCGATCATCACGAACTTGAAGGGGGCAGGGACCCAGATCAGCTTGGCGCCCTTGCGGGCGGCGTCGACGACCTGGGTGGCGAGCTCTTCGGCGTCCACAGTGAGCGGGGCTTCCTTCATGTGCGCCGACATCCGCGTCCGCACCTGGCCGGGACGCACAACCAGCACCTTCGGCCCGAACGGGGCAAGGGCCTCACCCAGCAGCCGGTAGAACGAGTCAAGGCCCGACTTGGTGGAGCCATAGACGAAGTTCGAGCGGCGCACCAGCTCGCCGGCCACCGTCGACATCGCGATGATCTGGCCGTAGCCCTGCGCCTTCATCTTCTGGCCCAGCAGCACGCCGACGCTGACAGCCCCGGTGTAGTTCACCTGCGCAGCCCGGACGGCCTTGGCCTGGTCCTGCCACAGCTCCTCCGCGTCGCCGAGCAGGCCGAACGCGACGATGGCCACGTCGATGTCAGAGATCCGCCAGGCCGCGTCGATCACGCCGGGGTGGGAGTCGAAGTCGACGGCGTCGAAGTCCAGCGCCGTCACATCGGTCGCGCCGGCTGCGGTCAGGTCGGCGACGGTCGCGTCAGCCAGCTCGTCGCCGGGCTGGACGCCGAGCACCACCCGCAACGGCTGCTTGGCGAGGTACTCCTTCACGATGGCCAGCCCGATCTCGGACGTGCCGCCGAGGAGCAGGACGGTCTGGGGATTGCCGGTGGCGTCGATCACAAAATTCTCCTGGTTCTCAGAGCAGTTCCAGCCGGCGGGCCAGATCGGAGGCGAAGACCCCGTGCGGGTCGATGCGGCGCCGGGTGGCGATCCAGCCGTCGATGCCGGGGTACATCGCGTGGAAGGTCTCGGCGGTCGTGCGGGAGTCCTTCGCGGTGTACAGCCGTCCGCCGAAGGAGAGGATGCGGGCGTCGAGGCCGTGCAGGAACTCGTGCAGCCCCGCCTTGATCGGGAAGTCGACGCACACGTTCCAGCCGGCCATCGGGTAGCTCAGCGGCGCGGCGTTGCCCTCCCCGAACAGCTTGAACACGTTCAGGACCGAGTAGTGCCCGGACGCCTGGATGTCGCGGATCAGAGAAGTGAACTCGGCGACGGCGGTCGGCGGCACCACGAACTGGTACTGCAGGAAGCCGTGCGAGCCGTAGGCACGGTTCCACTCACCGAACATGTCCAAGGGGTGGTAGAAGCCGGTCAGGCTCTGG
>JADGPA010000069.1 GCA_017882685.1 Propionibacteriaceae bacterium | reverse complement strand
CGCACCGCTGAGCTGCTGCCGCTCGCCCATGTGATCGGGATACACGGGGTGTCTGTCGACCTCGAGATCACCGATGAAGGCGTGGCCGTCAACGTCACCGTACGGACTGCTGACCGTACTGGCGTCGAGATGGAGGCACTGACCGGCGTGGCAGTCGCCGCGCTGGCCGTGATCGACATGGTCAAGGGGATCGACAAATCCACGTCCATGTCCGACATCCGGTTGATCGCGAAGTCCGGTGGGCGGTCGGGGGAATGGCACCGAGAGCCCTAGGCGGTTGCGGCACCGACGCCAGTCCAGCTGTCACTACGTACGAGGCATGAGTCAGGAGGTCAACGTGAACCAAGTCATCGTCCGCTACTTCGCGGGCGCTGCCGAGGCCGCTGAGGTCGAAACCGAGGCGTTGCCGGCCGATTCAGTGGGCGCACTCATTACTGCGATGGTGGACCGGCATGGACCGGGCCTGCAGAAGGTGCTCGCTCGCTGCTCACTACTCGCCGATGGGGTGTACGTGCGCGACGAGGAGACGTCGTTGGCTGACGGGGTCACCGTTGACGTGCTGCCGCCGTTCGCGGGCGGCTGAGCATCGACAGCTCATGCAGGTTCCACCGCTGACGGCGGCTGCAGAAGCTCCACCCATCAGGTGAGGCCCACCCACACGTGGGATCCGTCGACGAGTACCTCCCGCTTCCACACCGGCAAGTCGGCCTTCACCGACTCGACAAGCTCGCTGCAGACCTGGAAGGCGAGGGCACGATGGGCGGTCGCCACGGCGATGATCATGGCCGCCTCGCCAACACCGACCAGCCCGATCCGGTGACTCACCGCGAGGGCAAGCACCCCTTCACGCGCGGCCGCCTCGGCGGCAAGCCTTCGGAGGACTCCCTCGGCGTCGGGGTGCGCTGAGTACTCCAGCGCGGCTACCGCACCGGTCACGGAGGGGTCATGGTTGCGCACCAGTCCGATGAAGGAAGCCACTGCGCCGGCGCGCGGGTCCTGGACTGCCGCGAGGTGCGTGGCGATGTCCAGCGGGCCCTGGTCGAGTCTGACCTGGAGGTTCACCCGCCGAGCATAACCCGGCGACCGCCCCGATCGATGCCGGCGGGCCTTCGCTCACTCAGGCTGGCAGCGGGGTGTGCCATCGCCAGCGTTGGCGACGACTGCGCGCATGTCAGTGCCGTTCTGCGGCAGCCTGATCAGGCGGCTTCGCGGACAGGTCCGGCGTCTCGGCCACGTCGATCGAGACGATCAGCATCTCCTCGCCGGCCACCACAGCGACGTCGTTCCCCCCACAGCCGGGGCAGCTCACGTTGAACCGGCTCAGCTGACTGCGAGTGCCGCAGCCATGGCACTCGATTTCCGCGGGCACGTGTTCGATCTCCAAGACCGAACCGTCCAAGATCGGCCCTCGACTGGTGATCGACCAGCAGTACGTGAGGGTGTCAGGGACAACCTGGCGCAACGCGCCGATGCGCAGTCGCACGGAACTCACCCGACGGCCAGCGGCCTCGCGGGTCACGGCTCGGGCGATCGACTCGCACAGCGACAGTTCGTGCACGTTCCACCCTCACGCTTGGATCGGCCGAGCGGCTCAGCGAGTCACGGTGGCAACCGGGAAGATGCCGTGGTTCACCGCGTCGATGACGGCGAAGGCTGCCAGCGACTCTGCGGCTTCCTCAGCGTCCAGCAGTTCCACGGCAAAGCCGGCCTGCACCAGCACGTAGTCGCCCACCTTCGCCCCAGGCAGGTAGGTCAGGCAGCACCGGCCCACGCGCCCACCGATGTCGATGGCTGCCGTGAGGGGGACCATGTCGAGAATCTCCACGATCCGTGCTGGAATCGACACGCACATCTCAGCGTCCCTCCGTCCTGGCTACCGTCGGAATCATAACGGTGTCCACCTGGAGGTCCATCGTGCCGGGTGGGGCCGAACCGCATGGAAGGCACGGGTCGGCCTCTCGGATGGCGTCCTCGAGACCCAGACGGTCGGGGCCGTCGGCGGGAGAAGCATCAATGACGGCACGGAGCAGACCGGACAGCCACGGTTCGTTCTGTGCAGTGGGGGTGAGGATGGTGACCGCGCTCGCGACGCCGTCGGCGGCTGAGACGTACCGGTGGACGAGGAGTCCACGGGGGCCGTCCACCCACCCCACACCTTCGTCGCGCGGGACGCCTGCCGTAGCCGTGGTCGACGGGCCGGAAACAAGTGCTGAGGAGTCGAGCAGTGCCCCGATCGCCTCCACCGAGTGCAGCATCATGATCGCCTGAGCCGCTCGTGCGCTGCCGCCAGCGCCCAGCCAGCGTTCCTGCAGCTGGCGGGCCATGAAGGTGGTGAGTTCGCCAATGCGCAGTTGAGCCACGGGGCCGACGCGGTAGTCGCCGCGACCGGGACCAAGGCTGACCAGGTACGGTCTCGGGGCGGCGCGGCCAGGTCGGGCCTCGGCAATGAGTGCCGCCCAATCGTCGGCCGGTGCCGCCGCATGCACGACTTCCCCGTCTGCCGTGACTGCCCGCAGTCGTTCACCGAGCAGATCCGGTCGTCCAGAGCGGTCGGCCAGCGCGACATCAGCACCCCTGAACTCGCACCCTTGCTCGTCATCGGCCACGAGCGCATCGGCGAGGCCCATGGCCGCGGCGGTGGCGGCCCCGAGCCGAGCGCCGAGCTCGTCGCGAGCCGCGGCCGAAACCGGAGCGACCACGCCCCCGACGACGGCCGTGGTCGGAAAGTGCCCCGGTGACCCAGCAGCGGCCATCGCAGCCCTGCCGAACGCGCGTAGCAGCCGGCTCGCCTCCGTGTGCGAGGACACGAACCTGCCGGCGTGGGTGGCGACGGCGGACCCGTGGTGCAGCAGGCGACGTACGGACTCGGCCGTGGGAGGCAGCATCGTCAGCCCGGCCAGCGCCTCGAGGGCCCGGATGCCCGCCAGGTGGTGAGCGGCCGGGCAGATCCCGCAGACGCGTTCCGCCAGAGTCGGGACCTCTGCGACTGGCTGGCCGATCAGCAGGGCATCCACCCGCGGCAAGCCGGCCAGGTCCAGGCTGGCGGACTCGGTTCGTCCGTTCTCATCGCGTTCGACGACGATCCTGGCGCTGAATGGTCCCGCCGCGTGGCCCAGGGCCGACATCTGTGTCATGTCAGACCCCCTTTGTGCCGCCTCCAAGAGGCTACGGCTGGGTTGGACGACTCAGCGTTCAGAGGTCGGGGCGAGGGCTGTCGCGGCGCGACGCACCCCCTGATGGTGCGGTTCATCACGGAAGCGAGGTTCCAACAGCCCAGGCGACCCAGGCGGCCACACCTTCGCCCGTACGTGCCGACAACTCGAACACCTTCGCAGAGGGGTTCACGGTGGCCAGATTCCGTCGGAACAGGTCCATGTCGAAATCGAGGTACGGAGCCAGGTCCATCTTGTTGATCACCACGGCTGCCACCGAGCGGAACATGACCGGGTACTTGAGGGGCTTGTCCTCGCCTTCGGTGATTGCGTAGACCATGGCCTTGCGATGCTCGCCGACATCGAACTCGGCCGGGCAGACGAGGTTGCCGACGTTCTCGATCAGCACGAGGTCCAGGGTGTTCAGCTCGAGTGCGGCGAGCGCGCGGGCCACCATCGGAGCATCGAGGTGACACTCGCCGCCGAAGCCGTTGCCGGTGTTGAGCAGGGAGATCTGGGCGCCGTAGCCGCTCAGGCGCTCGGCGTCGATCGGGGTTTCGATGTCACCCTCGATGATGCCGACGCGGAGGCGGTCCTGGAGGTCGGCGAGGGTGCGCTGAAGCAACGTGGTCTTGCCTGAGCCGGGAGAGCTCATGAGGTTGATCACCCTCACTCCGGCGGCATCGAAGGCGGCGCGGTTGGCAGCGGCGCAGCGGTCATTCTCGGAGAAGATGTCCTCCAAGATCTCGATGCGCGCCCGCCCGGTGGCGTACCCGGAGTGATCGCCGAGGTCATCCTGGCCGTGGTCGTGGCTGTGCCCCGGGTGCTCCTCCGTGCCGTGGGAATGGCTCGACTCGTCGTGGTCGTGGGTGTGTACGGTTCCGTCGTCGTGCCTGTGGAAGCGTCCCATAGCGGACTCCTTTCGATCCGGCAGGTCGCCAGTCGATCCGGCGGCGCCAGTAGCGGGCTCGGTGGCCAGAGGGTCGCCGGTCGTGGTGTCACTAGGGCGCGGACTCGTTGCCTTGAGTCTGCGACGCCGCAGCACCTCGTGCCCGAGTGAGGACCTTCCCCGGTGACCTGCGTCCATCGTGGAGCTGCTGGGCGCTGGCTCGATCAGTGTCCCATACTGACCAGTACGCCGAGGCAGCCGGATCGGCGCAACCGGAGGTCTTCCGATGCACCCAGCACCACAGCCTGACGTCGTACGCCGGGAGTATCTCCTGCGGGGAGTGGTTCAGGGTGTGGGTTTCCGTCCTCACGTGGCGAATGTGGCTGCTCGGCACAGGATCACTGGCTTGTGCGGCAACGATGACCTGAGGGTCTTCGTCGAAGCCCAGGGGGCGGCCGAGGTGATCGATGGCTTCGTCGCCGAGTTGTTGGCCACCCTCCCACCGCTGGCCCGGGTGATCTCGGTCACTCATCGCCCATTGGTGCCGCTG
>JADGPA010000068.1 GCA_017882685.1 Propionibacteriaceae bacterium | reverse complement strand
GGCCACCCGTGCCGTGCTGGCCACGGAACTTGGACGTGGCGTTCTTGCCACACATGGCGATGATCCGCTTCTGGCCGCCCGGGTGCTTCTTGATGAAGGAGGTCAGCTTGTAGACGTTCTTGCCGACGACGCTCCAGCAGTTCGTCTTCGTGTGGTGCTTCTTCACCGTGGACATCTTGTACTTCTTCACCGCGAGGGTCTGGGCGGATGCCTGGGTGCCGGTTTGGCTTCCGGCAACGACCGAAGACGACTGGGGGGACGTGCCGGCCTCGCCGGTCGAGCACGCCGTGAGCGAAAGGGCCAGGAGGATAGGGATCACGACAGCCTTGGCCAGGGTCGATCTGAGGTTGGACATACTTGCCTTTCAATCGGGGTGGCGCAGCCGAACGAAACCCGCAGACGCCCTCGTCTCGCGAGGCCATTCGACCGCCTCACTTGGGTAATCGATTCAGGACGCCGAAAAGTAACGGGGGGTCGCAAGGAGTGGTGCGAGTTTCCGAACCCGCACGCCGCCGATGACGTCCGTACGCGGGTAGGTTCCAGACAGGGATCCGATGGGTCCGCGCGCACAGGAGACATCGTGAGCTGGACCGCAGCCGACATCCCCGACCTCAGTGGACGGACCGCCGTCGTCACCGGCGCCAATGGCGGGCTGGGTGTGGAGACCGCGTCCGTGCTGGCCGCGAGGGGTGCCCACGTGGTGATGGCCGTCCGGAACCAGGAGAAAGCAGCGGACGCCATCGCCCGCATCCGCCGTGAGACGCCGGAGGCGAGCCTTGAGCTGGTCGACCTCGACCTCGGTTCCCTCGCCTCCATCCGGGCAGCCGCCGACACGATCATCGCCGCCAACGAGAAGGTCGACATCCTGGTCAACAACGCCGGGGTGATGGCGACGCCCGAGCGCGAGACGGCCGACGGCTTCGAGATGCAGCTTGGCGTCAACCACCTCGGCCACTGGGCGCTCACGGCCCATCTCATGCCCACGCTGCTGGCCGCGCCGGGCGCCCGGGTGGTCTCTGTGACCAGCACCGCACACCACATGGGCACGCCTCTCGATCCGCGCAACCCTCACCTGGGCGGCACCTACAACCCGTGGAAGGCGTACGGGCAGTCCAAGCTCGCCAACTACCACTTCGCCCTCGGCCTGCAGCGCGAGTTCGAGCGCGCCGGTGTCACTGCCCAAAGCCTGATGGCCCACCCCGGCCTTTCGCACACCGACCTGCAGGTCGTCACCGAGCGTGAGGGCGGCGTCGGCGCCAGCGGGCCGCTGTGGCGCTGGCTGGCCGCGCGCACGGGCATGACTCCTGCCGACGGGGCGATGCCACAACTCCGGGCGGCGACCGACCCGGCCGCTCGGGGAGGCGAGCTCTATGGCCCGCGGTACGCCAACTTCGGCCCGCCAGTGCGCCTGCCGCTGTTGCGACCTGGCGCCGACGGAGCCATCGCCATCCTCTGGCAGGTCTCCGAGCGTGAGACCGGTATACCGATGCGGATCGAGCCCTAGCCCGAGGGCACACTGGACGCGGCGATCCTGGCCCCCTGTTCGCCGTCGGCCTGGCGCTGGGCATGGTCTGAACGATCCAGCCGACGCATAATGCGAAGGTGATCTCCCTGACAGCTGCCCAGGACCTGAGCCGTGCTGGCGTCCGCTGGTCTCCGCAGGCCGGCGACCGTTTCACCGTTCGCACCGATGAGATGTCCAGTGAGGTGTTCACCGTCGCCGACATGGTGGTGGAGGCACGGGAGTACCCCACCGGGACGCTGTTGGCGTTCAACGGCACCACCGAGTGGGCGCTGGATTCGGTGCAACTCGAGCAGGCGCTCTGGCTGCCGCGGGAGGACCAGCTGCGCGAGCTGCTCGGCTCGTCGTTCCGCAGCCTCGCCCGGTCGAGCACAGCCAGCTACCAGGTGCTGGCCGAGATCCCCGGGCAGCCGGAGCGGCTTTTCACAGCAGACGACGCCGCCGACGCCTATGCCGGGGCCGTCCTCGCCCTGGTGAACGCCCCCCGTCACTGAGCCCGGATCCTCGTCCGAGGCAAACCGTCCCCGGCGCGGCAATGCCGAATTGTGTCCCGCTGCGCTGCCGCCGGTCTGGACGAAGATGGATCGATGGACCTCACCACCTTCTACGCGCTCATGTCCGTGACGTGTTTCACGCTGGTCGGGCTGTGGTGGACGGCAATCGAGAAGCATGACGAGTGGCGCAACGACCGCCGCCTCCGCCGCTTGGCCGGTGGCGCCTACCTGTCGTTCCTGCTGCCCGGCGTGATGAGCATGATGTCCCAGGTGAACCCTGACAACCCGCTGATGTGGCGGATCAGCTTCGGCCTCACCTCGATCGTCGGGCTGGTGACCTCGATCAAGCTAGTCGCGGTCGAGTCTCCCAGCCATGTCGGACCGTTCCGAAGGTTCCGGTGGCTGGCGCCGGTGCTCTACGCGGCGATCGTCGTGCTCGGCGCCTTCCTCGAACTCGCCCAGCTGATCGGCGCCGGCCCGCTGCAGGTGGCCTCTGTGCTGCTGATGCTCCTGATCCTGCTGGCGCACGGCCTCACCTGGGAGTTCCTGATGGAACCCGACGCGC
>JADGPA010000067.1 GCA_017882685.1 Propionibacteriaceae bacterium | reverse complement strand
TGTGGCCATCGTTCGATACCGATGAGCGAAGTCCCGGTAGCCGTCGTCGTCGCCCCGGGCGCGTGCGAGTAGTGCCCGCATCCGCAAGAGGGGCAGTTCGTGTAGGACGAACCCCGGGTCGGTGGGCACGGCGGCCAGCGTGTCGATCGCGGCCTGTGCTTCGGCGATGTCACCGTCGTTACCGCGGCGCAGCAGGGATTCGACCAGTGTGCTGGTCGCCACCCCGCGCCAGACGAGGTCGCCGGAGGCGACCAGGTTGTCCAGGGCAGCCCGGGCCAGCTCGATCGCACTGTCGATGTCGGTGGTTCGGGCCATCCGCTGGGCGGTCTGGAGGTCGACGACCGGCAGCGTGACGAGGGGGAACTGGTGGGCCAGGGCCGTGGTGCGGACATTGGCGAGCAGGTCGTACCCGGCCTCAGATTCCGGACCGTCGCGGTGGGCCAGGGTGATGCCGCGAGCAAGCAGGGCGGAGGCGAGCGCGACGGGGTCACCGGACTGTTGGGCGATCGCTAGTGCGTCTGCGGTGTCCCGCAGCGCGGTGTCGTCGGGCAGGTACACCCCGTGGACAATGCCGCAGTACTTGTACATGACTACCAGTGCAAAGGTGATCGGGTCCACGGGACGGGCTGTAGCCAGGGCCTGGTCGTGGTGTTTCCGGAATCCGGGCCGACCTAGGCACCATTCGGCGGCACCGCGATACCACTGCGCAAACGCTAGCGGTGATCCGAGGACAAGCCTGCCCATGGTGGCGTCGCCGTCGGCGAGGTCGATGACGCGCTGTGCCAACCGAAGGGTGTCGACCATGTCACCGGCTTGGTATTTAGCCATTATGGTTCCCGGCAGCAGCCCGACGGTCAGGACAGGGTCGTCGAGGGACTCGATCAGTGCGGTGCATTCGGTGGCCAGTTGCGCAGCCTCGGCCATGTGGTCGTTGAAGGTCAGCGCCCCGACCAGTCCGGCCATGGCGATGGCCAGTGACGGCTTGTCCCCGGCGGCGCTGCACAGCTCGCGCAGTACGTCGAAACCGATGTCGGCGACGGTGCCACCGATGCGGACGGCATTTGCGCACAGCATGGTGCGGGGCGCGATCTGCATGGCGAGCCGGTCGCGATCGTCGGGGGGCAGTTGGTCGGCGATCTGGCGGGCTGGTTGCCAGTTGGTCTTGGCCGCGCCGATGTCGCGGAAGGTCGACCATCGGGCGGCCCGCATGTGCCAGCCGTAGGCGGCGTGGAGATCACCGGCTGCTCGAAGGTGTTCGGCGATCAGCGCGGCGTTCTCGTCAGCCGAGGCGGGATCGCGGGCTTCGATCGCGGCGGCCAGCCGCCGATGCACGTCGGCGCGATCCGACTTCAGTTGGGATTCGTAGGCCACGGTGCGGATCAGCGGGTGGTGGAATACGTATTCGGGGTTGCGGGTGAAGCTGACCTGGTCCAGGAACTCGCCCCTCACGAGGTCCCCCAGGTCGGGGTCAACGCCCAACGTGTTGAGCAGGTCGTGGCTGAACCTCGAACCGATCACCGCTGCCGCGTTCAGGGTGCGTTTGGCGGCCGGGTCCAGGCGGTCGATGCGGGCGGCGATGGCGGCCTGCACGGTGGCGGGCATGCTGACCCTGGCCACATCGGCTGTCGAGACGTAGCGGCCTGCTTGTCCCTGCAGGACACCGCGCTCGGCCAGGTCGCGTACCATCTCCTCGGCGAAAAACGGATTCCCGGCTGACCTTTCGACAATCAGGGTGGCCAGCCCGCCGACCGAGGGGTCCGGCCCGAGCAGGTGCGCGACCACTGCTGCCGTCTCCGGATCGCTCAGTGTCGCAAGGGCGATGGTCTGGGCACCTTGCACCTGCCTTAGCGCACCTCGATATTCGGGTCGGTAGGTGATCAGCACCAGCGAGGGGGTCCGCGGAATCACCGCGAAGAAATCGGCCAGCATCGATTCGCTGACCTCGTCGATCCAGTGCGCGTCCTCGATGACATAGACCGTCGGTGCTTCCCGGGCGAGGGATGCGGTGTTGACCAGTGCGGTCAGTCGCCGCCGCCGGGCATCCGGATCGATCTTGGGCAGCTCCACTTCGGGGTCGGCGATGCCCAGCAGGTCCTCGAAGAGCAGCAGATCCTCGAGGTCGGCGTCGGGGAGTTGGGCGCGGATCCGGGCGCGGGCGGCGGGACGGTCCAGACCCCTCACGCCGGTGGTCGCCCGCAGTAGCCGTGCCACGACGTGGAAGGGGACCTGGGTGGTGTGGGACTCGCAGTAGGCCGAGAACACCTCGACACCCCGGGCGGCGGCCATCGCAGTGACCTCGCGCACCAGACGGCTTTTGCCGATGCCCGGGGAACCCACCACGGTCACCACCGCGCCGTGCCCGTCGATGGCACGCTGCAGTAGGCCCTCGACAGCGGTCATCTCCCACCGTCGACCCACCAGAGTCGACTCAGCACCTGCGATCGGACGATCGCGGTCTGACAGGCCCAGCAGCCGCTGGGCGGCGACCGGTTGATCAGTGCCCTTGATATGGACGAACTCCGGGTCACCCAAGTCCGCTACGCCCTCAACCAGCCGAGCGGTGGACGCGCTCAGCGTCACCCCACCGGGCGGTGCGACCGATTCCATCCGCTGGGCCAGGCCGACTTGTTCCCCGATCGCGGTGTATCCGGCACGGCCCGAGCCGATCTCCCCGGCGATCACCTGCCCGGAGTTCAACCCAATCCGCAGCTGAAGATCCACACCATCCCGGTGGGACACCTCCTCAGCCAGATCGGTGATGCCGCTGTGGATGTCGAGGGCGGCCCGGCACGCCCGCAGCGCGTGGTCCTCCAGGGCGATCGGGGCACCGAACACGGCCATGACGCCGTCGCCGGTGAACTTGTCCAAGGTGCCGCCGTACCGTGTCACGACCTCCGCAGCCCGGTCCAGCAGCCCGGCCATGATCTCGCGCAACCGCTCCGCCCCTACGGCCGAAGCGATGTCCATCGAATGCACCACGTCGGCGAACAGCACCGTGACTTGCTTGTACTCGGCTACCCGAGGTGAGGAGGTGATCGCCGATCCGCAGCTGTCGCAGAAGCGGGCGTTCTCGCGCAGTCCGGTGCCACAGGTCGCGCACGCTACGACTGCGCCCATCAGACCTTCCCCGGCTGATCCGCCATGCCCTCGGCCTAAGGATTAGGGTTCCGCGAACCGGAGCGGCCCGATAACTGACGGGCCTTACCCAAGCTCGTCTTGCGACCGAGCCCAGCGACGACGGAGGAAGCAAGGTCGTCGGACGAGTAACACGCTTCAACCGGAGGCGGCGATTAGGTAGTGCGCTACTCGTTCCTTATGCAGGCCCATGGCGATACGTTTCGCTCACAACGATCACACAACGCCAGGAGGGCGGCTGCGCATGACAACGAGGGACAAGTACACCGAAGTGCCCACGCCGTACTCGTGGGAGGTCCCCAGCACCGGAGACGCGCGCTTCACGTGGGAGTACGACGAGGGACGCGCCCGGCTCCTCTCCCTGTACCAGAAGGGCAAGGACAAGCAGTGGGATGCGCAGTCGCGCATCGACTGGGCGCAAGAGGTCGACCCGATGAACCCGGTGGGGCTGCCCGACGAGTTCCATCCGCTGTTCGGCAGCCCGATGTGGGACGCCGCGGACGACTCACGTCGCGCCGAGATGCGTCAGCACTTTCAGGCCTGGCAGTTCTCGCAGTTCCTGCACGGCGAGCAAGGTGCGATGGTGTGCGCGGCCAAGATCGTCGAGGTCGTCCCGGACCTGGATGCCAAGTTCTACGCGGCCACCCAGACCATGGACGAGGCCCGGCACGTCGAGGCCTTCTCGCGGTTCCTGCAGGAGAAGGTCGACCTGGTCTACCCGATCAACACGAACCTGACCGCGCTGCTGGAGGACACCCTGCGCGACTCGCGCTGGGACATGCCCTACCTCGGCATGCAGGTTCTCATCGAAGGGCTCGCTCTGGCCGCCTTCGGGGTGCTGCGGGACATGGCGGCGCCGGACTCGCTGGCCAAGCAGTTGCTGGCCTATGTCATGCAGGACGAGGCCCGCCACGTCGCCTTCGGCCGAATCTCGCTGAAGGACTACTACTCCGCGCTGACCGACGCCGAGCGTGGCGAGCGTGAAGAGTTCGTCGTGGAGGCCTGCTACCTGATGCGTGACCGGTTCCGCGGCGAGGAGGTTTTCGAGACCCTCGGCCTCGACGTCCAAGCGTGTGCCGAGTGGGTCGACACGTCGCCGCTGATGATCCAGTTCCGCTCGCACCTGTTCAGCCGTATTGTGCCGATCGTCAAGGACATCGGGTTGTGGGGCGACAAGGTGCAGAAGGCTTTCACGGACATGGGTGTCCACGACATGGCCGGCTTCAACATCGAGGCGCTGATGAAGGCCGATGAAGATCAGGCCGAGGCGCTAGACAAGGCACACGCCGAGATGGCCAGCCGGGCCCTCGAGGTGGACCAGGTGATCGCGGCGGGCACGAGCTAACCCAATGTCCGGTTTGGCGATCGGGTGGTTCCTGGTGTCGTGACGCGGGTCAGCGGTGACCGCATCCACATCGAACCCACCATCGAGGGTGCCGGGGAGCCAATCGCGAGCCTGTACCGAAACGACCAGCTCGTTTCGGTCTAACGGCGACGACGCATCGGAACCACGTTTCGGCGCGTCGTAACACGCCCACGCGCATGGCGTAAGCCGCCTTCCGGCGGGCAGCCGACGCCGCCTCGGTGCTACCCGCCGTGCCGTTCTGCTACCGCGGCAGATCCAGCTCTCCTATATCGATCAGTTGCATGTCCGGGGTGAAGGTGTGGACGCCGCCCACTGCGGCGCGTTTCGCCGAATACATCGCCACGTCGGCCTGTTTGAGCAATCCGTCCGCGGAGACGCCAGGATCCTCGGCTGACGCAACGGCGAGTCCGACGCTGGGCCGTATCAACAGCTGGTGGCCGTCGATGGTGAACGGTTCGTCGAAGATGTCGATCACCCGGTTGGCGAC
>JADGPA010000066.1 GCA_017882685.1 Propionibacteriaceae bacterium | reverse complement strand
CCTGCCCATGTTCCGGTACGTGGTGGAGACCGAACGCCGCTTCTACCTGGCCAACGATGTGCAGATGGAGGCCAAGGGCGAAGGCGGACGGACGTTCTTCGAGATCAAGCTCGGCGACGCCTGGGTGTGGGACATGTACCGGCCGGCCAGGTTCGTGAAGAGCGCCAAGGTGCTCACGTTCCGCGACGTCTCCATCGAGGAGATCGCGCACAGCGACCTGAAGGTGCCAGACAACCTCTGAGCTGTGGATCACCGCTCCTCTCGTCCACAGGACGCAAGGAGGTGACGCCTGCGCCAGGCCGCTGCCGATAGTCCCCGGTGGAGGTGGTGGCCGTGGGCAGGGCTGAGGTGTGGCACATCGGGGAGGAGCTGGCTGCGCGCTACCTGGCCGGGCTCGGCTGGCAGGTGCTGGAGCGTAACTGGCGCTGTCCTGCGGGCGAACTCGACATCATTGCCATCGACCCGGTCCCGGAGCCGGTCGTGGTCTTCTGCGAGGTGAAGTGCCGCACCGGCCTCGGCTTCGGCCCGCCGCTGGAAGGCATCACCGCAGCGAAGGTGGCCAAGCTGCGGGAGGTGGCGCTGCACTGGCTGCGGGCCCAGTCGGAGCCAGTCGCGCACATCCGGTTCGACGGGGTGGGCGTGCTGCTGTCCCGGGAGGCGCCACCGATCATCACCCACGTGCCGGGAATCGGCCGGTGAGCCAGGCGCGGGCGTGGTCGGTGGCGCTGGTCGGCGTCGAAGGCACCATGGTCGAGGTCGAGGCGGCGATCAGCAGTGGCCTGCCGCGTACCACCATGGTCGGCCTGCCCGACACCGCCCTCTACGAGGCGCGGGACCGGTGCCGCGCCGCGATGGCGTCTGCCAGGTTCGGATGGCCGTCGGACCCGGTCACCATCAACCTCTCGCCGGCCACCCTGCCAAAGGCCGGTTCCCACTACGACCTCGCCATCGCGGCGGCCGTCGCAGCAGCCGCACGCCGGTTCGATCCAGCGGCCCTGGAGGGCATGGCCCTTTTCGGCGAGCTGGGGCTCGACGGCCGCGTCCGCACGGTGCGGGGGCTGCTGCCCGCCTTGCTGGCAGTGGTGCGGCGCGGCTTCGGACGGGTGATCGTGCCGGCCGGCCAGCTGCGCGAGGCAGCCCTGGTCGAAGGGCTGGGCATCGCCGGCGCCGCCGATCTCGCCGACCTGTTCGACATCCTGCGCGGCGGGCCGGGCGCGCTCGCCCCGCCGCCGTCCGTGCCAGAGGAGGACGCTGGGCCGCCCCTGGACCTCGCCGACGTCGTCGGCCAGGTGGAGGGCAAGTGGGCCCTTGAGGTGGCTGCAGCAGGACGCCACCACCTGTTCCTGCACGGCCCGCCCGGGGTGGGCAAGACGCTGCTGGCCGAACGCCTGCCCGGGCTGCTGCCCGACCTCGAACCGTCGGAGGCGTTGGAGGTGTCCGCTGTGCACTCCCTCGCAGGGCTCAACCTCGACGGCGGTCTGGTGCGCCGCCCGCCGTACGCCGACCCGCACCACTCGGCCTCTGTAGCCAGTCTGGTGGGCGGGGGCGCGCGAATCGCGCTGCCTGGAGCGGTGTCGCGGGCACACCGAGGGGTTCTGTTTCTGGACGAGGCGCCGGAATTCTCGCCGCGGGTGATGGAGGCGCTGCGCGTGCCGCTGGAGTCGGGCCGGATCGTGTTGGGCAGGGCCGTGGCCACGGCGACGTACCCGGCCAGCTTCCAGCTCGTACTGGCAGCCAATCCGTGCCCGTGCGGCCAGGCCGGCGTCCCCGACGGGAACTGTCGCTGCGCCCCGATGGCCGTACGCCGCTACGCCACCCGGATCTCGGGGCCGATCCTTGACCGGATAGACATCCACCAGCAGCTGCGCCAGGTGCGGGCAGCGTTGCTCGGTGCCCACCACCCACCGGGCGAGGGGAGTGCAGTCGTGGCCGAGCGGGTGCTCGCTGCGAGGGACCGGCAGCGCCACCGCCTCGCACCCAGCGGCTGGCGGACCAATGGCGAGGTGCCGGGCCCCGCACTGCGCAAGCGACTTCCCCTGCCGGACGGCTCCGAACTGCTCGACGCAGCCGTTGCCCGCGGGCGCCTGTCGGCTCGAGGCGTTGACAAGGTGCTCCGGTTGGCGTGGACGATCGCCGACCTTGCCGGGGACGCCCGACCGACCCGCGAGCAACTGCACACGGCCCTGGCCATGCGGCGCGGGGAAGGGGTGGCGCTGTGATCGAAGAGAGGGACGCACGGATGTGCCTGGCCGCCGTCGTCGAGCCCGGGCATCCGGCTGTCGCAGAGGCGGTTGCCGAGTACGGCGCGGCGCAGGTGTGGGCCAGCCTGACGCGGCCGGGGTCGGAGCTGCCGCTGGGTTTGCGCGCCCGCACTGTGAAGCCGGGGGAGCTGCGCGAGCGCACCCGGGCCGAGCGCCTGCGGTTCGTCATTCCGGGCGACGCGGAATGGCCGGCCCCCCTGTCCGACCTCGCCGGGTGCGAGCCGGTCAACCAACTCTCCGGCGAACCGCTCGGCCTGTGGCTGGCGGGAGGGGGAGACCTCGCGGAACTGGCTGCGCAGTCCGTGGCCGTGGTGGGTTCTCGCGCGTCCACGCCGTACGGCGACACGGTGGCTGCCGAACTGGCTGCCGAACTGTCGGAGTCCGGGCGGTCAATCTTCTCCGGCGGCGCCTACGGCATCGACGCTGCCGCTCACCGCGGCTGTCTTGCCGGCCGCACGCCAACGGTTGCCGTGATGGCCGGCGGGCTGGACCAGCCGTACCCAACGGGACACCGTCCGCTGTTCGACCGGATCGCTGAGCGGGGCGTGGTGGTCAGCGAACTCGCTCCCGGCGAGCACCCGACCCGTGTCCGATTCCTTGCGAGAAACCGCTTGATCGCAGCGCTCACTCCCGGGACGGTGCTGGTGGAGGCAGCCGCGCGCTCCGGCGCCCGTAACACGGTGACGTGGGCGAACGTGCTCGGGCGCATCGTGATGGCGGTGCCCGGGCCGGTGACCAGCGCGACGTCGGTGACGCCACACCTGCTGATCCGGGAGTCCGAGGCGATCCTTGTCGCGAGGGCCAGTGACGTCCTTGAGCTGCTCTCACCACTGGGCCGGGCCAACCCGCGGCCGCCCTCAGAGCGGCGACCAACCGATGAACTCAGCGCAGACGAGCTGCGGGTATTCGAGGCCGTTCCCGGCAGGGGCAGCCTTGGCGCGGGCGACCTGGCGTTGAAGGCCGGCGTGGCGCTGCCGACCTGCCTCGCCCTGCTCGACCAGCTGGCCGACCAAGGCTTCCTCGTCCAGAACGTGCTCGGGCAGTGGCAGTTGCCGCCCCGCGGTGGTCAGTGTGTCCGGTAGGCCTCCAGCAGGCGCAGCCACACTTCGCTGGCCGTCGGGTACGACGGGACGGCGTGCCACAGCTGGTCGGGTGTCAAGTGCCCGACGATCGCCACCGTTGCGGCGTGCAAGAGCTCGGCCACCTCCGTGCCGGCGAACGTCGCCCCGAGGAGGCCGCCCCCGCCCGCCGCGAACACGAGCTTTGCCTTGCCGCCGGCGTCGTCCCGCAGCAGGGCGGTGCCGGACGCGCTGGTGAGGTCGACCTCGACGCACTCCACGTCGATGTCCTGCGCCGCCGCGTCCGCTTCGGTGATCCCCACCGAGGCCAGCTGCGGGTCGGTGAAGACCACCTGCGGCACCGGCACCTTGTTGGGCACGTCCGGGTCGGGCAGCCCGTCCGCGCGGGCGGCTATCAGGTCACCCACCAGACGGGCCTTGTACTTGCCCCAGTGGGTCAACGGAGCCTGTCCGCCGACGTCGCCGACGACGTGCAGCCAATCCGGCCGCGCCGCAGGATTTGCGAAGTCGGCGGCGGTCAGCCCGACGCTGTCGAGGCCGAGCTCGTCTGTCGCCGGCTTGCGGCCAGTCGCCACCAATACCTCGGCGAACTTCTCCTCGGCGCCGCCCACGGTGAGCGTCACCGGGCCGCCATGCACCTTCCCGAGCCCGGTGTCGGCTGCGCCGTCGCGGCCGGCGGCAGTGACCTGGGCACCGAACCGCACGTCAACGCCCGCCGTGCGCAGCCCTTGGACGACGAGGTCGGCAGCGAAGCGCTCAAACCGGTCGAGCAAGCGCTCGCCGCGCACGAGCAGCGTGACCTTCGCGCCGAGGGCAGCCAGCCAGTGGCACGCCTCGACCGATACCACACCGCCGCCGATCACGGCGATCGAGGACGGTACCTCCGTAATGCCGGTGGCGTCGCGCGAACTCCAGGGCCTCACGCCGGCGAAGGCGGCCGGGATCACCGGGCTCGACCCGGTCGCGACCACCACAGCGAGCCGTGCCTCCACCTTGCGTGTGCCGTCCCCGGAGGTGATCAGCAAACGACGCTCGCCGATGAGCCTGGCGGTGCCACGCACCAGGTCGATACCGGCCCCCTCCGCCCACTTCGCCTGCCCGGCGTCGCTGTAGTCGGAGACCCAGTAATCGCGCCGGGCCAGTAGCGCGGGAATGTCCAGCGGGATGTCGTCCGGCAGCCCACCGAGGTGCTGGGCGGTGGCCCGCACCTCAACCGGCCGCAGCATCGCCTTGCTCGGAATGCAGGCGTAGTAGGAGCATTCGCCGCCCACCAGTTCCCGCTCCACCATCAGGGCGGTGCGCGAGGAGCCGCGGATCGCGTAGTCGGCGGCGTTCTCCCCGGCCGGCCCGGCCCCGATCACCACAACGTCATAGGTCTGTGCAGTCACCTGCCCAGTCTCGCCGAGATCACGATCCGGCAACAACTGGCTGTCCACCAGCAATTCCCGCAACGCAAGCGCCGGCCGCATCGTGGGTAGGGCATGAGCACCTTGCGCCGTATCGGCATCGCAGCCGTCGTTCCCCTCGTCCTCGTCGTCGGTGGTTGCTCCGCCGTCGGGGCCAGCCAGCCGGCAGCCGGCACCGCAGAGCAGGCCAACGGTCGTGCGGCTGACGTCACGGCGGAGGACTCTTCCGTCCCACAGGCCAAGCCCGGGGAGGGCGGCGGCTACTCCGGCACCGTGCAGGTTCAGATCGCCCGCACCGCCAGCGTCGGGCTCACTGTGTCCGACGTGGAGGCCGCAGCGACGAAGCTCCGCGCCCTTGCGACGGCGATGGGCGGCGTCGTGACCACCGAGAACCTGGTCAGCAGGGTTGACGCCAAAGGCATCAGCATCCCGACCTCGACCATGGTGATCTCGGTGCCCTCCGACCGCCTGGACAGCACCCTCGAGCAGCTGAAGTCGATGGGCACCATCACCAGCAGGGTGATCTCCTCCGATGACGTCACCACGCAGGTCGCCGACGTCGCCTCCCGGGTCAAGGCCCTCGAGGGCTCCATCGCCCGCCTCAATGAGCTGTCGAAGAAGGCCGGCAGCATCACGGAGCTGACCCAGCTCGAGGCCGAGCTGAGTTCGCGCATCGAGGAACGCGATTCGCTGCTCGCCCAGCAGAAGGCGCTGGCCGGACGGGTGGCGCAGTCGCCCATCACCATCTCCCTGCAGACACCGGAGGCTGTCGTCGAGGCCGAGACCCCGGGCTTCCTCGCCGGGCTGGCAGCGGGATGGAACGCCCTTGTGACGAGCAGTCGCGTGTTGCTGACCATCGTGGGAGCGGTTCTCCCATTCCTCGTCCTCGTTGCCGCGATCGGGATCCCGGTGGCGATCTGGCGTCGCCGTCGTGCGCGCCGCGTCCCGGCCACCGTCGAACCCGTGGCGAAGGCCTCCGCATCCACCTCGCCGGAGGCCGGAGAATGATGTCACCCTCAGGGGGGACAGACGGGCACGCACACGACTCCCTAGGATCTCTCCTACAGGGGGGAGCAGGCGCTACCGGTTGCGAGGCCGAAAAGGCTGGCAGCGACTGACCTGAGGACTACCAGATCGCAGCAGACGTGGATGCGGCGGACGGGCCAATGGCCCGTCCGCCGCATTGTCGTCTGCCCTCAGTCGACGCCGGTGGTCTCGAGCAGACCGGCGTCGATCAGCCTCGTGCCAAAGAACGCACCGACGGCCACGTCGCCGGAGGTGATCCCGGGCAAGCGCCCGACGGTTCTCCGGTCGAGCCGCAGTGCGAGATAGCCGGCCAGACCGGGTTTGGCCTGCACGACGGAGGGGGGCAACCCCGCAGGGTCGTAGCTCAACCGCACCGACCGGCCGCCGTCGATGGCCTCAGCGTCAACGGCCAGGGCACCCTTCGCGCCCCAGTAGAGCCGGAACTGCGCCAGCCGCGGCTCGATGTCACCGAGCGCGTCGGCGGGCCACGCGATCAGGTCGGGCGCCACCCAGACGCCACGATCCTTCGTGAGCGCAGGTGCGGTGTTCGCCCGGGTGACCGACGTGTTCACCTCGTGGGTCGTCCGGTTATAAGTGACCCGCACCACCAGCCCGTCCGCAGGGACGGTGACCGACACATCGCTGTTGGCGCCCTGGGGGTACCAGCTGGTCTGGTCGGCTGCGAAGTCCTCTGCGATCTTGAACGTGTAGCCCCCGGCCGGCAGCAAGCTCGTCGCCCACGTGTAGGTATGGTCACCGTCGGGGTCCTGCAACCACGGACGCATGCAGGTCGGTGCCTTGTCGGTGGCACACCCCAGCTCGGTGTTCCACGTTCCCGGCGCGGTGATCAAGGGGCCCTGGGCGTCGGACGTGGCGTAGTGCGTGCGGTGGTCGTAGAAGAATCGGACGGTGCCGGGGTTGGTGTAGGAGATGTTGCTGCCGTTGGGCACACCACCATCGCCGTAGTTCTCGTCCCAGGAGCCGTCGATGGCCACCTTGTACGCGTAGTGGCCGGCCGGCAGGGTCTCGTACCTGGCTTTCCACACCTGGTCGGCCTGGTCGTAGGTGAGCTGGGCCTGGGTGCAGGCGGGATCCCAATCGCCACCGCACCCCATCTCGCTGTTGTGGTCTCCCGGCACGGTGACCTGCTTCGGCTGCGTGATCGTGCCGACGTTGCCGTCGCCGCCGCCGCTGGTCTCGGGCTTCCCGACGATGCCGTAGGTGGCATCGGCGGAGGTCCGTCCGGCGGCGTCCCGCACGACCGTCCGGTACTCCAGCATCGTGCCGGTGGGGTAACCGGACACATCGTGGAAGACCCGGAACGGGGCGCTGTCGTCGGTGCCGAGCGGCTGCCACTTCGACGTGCCGACCGGCCGGAAGAAGAAGCTGGCCTGGGCGAAGGTGTTGCTGCTCAGGGTCGCGCCGATCTCGGTGCGGTCGGCCAGTGCACCACCGGGCTGCGGTGAGGTCATGGTCACGGTGGTCGGATGCTGCCCGCGGTCGACCCGGGTGTGCGTCTTGTACACCACGGCCGACATGGCCGGCACACGCACGGTGACGCGACCCTCGGCGTCGCTGAGCAGCGGCCGGTTGGCGCCGTAGAGCGGGGAAAACCGTTCGTGGGAGTTGAAGGTGGCGAAGTTCGCCGTCTTCGTGGAGGTGGCGTTGTTCAGGGCCACCACGTATTCGATGCCGGTGCGCCGGTCGACCCGCGAGAACGCGTAGATGCCTGCGCCGTTCGAGGCATACCGGTGGATCTGGGCACCGTCGGTGAGGCCGGGGTTGGCCGCCCGCAGGGCTGCCAACTTGCGGATGAAGCGGTAGAACACGGCGTCGGTGTTGTACCGGTCCTTTGCGCCCGGGGTGTCGCCGAGCACGTCCTGGTTTGCGTAGGACTTCGTCAACGTCGCGAACATGTCCTGGCGCGCAGCCTTGTCGCCGCCGGAACCGATGAAGCCCTGCTCGTCGCCGTAGTAGACGATCGGCTGGCCGCGGGTGAGGTACATCAGCGCGTTGGCCAGCTTCACCCGGCGAAGCAGGTCGGCACTCGAACTGCTGCTGGCGTCCAGCAGGTAGCTGAGCCGGCCCATGTCGTGGTTCCCCAGGAACGTTGGCAACTGGTAGGCGTTGGAGTCGGTGTCGGTGTAGTAGTCATCGGCGATGAACAGGTCCCGCAGGTTCGTGGTCGCCTTCCCCTGCGCGAACGCCTGAGCCTGCGCCTGGAACCCGAAATCGAGCGTCGCGGGCAGTGCGGCCTTCGTCGTGAAGGTGGACATGTACTCCGGACGAGCGTCGTAGACCTCGCCGAACATGAAGAAGTCACGGTTGCCGATGCGGTTCGCCTCGGCCTGGATGGCAGGGGAGAACTTCTGCCAGAACTCGGTGTTCACGTGCTTGACGGTGTCGATGCGGAAGCCGTCGATGCCCAGGTCGACCCAGGCCTTGTAGACGTCGATCATGCCGTCGACGACCTTCGGGTTCTCGGTGAACAGGTCGTCGAGGCCGACAAAATCGCCGTACTCGCTGGACTCGCCGGCGAAGGTGGAGTCGCCGCGGTTGTGGTACAGCGTGCGGTCGTTCAACCAGGCAGGCACCTTCGCTGTGGCGTCCGACGGGTTGTCGAAGACCGGGTGGTAGGGGAACGAGGTGTTGACATCGAGGGCGGGGAAGTCCTTCGAGCCGGCGACCTCCTTGGGATCGAACACCTGGCCTGACGCCGTCCGGTACGGCTTGTCGTCCGTCGACACGTAGGTGTAGGTCTTCTCGGAGTAGTCGATGACGTCAGCGGTGTGGTTCGTGATGATGTCGAAGACGACCTTGAGTCCCTTGGCGTGGGCCCTGCTGATCATTCGTTTCATGTCCTCGTTGGTGCCCAGATGCGGGTCGATCTGCGTGAAGTCGGTGATCCAGTAACCGTGGTATCCGGCGCTCTGGTTGCCGGGGGTGCCCTGCACAGGGCGGTTCTTGAACGCAGGTGTCAGCCAGATCGCCGTCGTGCCCAGGTTCTTGATGTAGTCGAGCTTGCCGATCAGGCCCTTCAGGTCGCCGCCGTGGTAGAAGCCGTTGTCGGTCGGGTCGTAGCCGGTGGTCAGGCGCGAGCCGGTCAGGCCGCCGCGGTCGTTGGACGGATCCCCGTTGGCGAACCGGTCGGCCATCACGAAGTAGTAGCGCTCGCCCGTGAGGGGCTGGCGCAGCGAGTTGGTAGCCAGCCTCCGGTCGGCGGGGGTGGAGCCGGTCGGAAGGGTGGTCGGACGGACAGTGGTCCGGTGGGTGACGGCGTCGAAGCTGAACACCAGGCTGGCCGGCCCGACCAGGTTCAGCGGGATGTTGGCTCCCTTCAGTACACCGCCGACGCCGTAGTCGACGTCCCAGGTGTCGTTGAGCGCAACCTTGTACTCGTACGCGCCGGCCGGCAGGTCGAACGCTGCCTCCCACGTGTCGCTGGTGCCCAGCTGGGCGAGATGGGTGTCTGCGCAGTCCGGTGCCCAGTCGCCTGCGCAACCGAGTTCGCTCTGCAGGGTTCCGACAAGGGTCACCGATGTGGTGGCCGCACGGGCGGCGGGGAGGGGTCCCGCGACGAGGGCTGCGCCGGCCAGTGCTGCGCACAGCAGGAGGGAGAGGACAGGTCGACGCATTCGACGCTCCTTCGCGATCGAGCGGGGCCGAGGCCGCGTTCCGGGGTGGTTCGCAGCACCATAAGGCGGGCTCAAGGGGATCGGGAAGAGCAATTGGGCGCCCAGGCGCTTGCGCAGCAGGTGCTCCAGCGGGCTTCTCAGCGAAAGTGCCAACAGGTCCCGGAAGCCGGCACCGGCCGCAGGGAGGCTGAACGTCCACAGCCCCTTGGGCCAGAAGAGCCCGCCGCCGTTGGTGCTCCGCGGCCCCGGCACCGCCTCGAGCAGCGGCAGGATCAGCAGGGTCATCGTGATCGCGACGACGGCATCGGTGAAGAAGATCATGTCCGGCGGGTGTCGGAACCAGGGAATAGGGTTGCGCGGTGCGGAAGCTGACGGTGGCCCAGGGGACAGCCCTCAGTGCCGGCGCTGTTCTCGGAACCGGGATCATCTCGATGCCGGCCCTCGCGGACGCCATCGCCGGCCCGTCCGCGCTGGTCGCCTGGCTGGCCCTTGTCCTGCTGTCGGCCCCGTTGGCTTGGACGTTCGGTGAGCTCGGTGCCCGCTTCCCTGACGGCGGCGGAGTGTCCAGCTACGTGCGCCTGGCCTTCGGCACCCGGGCAGCCGACGCCGTCGGCTGGATCTTCTTCAGCGCCGTCCCGCTGGGGGCGCCCGTCGCCTCATCGTTCGCCGGCGGCTACGTCGCCGACGTGCTCGGTGGTGGCGAAACCACCCGTTTCCTCACGTTCCTCGGCATCGTCTCAGTGGTCTTCGGCATGAACTGGCTGGGCCTGCACATCTCCGGCCGAGCCCAGTTGATCCTCACCGCGTCCCTTGCTGCGCTGCTGCTCGCCACGGTGTTCGCTGCTTTGCCGCACGCCCGGGTCGAGAACCTCACCCCGTTCACGCCGCACGGCTGGCCCGCCGTCGGCACGGCCGCCGCGCTGCTGGTGTGGGCCTTCGCCGGGTGGGAGGCGGTGTCGTCGCTCTCGCCCGACTACGCCGACCCGCGCCGTGACGTGCCGAAGGCCACCATGCAAGCTGTCCTCGTCGTCGGCGTCTTGTACCTCGCGGTGGCCTTCGTGAGCGTGCTCGTACTCGGCCCGAGCCTCGCCGCCAGCCAGGCGCCGCTGGCCGATCTGCTGGCCGTCGGCGTTGGCGGGCCGGTGCGCCCGGTGGTTGCCCTGGTGTCGGTGCTGCTGACGGTCGGCGCGGTGAACGCCTACATCGCCGGCGCCTCCCGTCTCGGGTT
>JADGPA010000065.1 GCA_017882685.1 Propionibacteriaceae bacterium | reverse complement strand
GGGGGTGGTCGGAGTCGTAGCCGCGGTGGGTGGCCAGGTCGAAGGCGATCGACAGGCCCTTCTGGCCGGCGGCGAGGTTGCGCCGGTAGAACGCGTTGGACTCCTCGGCGGTGGAGAAGCCGGCGTACTGCCGGATGGTCCAGGGCTGGTTGACATACATCGTGGCGTAGGGCCCGCGCAGGAACGGCGGAATGCCCGGGTAGGTCTTCAGGAAGTCCAGGCCTTCGTAGACGGACTCGTCGAACCGCGGCGGCACCAGGATGTGCTCGGGGGTGAGCCACCCTTCGCCGAGCGGTTCGGGAGCGTCGTCTGCGAACGTCGGGGCGCCGAGCTCAACGCCGGTGAAATCGGGGATCGTGGTCACTTGGCCACTCCAATCCGGTCAAGGGCACCTTCGAGGAAGGCGACCACATCCATTCCGTCGAATACTTCACCGTCGATGACGGACGTGTCCTGGTCGCCGATCTCGGTCTTGCGACCGGCGATGTAGACGGATTCGATACCCGCGCCCTTCAGCGCGGTTGCGACGGCGATGGCCTGGGTGGCGTAGATCTTCGCCGACGAACACAGGATCGCCATCCTGGACCCGGTCGCCCCAGCCTTGGCTGCGATCTCCTCGGGCGTGCCGCCTTCGGAGGAGGGGAAGTCGATGCCACCGACCAGCAGGACGTTGGCGGTGAACATCTCCCGTCCGCCGAAGTCGCGACGGGCGCCGAGGCAGGCGAGGAAGACCTTGGGCTTCTCGGCGGCTGCGGCACGATCGCGGATGACCTCGAAGACCTCGGAATCACGCACCGGCTTGAGGCCGGCGGCAACGGGTGCCTCGGGCCGGGCCTTTGCGGTCACCGGCTGCTCGTCCTTCATCGGGAACATGCTCACCCCGGTGATGGGCTGCTTGCGGGTCGCAAGGCGCTTGGTGCGTTCCGCTGCAGTGGCCGCGATCCGCTCGGCGACCAGGCCGGACTCGAGGGCCGCCACCATGCCACCGGCGGCTTCGATGGCCTGGAACTCGATCCAGGCCTTGCCGGCCAGCTGTTCGGTGACGCTCTCGACGTACCAGGAGCCGCCGGCTGGGTCGCTGACCCGTCCGATGTTCGATTCCTCTGCAGCCACCAGCTGGGTGTTACGGGCCAGGCGGCGGCTGAAGTCGTCCGGAAGGCCCACGGCAGTGTCGAACGGCAGACAGGTGATTGCGTCAGCCCCGCCGACAGCTGCGGCGAAGGTGGCGATCGTGCCCCGAAGCAGGTTCACGTAGGGGTCGTCGCGGGTGATAATCCGCCAGGAGGTCACAGCGTGCTGGATGGCGCCACGGGCTTCGGCTGGAACGCCGGAGACCTCGCCGATGCGCGCCCACAGGCGGCGGAGCGCCCGCAACCGGGCGATGGTGAGGAACTCATCGGCGTTGGCGCTGACCCGGAACTCGATCTGGCCGAAGGCGTCCACCGTACTGACACCGGCAGCTTCCAGGTCGCGCAGGTAGGCGACCCCGGTGGCGATGGCGAAGGCCAGCTGGTCGACGTCGCCGGCACCGGCGTCGTCATAGGGCAGGACGTCAACAGTGAGGGCGCGGACGCCGGGCAGTTCGGCCAGTGCGGCCTGCACCCAGACGGCGTGCGGGGCCAGGTCGACCTTGGCGCCGGTGCGGGCGGCGAGCGCGATCGCGTCCAGCCCGAGGTTGCCCCTGGCTCCGGTGGCTCCAGTGCCGGTCCAGTAGGCGGCCAGCGCCTTTGCTGCGGCTACCTGATCAGTGGTGCTGGAGACCGCGATGGCTGCCAGCGCCGGGTCCACCCCGGCGAGCGCTTCGGCAAGGTCTTCTGGGGCGATGGCGTCCTCGCCGAGGCGCAGCCACAGCGATGTGGCGCCGCGCTCCAGGTCGGCCAACACCTGTGCGTTGGTGAACGCGACGTCGCCGTCCTCATGCAGCGCGCGCACGTCCCAGGCGAAACCTGATTCGCGGACGGCGGCACCACGGGTGAACGGCATTGCGCCGGGCAGCCCGAGGGGGGCGACCGGATCGGTGTAAAGGGGCTCGATGGTCAGGCCGTCGACGGTGCTTGTGCGCAACCGCGACAGGGCCTGATCGATGGTCAGTTCCTTGCCTTCGGGACGTCGTCGGTTGAGGACCTTGAGGACCTCTGCCTCCCAATCTTGGCGGGTCGGCGCTGCGAAGTCTCCGGCAAGCATGAGGGGCGTGTCGGTCATGACAGCACCATATCGCCACGACTAGCCGCTTCCTGATGGTCCGACCAAATACGGACGATTGCGCAAGGGGCAGCTCACATCGTGGACGCGAATGGTCCCTGAGCCTGACGAAGGGCGCGGCGGCATCCCCGCACTCAGCCACCACAGGCTGCGAGGAGCCGCTCCCCCAGCGCCCGGACGGCGCCGCGGAGCTCAGGTCCGCTGATCACCCGGAAGGACGCGGGAATGGTGGCGAGCACCTCGGCGTACCACGCCGGATCGCTGGTGCTGCCGATCAGCCGGCAGTGGGAGGCGTCGATCGGCTCCAGCCGTCCGATCGTCCGGGACAGCCAGCCCGACATCTCATCGGCGGGAGCGTCGATCTCCACCTCGGTGGCGTACTCCCACCCGATGGCGAAGTTCTGTTCGAGAACGGCAACCGGGTCGAGGTCGGCGGGCAGCTCGAAGGTGGCGTCCTGCAGGTCGACGCTGTGGATGCGGTCGAGCCGATAGGTCCGGATCGCGCCGTTGCTGACCCGGCGCGACAGCAGGTACCAGCGTCCGAGCCGAACGATGACGGCCCACGGCTCCACCAGGCTCGACCACTGCGGCCCGTCCTCGTGCCGGTAGCCGATCAGCACCTGCCGGCGTAGCGAGCAGGCGTGCACGAGCTGCGCGGTGATGGACGGGTCGGCCGGGGCGGCGTGCCGGTCGGGGACGGGCCGCGCCGTCCGCCGGACGAGTTCGGCCTGGGCTGCGACCGCCTCGGGAAGGGCGCGCATGATCTTGCGCAGGGCGTTGGCCACGGGATCGGCGGAGTCGGCGGCCTCGTGGTGGCCCTCGAGCACGGCCATCACCATGCCGAGCGCCTCGGTGGCTGTGAACACCAGCGGCGGCAGCCGGACGCCGCGACCCACCCGGTAGCCGCCATAGCGGCCGCGCACGGAGATGATCGGGATCTCGGCCTCGCGCAGGATGGCGACGTAGCGGCGGGCCGCCCGCTCGGTCACGCCGAGCTCTGCGGCCAACTGGTCGGCGGTGGTGCCGGGCTGGTTCTGGAGCAGCTCCAGCACCTGCAGCGCCCGCGCGGTGGGGCTGCTCTCCGATGTCATCTGTGCCCCCTCGGAGCTTCCCGAAATTGGCGGAACAATCCGGAAGTAGAACGTCCGGAATCGATTCTACGGTCGTCTCATGACACAAGGAATCCAGCAAAGCACCCGTTCACACGAGTTCAGCCCTGCCTACCTGGCGAGGACTACCCCAAAGGCCCGCCCGGACGCCCGCAAGCGTCCCGAGGGCTGGTTCGTCGAGGCCCTCAGCGACCTGTGCCGGGTCCTCATCGGCCGCCATGCCGACGAGGTTCCCGCGGCGTTGCTCGAGGACGTCGGCCTCGGCGCGGCCACCCCCGAGGTGGAACTCCGGTCGGAATTCAACCGTCTTGACGCCCAGCTGCGCGCACGCTTCTACTGAGGCGATGGGCGACCTTGAGTTCGAGTTCACCGCGAAGGTGATCGAGTGGCGCGGTCCGGCACCCTTCTTCTACGCGGTCGTGCCCCCGGAGGAGAGCGAGGAGATCGGCGCCATGTCCGGCGCCGTCACCTACGGCTGGGGGCGATCCCGGTGGAGGCGTGGATCGGCGACATCCGTTTCACCACGTCGCTGTTCCCCAAGGACGGCGCCTACCTGCTGCCGCTGAAGCTCGCGGTGCGCGAAGCCGCGGGCGTCAAGCTCGGCGATCGCGTGCCCGTGCGAATGGGGCTCACCCTGCGGGGCTAGCTGGTGGGGCTAGCTGACCTGGCGGACCAGAGCCTCCGCAGAGCCGATCATGGTGGCGGTCTCCCGCTCCCAATCCGGCTCCTGGCCGCGGAACGGCCCGGTTGCCAGCGAGATGATCACCGCTGCCGCCCGCAGCCGCAGCTCCGTGGCGTCCACCCGGGTGTCGAACACCGGTACCCAGCGGCGGATCAGCTGGTGCACCCGCGCCTCCTGGGCGGCGTTCATGCGCTGGATCGTCGACAGGTGGGCGATCAGGCAGGCCAGGTCGTCGGCGCGGCGTCCGGGGCCGAGGGTGTCGGTGTCGAGGAGGCCGCACACCCGTCCGCCGGAGACGTGCACCTGGCCCTCGTGGAAGTCGCCGTGGGTGGCCTCGTTGCCGGGCGGGATCGGGGCGAGGCCCTGGCTGATGGTCTCCACCAGCCGGTTCAGCTTCGGCTCCAGCGCGGGCAGCGCAGCGCTGACCATCCGGGCGTAGTGCCCGACGGCGTCCGACCACGGCGGACGGCGGTCAAGGCGGCCCACCGAGGACGGCATCGCGTCCAGGAGTTCGATCAGGGCCTCTGCAGAGCAGGGTTCTGCGGTCTCGAAGATGGCCTTCGCCAGTGGCTCGCCAGGCAACTCGCGAAGCACCAGCAGGTGGTCCTCGGTCACGGCAGCCACCGGGGCCACCGGCAGGCCGGCCTGGAGAAGCAGCCGGTGGCGGTCGACGACATCGTCGAACAGCCGTGCCCGCAGGACCTTCACGTACACCACCTGCGGCGGCTCACCGAAGCTCACGCGCACCACCGCACGGCGTCGCGGCCGGTAGCCGACCATCTGCAGTGACAGGTCCTGCGGACGCACCTCGCCGGGGAAGATGTGGTGGGAGTTGCACAGCTCTGCCATGGATTCCACGTAGGCGGCGCGGGCAAGACCGGGCAGGTCGGGGTCCTGCGGATAGATCCAGACCGCCACCTCGCGCTCGCCGTCGGCGAAGATCTCCGCGACCGTGTCGTTGTCCGCCGGGCCGGACGCGCGTGCGCTCACGCCGAGCAGTTCCTCGCGGCGTCCGTACGGCCAGTCGACAAGGGCCGAATACGTCGCTGTCGTGGACTGGGCGGGGTTGGCGTCAACGTGATCGAGCGCCCAGGACATCAGCGTCCCGCCGGCGTGCTGGACGGCTGCGGCGAGCAGCGCGCCGACGTCGTCAGAGGTCAGCAGGAGCGAGCCGTCGGGATCGCTTGGTACCACCGGGCCACCTCCTTGTCCGCCGGGCTGGCAGCAGACTACTTCGACAGGCTCAGCACAGGTGCTTCGACAGGCTCAGCAGTCAGCCCTCAGGGTGGACCGTCGTGCCGAGCCTGGTGAGCCGCAGGAGCGCTGCCCGGCGTCCATCGAGCTCCGTGACCCGCAGCTCGAAGGTGGCCGGCGGCTGATGCTCGGTCTCTGCTGCGAGGGTGACGATGCACGCGTCGTCCACCTTCGGCAGGTTGCCGAGCTGGGCCATCACGAAGCCGGCGACGGTGTCGTAGGGGCCCTCGGGCAGCCGGTAGCCGATCTGCTGGCCGAAGTCCTCCAGCGTGACAAGGCCGTCGAGGTCGATGGTGGCGTCGTGGTTGGGGGCGGCCGGTGACCGCTCGGGGTCGAACTCGTCGGTGATGTCGCCGATCAGCTCCTCCACCAGGTCCTCGATGGTGACGATGCCGGCCGTGCCGCCGTACTCGTCCCGCACGATCACGAGGTGCTGCTTGGTCTGGCGCATCTCGCTGAGCGCCCGCAGGATCTTCACCGTCTCCGGCAGGGACATCACCGGACGCACCAGTTGGCTGACCGGGGCGTTGCGCTCGGCCGAGTCGAGGTCGGCGAGGTCGCGGATGTGGACGAAACCGAGCACGTCGTCCAGATCCTCCCCGATCACCGGGTAGCGGCTGTGTGCTGCGCCCTGCACCTCGCGGATCGCCTTGTGGGCCGGCATCGAGCCGTCGAGGAAGTCGACCTCTGTGCGCGGGATCATGGTCTCCCGCAGGCTGACCTCGCCGGCCGCGAAAACCTCCTCCACGATCTGGCGCTCCTCGTGGCCGAGGGTGGAGGAGCTGCCGACCATGGCCCGCAGTTCCTGGTCGGTCACCTCCTGGCGCGACGCGTTCGGGTCGCCGCCGAGCACGCGGACCAACAGGTCGGTCGACTTGCCGAGGAACCAGATCACCGGGGTGGCGATCTTCGCGATCGTGTTCACCAGCGGCGCGAGAGCGATCGCGAAGGCCTCGGCCCGCTGCATCGCAAGCCGCTTGGCTGTGAGCTCGCCGACCACGATCGAGAAGTAGGAGATCACAAGGGTGACCAAGATCAGGGCAACCGGCGCGGCCGCAGCCTCCGGCATCCCCCAGCCGATCAGGACGGTGCCGAAGCTCTCCGCGAGGGTCGCGCCGCCGAACGCTGCGGACAGGAACCCGGTGACGGTGATGCCGATCTGCCCCGCGGAGAGGAAGCGGTTCGGGTTGGAGGAGAGCTCGGCAACGATCTGCCCGCGCTTGCCGCGGACGCTCAGCTGCCTCACCTGCGAATCGCGCAGCGCGACCAGGGCCATCTCCGCCGCAGCGAACACGCCCCCGATCATGATGAAGACAGCGATCAGCAGGATGTCGCCGACAATCGAGTTCATGCCACCGCCGCGCTAGGGGATCTGTGGTGGCAGAGTCTACCGGTGCCCACCGTCATGCCCACTGTGCCGTGTCCACGGTGCTAGCCTCGCGGCCATGTCCAGCGGGGGGTTCGGTTTCGCAAAGGGGAACCTGAGCAAGCTGCTGTCGGTGCCCCGCTACGCAGCCGGAGCGATGCGTGCCCGCTGGGTCGAGCGCGATCCGCGGCTGTGGGTGGTCGGCAGTGCCTTCGGCCCGGCGGAGGGCGCGCTCGCCTTCGTCCGTGCGGCAGCCGCCCTACCCGAACCGCCACGGGTGGTGTGGCTGAGCGGCTCCGAGTCGGAGACAGCCGCCGCGAAGGCTGCCGGGATCGCCCGGGTCGTCGACCGGGATTCGTCCGAGGGCCACGCACTCACCCTGAAGGCGGGCCTGGCAGCGGTCACCCACGGCTTCGGTGACGTGAACCGGTACGGGCTCTCGGGTGCGGTGATCGTGCAGCTGTGGCACGGCGCGCCCTTGAAGAAGCTGCACGCCGACTCCCCCGCGGTCACGTCCCTCGGCGGGCTTGAGCGCGTGCCCGGCGTGTCGGCGCTGCTACGCACGGCCTACCGCAAGGGAACCCGGCGGATCTCCCTGATGCCGACCAGCTCCGGCTACTTCGTGCCGTTCCTGGCCAGCGCGTTCGACCTGCTCGGCGGGCAGGTGCAGGTGCTGGGTGAACCGCGGGCCGACCTGCTGTTCACCGGGACCGAGGTTGCCCGGCGCGCGGCGGCTCGGGCCGTCCTCGCCCCACTCCTGGGCGAGTTCGCAGACAGCAGGGTGGTGCTGCACGCACCGACCTGGCGGGACGGCGACGCCGACCCGGGCGTTCCCACCGAACTGCAGTGGCGGCGCATCCAGGAGGTTTGCGATCGGCTGGACGTCGTGCTGCTCGTGCGTCCCCACCCGCTCGGCGTCGGGGAGTACAACCATTCCTCGCCGCGAGTGCGCCTGCTCACGGCGGCGATGCAGCCGGAGTCGATGCCGCTGCTGTGGGGGCTGGATGCCCTGGTCACCGACTACTCCTCGATGGCCGTCGACTACGTGGTGACCGGCGGGCCGCTGCTGCTGCTCGCTCCCGACCTGGAGTCGTACACGCGCACCCGGGGTTTGTACGTCGACTACGCCTGGCTGGCCGGCGGCAGCTGGAGCACCGACTGGGACCAGGTGCTCGACCGGCTCGAGGCCGTGTTCACCAATCCGGACGCTGCCGCTGCCGCTGCCGCGCACAGCCAGGAACTGGCCGCCCGTTTCCACGAATGGACCGACGGTCGCAGCGCCGCCCGCGTTGTCGAGGCGGCCTCAGCCCTGGTACGGCGCCGCTTCCCCTGACCCCAATCTCCGACTTGTCAGAATCTCACTGCGTTGGGGAGCAGTGAGATTCTGACAAGTCGGAGGTTCTGGGCCTCAGGACACTCGAGAGCGGTCCACGGTGGTGGCCGCTCCGGTCAACCAGCCCTTGATGAAGCCGGCGCCCCAGCCCAGGTGCATGGTGACCAGCACGATGACATTGAGCAGGCGGTCGATGATCCCGTCCCCGCCGACCCGGGTGACGCCGACGGCGGTCACGCCAGCCAGGTAACCGAGGGACGGCACGTGGGCCAACGCCCAGCCAGATCCGCGGGCTACCCCGAGGAGTTGCAGCAGCCCGACCAGCACGCTGATCGCCACCAGCACCGCGACCGCAGGCGGCGGCAGGTAGCGCCACGGGGTGGACTGGTGTCGACGGACAAGGTGGCCACGCCACACGCCCGTCGCGTACATCTGGCGGCGCAGGGCGTCCCAGTTGTCGCGGGGCCAGTAGGTGACCTTCAGCTTCGGGGTGAACAGGATCAGGTGGCCGGCGGAGCGGATGCGGTGGTTGAGCTCCCAGTCCTCCGCGCGGCGGAGGGTCTCGTCGTAGCCGCCGACCTCGTCCAGCACCTCGCGGCGGAACACCCCGAGGTAGGCCGAGTCGGATTCGGTCTCCGCCTCGCCGTGGTGCCAGGAGCCCCCGCCAAGGCCGAAGGGTGAGTTGTAGGCGCGGGCGACGGCACTCTGGAACCGTCCGCGTCCCTTGGCGACCATGACCCCCCCGACGTTCGCTGCCCCGGTGCGGTGCAGGATCTCGACCGCCGCCGCGGTGTAGCCGGGGGGAAGTTCGGCGTGGGCGTCGACCCGGATGACGACGGGGTTGCGGCTGGCGGCGATGGCCAGGTTGAGCCCGATCGGGATGTCGTTGCGAGGGTTGGCGACCAGCCGCACCCTCGGGTCGGACGCGGCGAGCCCGGCAGCCACGTCGTCCGTGCCGTCGTTGGACGCGCCGAGCGCGAGCACCAGCTCCTGCTCGCCCGGGTACTCCTGTGACAGAACGGCCCCCACGGCCTCGCCCAGGTGGTTCGCCTCGTTCAGCACCGGCATCACGTACGAGACGGCCGGGTGCTCGGGGAGTTCGGAAAGCGCCGGACGCGTCGTCGGTGCCGGCGTCGAACTCACCTCGTCATCCTCTCACCCCTCCCCGAGTTGTCAGAATCTCACTGCGCTATGACGCCGCCAGATTCTGACAAGTCGGGGGCACGCGGGACACCAAATGCCAACAGGTCGCGGATCAGGAACCCCGGTTCGTGCCGCACCTCGAAGGCCGTCGCACGCAGCACCCACTTTCGACCGACCACAACTGCACGCTCCCTGCGGATGTCGTCCTGCCATTGCGCGGCATCCATGTGTTGGCTTCCGTCCACCTCGAGCACAACGGATTCGCCGTGTCCGAGGTCCCACTCTGCGTCGAGGTATCGCCAGCGGCCCGAGCTGTCTCGGCGTCGCACCTGACGCGCCGGTTGCGCGATCCCCGACTGACGGCAGAGCCGGGCAAGGTCGAGTTCGCTCGCAGAGTGCGCGCCCGTTGCCGCGTCAGCGACGGCCTCGCGGATGAATCGCTTGTGGCGAACCCGCCCTACGCTGCGGAGAGCTGCCTCAAGTTCGCTTGCGCCCACCAATTGCTGTTGAACCGCCGCTGCAACGATCGTTGCAGCGAACCGTGGATGCGGCTGCCAGGCTGCCGCGTCGATCACCGACTGTGCTGTCGGAGTGCGTGGAAGCCCCCCGGTCAGCACGGCACGGTCTGGGTGCAGGCGGCGGGACTCATGCACCTGGACGCGCGGCAGCTTGGTCACCTTGCTTCCACGCGGCACAACAAGGTGGACGAGCTCCGCCTCGAGGGCAAACGTTCGAAATCCCGCGAGCTCGAGGGACGTGTGGCTGCCAAGGACGGCCACGTCGGCGTCCAGGACCGCGAGCCACATCAGCTGACGCCGGTCAGGCGGCGCGTTCTGAAGGAGTACGACGCCCGGGCCGACGGGGTGCCACCGCTCCGCTCGGATCTGAGCTCGCACGGTCGTCTCGCCGACGCCGAGCGACTCGAGTTGTCGCCTGTGCAGGACGCCGTGCTGGAGTTCAGCGAGAGTGTCCAGGCGGCTGAAGCGATCCACGCGCGCATACATGCCCGGACCTTCGGTCGGAAGGTGCCAAATGCGTCAGCACGACCGCCGCCTGTGGATAAGCCCCTCCCCGTCCCGACTTGTCAGAATCTCACTGCGCTATAGCACAGTGAGATTCTGACAAGTCGGAGGCTGGGGGCACAGTCAGGCGAGCTTGGCGGACAGGTTCTCGTCGAGGGCTGCGAGGAAGGCCTCAGTGGTGAGCCAGGCCTGGTCGGGGCCGACCAGAAGCGCCAGGTCCTTGGTCATCAAGCCGGCCTCGACGGTCTCGATGCAGATCTGCTCCAGGGTCTCGGCGAAGGCCGTCACCTCGGGGGTGCCGTCCAGCTTGCCGCGGTGCCTGAGGCCGCCGGTCCAGGCGAAGATCGAAGCGATCGGGTTCGTAGAGGTCGGCAAGCCCAGCTGGTGCATCCGGTAGTGCCGGGTAACGGTGCCGTGCGCTGCCTCGGCCTCGACGGTCTTGCCGTCCGGGGTCATCAGCACCGACGTCATCAGGCCCAGCGAGCCGAAGCCCTGCGCGACGGTGTCGGACTGCACGTCGCCGTCGTAGTTCTTGCAGGCCCAGACGTAGCCGCCCTCCCACTTCATGGCGGACGCGACCATGTCGTCGATCAACCGGTGCTCGTAGGTGAGGCCCTTTGCGGCGTAGTCAGCGGCAAACTCGGCCTCGAACACCTCGGCGAAGATGTCCTTGAACGCCCCGTCGTACGCCTTCAGGATCGTGTTCTTCGTCGACAGGTACACCGGGTAGTGCCGGTTCAACCCGTATCGCAGCGAGGCGCGCGCGAAGTCGCGAATCGAATCGTCGTAGTTGTACATGCCCATCGCAACGCCGCCGCCGGTGAATCGGGCGACCTCGAACTGCATCGGTTCGCTGGCGTCATCGGGTGTGTACGTCAACGTCACCGTGCCGGGCCCCGGCACGACGAAATCGGTGGCCTTGTACTGGTC
>JADGPA010000064.1 GCA_017882685.1 Propionibacteriaceae bacterium | reverse complement strand
TCGGTGCGCCATGTCGCTGCCGCCTGAATACTGACCCCCTGGGGCCGAGTGAATTTTGAGCTCTTCTTCTTGGGTCCTCATTGGGCGGTTCGGGCCTCGCGCATCCGGTATGACTCCCCGTTGGTGCACACCAAGGGAACGCAGACGGTCTTCGCTGGACAGGGGAGATGGGTTGTCGTTGTTGGGCTCGGATGGGTCGAGTGGAGGGGTGCCCTCGGGTTCGTCGTCGAGGGGGATGCGCAGCCGGATCTCGACGTTCCAGCCGGTGACGCGGACCTGTTCGACGACCAGGCGCAGCAGGGTCTGTTTCTGGTCGAAGTCGAGGTGGTCCATGACGGCCAGGACGTGTTGGGCGAATCCGGCCACGCGCCGCTGGACTTGGTTGTCGCGGGTGAGTGCCCGACGCTGGTCGGCCAGGTTGCCTCGGCGCCCTGCGAGGCTGCGGCGTCGATGCTCGACGTCGGCGGCGCGGCGCTGCAGTTCGGGCAGTGGAACAAGCCCGACTTGGTAGAGGTCGGCGAGCCGACGCCGTTCATCGTCAGCGGCGGTGAGCTTGCGGTCGAGGCGGGCGAGTTCGGCGCCGAGGAGCTCGTCGTCGGGTGTGGGCGTGCGGGCGGCCATTTCCTGCTCCCCGATAAGCAGGGTGTCGGGCCGCTGCAGCGCCGCCCGGACCTGGTCGAAGACGTACGCGTCCAGGGCGTCGGAACGGATGTTGCGTTCCGGGCAGCGCCGGTCCTGACCGCCGGCCCTGATGGGGTCGTGGTTACGGCAGTAGTAGTAGCGATGCCAGGTTCCGTTGCGGCCACGCATCTTGTGGCAGTTGGTGCCTACGTCACAGGCTCCGCAGCGGACAAGCCCCTTCAGGAGCCACTGGCCGGGTTCGGCTCGCCGCGGGCTCCACTTGCTGTTGTCGCGGCTGACTCGGGCGGCCGCGGCGAACACCTCGTCCGTGATGATGGCCGGGACGGTGATGGCGATCCATTCCTCCTGCGGTCGGGGAGTCTGCTTGTTCTTGTGGCCGGGTCGGGGGTCGGGAATCGACTCGGTGCGGTTGAAGTAGACCCGGCCGATGTAGGCCTCGTTGCGCAGCAGCCGCCCGATGGTCGAGGTGCCCCAGATCCGGCCGCGGCCTGTGGGGGTTGGCACCTGGTCGGTGGCGAGGCGTCGCGCGATCGCTCGGGTGGAGTGGCCACCGGCGACGGTGTCCTCGAAGATGCGTCGAACCACCTCTGCCTCGGGTTCAAAGATCTCCAGGCGCGCCGGGCCCGCCGCGTCACGAGGCAGTCGCCGGTAGCCGTAGGGGGTGCGCCAGGCTAGGACCTCCCCAGCGCGGGAGCGGAACAGCTTGCCGCGGCGGTAGCGTTCGGCGATCTTAGCCCGCTCGTACTCGGCGATCACGCCTTGGACCTGGGTGAGCAGCTTGGCCTGCGGATCGTCCTGCTCCCACGCCGGGGCGTCGGCGAAGGTGACCGAGACGCGGTAGCGGGCCAACTCATCGAGCACGATCACCTGGTAGGCGTAGACCCTTGCCAACCGGTCCGGCGACAGGCACCAGACCCGCTCGATGAGCCCGGCCTCGGCGGCGTCGCGCAGCTGGTCCAGGCCAGGTCGATCCAGCCGTGCGCCGGAGTGGCCGTCGTCGCAGAACTCGGCGACGCACTCATCACCCTCCTGGGCTATCCGGGCGCGCAGCACGGCGAGCTGGGAGCCGATGGTGCCGCGCTGCTGCTGGCTGTCGGTGGACACTCGGGCATAGATCGCAGCTCTCATCGGACCCCTCCTTGAACTAGGGCCACGTCCGCGCCGATGTCCGCCTCCAGCAGCAGTGCGAAACCGGCCGCAAGTGCCTCCAGCCGCGGGTCGTCATGGGGGCTCCATCGAGGCCGAGCGGCGCCCAGGACCGGACCGGTGAAAACCGGTTCGGCCACTGGCCAGGCGATCAGCCCGGCTAGTCCACGGCGGGCGAACCGGGCCGCGGGTAGGCAGAGAGGCAGGTCGCCCTCGCTGAGCATGTATGCGCGAAGCGTCTCGTAGTCAGCCTGCGCGGCTTCGCCCACTGGCCAGAACAGTCGCCCGCCCGCGCAGAGGCTCACCGTTACCGCCGCCGGGCCCGTTCCACGGTGCGCCGGTGCAGGACAACCCCGAAGCGGGCGCCCACCTCCTGGGCCAGGTCGGCACCCGAGAGGGTGGGGGGCGCCGCTGCCAGGAACGCCGCGATCGCGGGGGTGAGCTTGACCGGGCCCCGCCGCCCGGGTCGCTCGTCGAGCAGCCCCGCCATTCCGCCGTGTTCGAACGCCGCAGCAGCCAGGTAGAACGCGGCCCGGGAGTACCCATGGGTCGCCGCCGAGGCCGTGGCGCTCATCCCCTCCACCTGATGCGCACGCAACATCTCGTACTTCACCTGGACCTTGTCCGCGGCCATGAAGAAGGAACCGGCCGAGGAGAACAGTGGCGCGCTGACCAGCTGCAGTCTTGGGTGCACCAGGCCGGACTCCTCGAGCGCGGTGCGTCGCTCTTCCTGGCTCATTGGCCTCACCTCCCATCCCGAACGGTACGAGACCAACCACAGGATGTCTAACATTGAACGCCGCGCGTGTCGCGAACCAGTGAAGGACGAACCTCCGACTCCATGCCGCCAGTGGATAAACAGCCGCCATCCGCGATTGATGCGACACGAACGACTTGACGCTGCGGCGGTAATCACTAGACATTATCGACTCCTTGGACCGCAGGCCGACGCAGACGACGGCGGTGCTGGGGGTTGGCGTAGAGCCCAGGGACCGGCCGGTCAAACGCCAAGACTGCAGTCAGTTGCAGCTTTGCGTTCCGCCCATGACCACGGTGGTGGCGTGGTG
>JADGPA010000063.1 GCA_017882685.1 Propionibacteriaceae bacterium | reverse complement strand
GATCACCGCGTTCGAGCAGCTGTTGGCCGATCAGCGCCGGATGCTTGGCGCGGATGCCCCCGACACCCTGTTCACGCGCAACAACCTGGCGGGTTGGCTCGGCCGTTCGGGTCGGGTGGCCGAGGCGATCACGGCGTATGAACAGCTACTGGCCGACCAGAGGAAGGTACTCGGCCCGGACGCCCCCCAGACCCTGCCCACCCGCAACAACCTGGCGTCGTTGCTCGCCAGGTCGGGCCGGGTGGCCGACGCGATCACGGCGTTCGAGCAGCTCCTGGCCGACCGCATCCGGATGCTCGGAGCGGACGCCCCCGACACCCTGGCCACCCGCAACAACCTGGCGTGGTCGCTAGGCGAGTCGGGTCGGGTGGCCGAAGCGATCACGGCGTACGAGCAGCTACTGGCCGACCAGAGGAGGGTGCAAGGCCCTGACGACCCCCAGACCCTGTTCACCCGCAGCAACCTGGCGTGGTGGCTCGGCGAGTCGGGTCGGGTGACCGAGGCGATCACGGCGTACAGGCAGCTGCTGGCCGACCAGAGGAGGGTGCTCGGCCCGGATGCCCCCCAGACCCTGACCACCCGCAACAACCTGGACTGGCTTGAGCAGCACAAACTCGGCCGTTAGACAGATTTGACCGTTGACAGGTCGTCGGCCAACGCGGCGACTGCTCGCCCCAGAGACGCTGGATCCAAGGATTCCTGCTCTCCGCGAGGCAACGTCTTGGGTCTACGTACTCAGCCTGATGGTCTTCGACCACCGCGAGCACCTTCACGAGCCTGGCCCGTCGCCTGCGGGAAGCTCCACAACGAAGCACGACCCGCTGGGAGCGTTGGGCTCGTAGCGCGCCTGACCCCCGTTGGCCTCGGCCAGTCCGCACACGATCGAGAGACCGAGGCCGGTTCCCTTCTGAGCTCTTGCGGCAGGGGTGTCGGCGCGGGCGAACGTGCCGAACAGCCTGGACACGAACTCCGGCGGCACACCCGATCCATGATCAAGAACCCGAACCGGCAACGCCAGCCGTTACAGCGGATCCGGAGTAGTCGCGATCTCCCCGTCCGGCGCCCAGGGTCCGACCTCGCACGCCATCGACTTCGGGGCCGTGGCGTTCACCGTCTCAGGCTCCACTGCCGACTTCACCCCACCCGTGCTCGTCAGCGTCACTCAGACCGGGTCGCCCATCCGCCCGGGCGAGACCGCCACGATGTCCTATGCGGTCGAGTCACAGGATCCACTGACGTATGTCTCGGTCAGGTATGCCGATCGCCTGGGCAAGAGCGCGTGGTTCAGGCCCACAGAACCGACGCTCACCGGCGCCGGTCAGAAGATCGGCAGCGGCTGGACCACATACCGATGAACGACACTCCCGAGCGATCCGCCAAGAATGTGTACATGCGGCAAGGATTCGTGGTGCTTGATTCGTTCACCCTCCCCGAGGGAGGACCCGAGGTCTTCACGATGTGGCGGGACGCTTCACCGGCATCGAGAAGTGGAACCACGAGCGCCTCCGGCTGAGCGCGCTGGGCCAAGGGCTAGCCTTCTGGACGTGTCGCTCACTATCTCGGTCATTGGAACGGGCTATCTCGGTGTTGTTCATGCCGCCTGCATGGCCGAGCTGGGCCACACGGTCATTGCGGTCGACTCCGATGCTGCCAAGGTCGAGTCCTTGTCCCGCGGGGTGGCGCCGATGTTCGAGCCGGGGCTGGACGAGCTGTTGGCCGCGGTCCTGCCTACCGGCCGCCTGCGGTTCACGACCGACTACGCCCAGGTCGCCGGCGCCGACGTGCATTTCGTCTGCGTCGGCACGCCGCAGCTCAAGGGTGGGAACGCCGCCGACACGTCTTATGTCTTCGCCGCGGCACGGTCGCTGGCGCCGCACCTGAGTGGCAAGGCCCTGGTTGTTGGCAAGTCCACGGTTCCGGTGGGCACCGCGGCCCAGCTGCGTGATCTCCTCCAGGCCGGTGCGCCGGCCGGTGTGCGGGTCCGCCTCGCCTGGAATCCGGAGTTCCTGCGTGAGGGCTTCGCGATCCAGGACACCGTGGCTCCCAACCGGTTCGTCTACGGGGTTGACGGCCCGTCGGCCGGCGCCGATGTGGCGATCCTGGACGAGGTGTATGCCGGCCCGATCGCCGCCGGGACGCCAAGGCTGGTGACCGACTTCCCGACCGCCGAGCTGGTCAAGGTGGCGGCCAACGCGTTCCTGGCCACCAAGATCTCGTTCATCAATGCCATGGCCGAGATGTGCGAGGCGGCAGGGGCCGACGTGGTCCAGCTCGCCGACGGGCTCGGCCATGACGACCGGATCGGCCGCAAGTTCCTCAACGCCGGCCTGGGGTTCGGTGGCGGCTGCCTGCCCAAGGACATCCGCGCTTTCATGGCCCGGGCCAGTGAGCTCGGCGCGGACGAGGCCCTGAAGTTCCTGCGCGAGATCGACGGGATCAACGTGCGGCGGCGCTCACGGATGGTCGACCTGGCTCGTGAGCAGTGCGGCGGGACACTCGTCGGCAAGCGAGTGGCTGTCCTGGGGGCGGCTTTCAAACCTGACAGCGACGATATCCGCGACTCCCCGGCGCTGGACGT
>JADGPA010000062.1 GCA_017882685.1 Propionibacteriaceae bacterium | reverse complement strand
GCGGGAAGAAGTCGATGGCGTCACGCGGGTTCTTGGCCGCGGTCGTTGCGGCGAGAAGCATGGTGTCGCCGTCGAGGTAGACAGCTGCGCTGCCGTTGGCCTGCTTTGCCAGCAGACCGGACTCGAAACGCACCACGTGCTTGCCGTGGCTGCCGTTGTCAATCACGGCTTCGGTGAAACGAAGGTCAGGACCTTCCATTCGGATTCCTTTCGGGGTTCCGCCCCGACTCCCGCACCTTGCCCGGTCTTCGATCGAGGCTCGCGGGAAGGCCGTATTCACGGTCCGCCCGAAAGTCACTACCGAGGACCAAACCAGATCCCGGTCGGGGCTCTCTTCTTGGGTTGTAAGCACGACCGGCCGGTGACGGGCGTCCCGTCACCGGCTGGTCATGAAGCTGAAATCACCGACGCAGGCCGAGGCGAGCGATCAGCGAACGGTAGTGCTCAACGTCGTTCTTCATCACGTAGTTGAGCAGGCGGCGGCGCTGGCCGACCATCAGGAGCAGGCCGCGGCGGCTGTGGTGGTCGCCCTTGTGCTCCTTGAGGTGTTCGGTCAGGTGCGAGATGCGCTTGGTGAGCAGCGCGATCTGGACGTCCGGCGAACCAGTGTCGCCCGGAACGGTCGCGTAGTCATCGATGATCTTCTTCTTGGTGTCAGCGTCCATCTGTCGGCTGCTCTCCTCTCGGTTTCCCGTTGCGCGGCGCTCCCCAGGTCCAAATGGCACGAACTCGGTTCTCCGAATCGTTGGGAGCTCTTGGGCATCCGCGGCCGTCTTGACGGCGCCATCACTCTACCGGCAACGCTCCAGTGGGGGCGAATTGCGTGGCTCAGCCATGTCAATTCAGTACCGGCTTTGGATCATTGCGCAGTTCTACCCCCAACGTCTGAGAAGATGGCCGCGCCCCGCGGCCCACAAAGCCGCCTTGGGCCGACCCAGCATCCGACGTTCACTAAGGAGTGAACCATGGCGGTAGTCATCGGCATCCCGACGAGCGCAGATCCGGCTGAACGCCGGACGACGATCGTGCCCGATGTGGTGAAGAAGCTCCGGGCAGCCGGGGCAGAGATCGTGGTACAGCGCGGCGCCACCGACGGTGCCTACCTGGACGAGACCAGCCTCGGCGAGGTCTCCTGGGTGGACAGCACGGACGACGTGCTCGCCGCAGCGGACGTGGTCTGGGTGATCGGCCCGCCGGACGAGGCGACGCTTGCCAAGCTGCGTCCCGGCACCGTACTGATGGGCATGCTGCAGCCCTACGCTTCCGCCGAGCGGGTGAAGCTGTTCTGCGATCGTCAGATCACCGCGTTCGCGATGGAATTGGTGCCCCGCATCTCCCGCGCGCAGAGCATGGACATCCTGAGCTCCCAGGGCGCAGCGTCCGGCTACCAGTGCGTGCTGATCGCCGCTGCCCGGGCGCCGAAGTTCTTCCCGATGCTCACCTACGCCGCCGGCACCATCCGTCCGTCCCGCGTCCTCGTGATCGGCGCGGGTGTCGCCGGCCTGCAGGCCATCGCGACGGCCAAGCGGCTGGGCGCCATCGTCGAGGCCTACGACGTCCGTCCAGACACCAAGGAGCAGATCGAGTCCCTCGGCGCGAAATTCGTGGATACCGGTGTCAGCGCTGCCGGCGCCGGCGGGTACGCCCGTGAACTGACCGATGAGGAGAAGGCAGCGCAGGCCGAGAAGCTCGGCAAGGCCGTTGCAGCCTGCGACGTGCTCATCACGACCGCAGCAGTTCCCGGCAAGAAGGCCCCGCTGATCATCTCCGAGGCCATGGTCGCTGCCATGAAGCCCGGAGCAATCGTTGTGGACATGGCTGCAGAGACCGGCGGCAATGTCGCAGGGACGGTGGCAGGCAAGGAGACCAGGGTCGGTCCGGCCCACGTCGTCGGCCCGGTCAACCTGCCCAGCCGCATGCCGGTCCACACCTCGGAGATGTTCAGCAAGAACCTCTACAACTTCCTCGCCCCGATGCTGTCCGAAGGACTGCTGAAGCTGGACTGGGACGACGAGGTCATCATCGGTACGGCCCTCACCCACGCCGGTGAGGTCAAGCACCCGGTCGTAAAGCAAGTCCTCGGACTCTGAGCCAGAAGGAATAGCGAAATGCAAGACCTGTTGTTCGTTTACATCTTCGTGCTGGCGGCGTTCACCGGCTATGAGGTGATCTCCAGGGTGCCGGTCATCCTGCACACCCCGCTGATGTCGGGCTCCAACTTCGTCCACGGCGTGGTGCTGGTCGGCGCCATGTACGCGCTGGGCCAGGCAGAGGGCCCGTTCCAGCTCACCCTCGGCTTCCTTGCCGTGCTGCTCGGTGCAGCCAACGCAGCCGGCGGCTATGTGGTCACCGAACGCATGCTCGGAATGTTCACAGCCAAGGCCAAGCCAGCCGTCACCACGGGCAAGGAGGCCTGAGCACATGACGTTCGTCGTGAACGCCGTCTACCTCGCGGTAGCCATCCTGTTCATCCTCGGCCTGAAGGCCATGTCATCGCCGGTGACCGCCCGCAAGGGCATCATGCAGGCCGGCCTCGGCATGATCCTGGCAACTGTGATCACCTTCCTCTACCCGGGCAAGGACGGAGCCGGCCTGCTGTTCTTCGGCTCCGGCAAGACGATCAACCTGATCCTCACGGTCGTCGCCATCGCCATCGGCGGTGGCGTGGCCTGGTGGCTGGGCAAGGTCGTCAAGATGACCGACATGCCGCAGATGGTCGCCGTCTACAACGGCATGGGTGGCGGCGCAGCAGCCCTGATCGCTGCGGTCGAGTTCGCCCGGGTGACCTCCGAACGCGGTGGGTCCCTGCCGCCCATCGTTGCCACGCTGGCCGTGCTGGGGGCACTGATCGGCTCGGTGGCCTTCGCCGGCTCGATCATCGCCTTCCTCAAGCTGCAGGGCATCATGAAGAAGACCTGGCGGCTGCCGGCGCAGAACCTGGTGAACCTGGTCCTCGCCCTTGTCGTCGTCGTCCTGGGCGTGGCGATCGTGCTGCTGTCCGCCAACGCCAGTAGCAATCCCCTGCTGGTCACCCTGCTGGCCGTGTTCTTCGTGCTGGCGCTGTTCCTCGGCGTGATCCTCACCAGCCCCATCGGTGGCGCCGACATGCCGGTCGTGATCTCCCTTCTCAACGCCTTCACCGGCCTCGCCGTCGGCCTCGAGGGCTACGTGCTGGGCAACCCGGCCCTTGTCATCGCCGGCATCGTCGTCGGCGCGTCCGGCACCCTGCTGACCCAGCTGATGGCCAAGGCCATGAACCGGCCGATCACCAACGTGATCTTCACCCCGATCACCGGCGAGGCCCAGGCCGGCGGTGGCGAGATCGCCGGTTCCATGAAGGAACTCAGCGGCATGGACGCGGCAGCGATGATGCGTTACGCCGAGAAGGTCATCATCATCCCCGGCTACGGCATGGCCGTCGCTGGCGCCCAGCACAAGGTCTGGGAGCTCACCAAGCTCCTTGAGGAGGCCGGCGTCACGGTCAAGTTCGCGATCCACCCCGTCGCCGGACGCATGCCAGGGCACATGAACGTCCTGCTTGCAGAGGCCGGCGTGCCCTACGACATGATCTTCGACCTCGAGGAGATCAACGACGAGTTCCCCACCACCGACGTTGCCCTGGTCATCGGCGCCAACGACGTGGTGAACCCTGTGGCACGCACCGACAAGGGGTCGCCCATCTACGGCATGCCGATCCTCGACGCCGATCGGGCGCAGAGCTGCATCGTGATCAAGCGCGGCAAGGGCGCCGGGTACTCCGGCATCGAGAACGCCCTGTTCTACGCAGAGAACACCTCGATGCTCTACGGCAGCGCCCAGCAGGCCGTCGCCGAAATCATCACCGCGATCAAGTCGCTGATCTGACTCCAAGTGAACCGCCGGCGCCAGCTTCTGGGGCCGGCGGTTTTCTACACGAGGGCGCGCCAGCCCGTCAGGCAAGACGCGTTCACACCGATTTGAGCGAGCGGTCACACTGGGACCCCAGATGGCCGACGACCCTGGCGGAGGATGCATGACTGCTGAGCCGATCACCGTGCGCCTGTGCACAGCCGAGGACCTACCCGCTCTGCATGCCAAGGAGCCGCATCCCGCGGCCAAGATCGCCCAGCGCCACTTCGACAGGCAGGCGGCGGGCGGCTACTTCTTCGGCATCGCCCTTCGCGGCACCGAACCGCTGGGCACCAGCGTCCTCGACTGCGACCCGATGAACCGGTTGTGCCCGGAGCTGAAGAACCTGTGGGTCTACCCCGAGGCCCGCCGTCAGGGCGCGGCACGGGCGCTCACACGATTCCTCGAGGATCAGGCCGCCGCCCTGGGGTTCGTCGAGGTCTTCCTGCGCGTGAACCCGGACAACGAGGCGGCCATCCCGATGTACATCGACCTGGAATACACCCCGACCGGCGACCACGCCATGACCCCGTACGAGACCTTCGACGACACCGGGGCCAGCACGACCTACGAACAGCTGGACGCCGTCTACCGCAAGTCGCTGCTTGTCCGCTGACGCAGGGGCCTCTGCCGCGTGGCCCTATCCGCCAGGAGCCACCCCGACAGCCGTCACATCGATAAGGCGTCCGCCACCACTTGCCAGGGTCAGCACGACCCGGTCAGTGGTGCACGCGAAGCTCTCCAGCCGCACCTGGTGCTGCAGCGCGCGCACGGCGAGCATCCCGAGTTCCCCGGTACGGCCGCCCCGTACCAGCAGCACGGTGGCGTCGGCGAAGTTGAGGTTTGCGAACCCGAGTGCACCACCGGCGGTCAGCGACGTCACAGGTACCCGCCGGTTCAGCAGTCGGGTGAGGTTCGCAGAAATGACCGCAGGAGAACTCACCCCGTACTCGGCCGACACCGTGCGGGCGATCTGTGCGAGTTCGTCCATATCGGAGCCGAGCAGGTTCATCCCGGCAACCGGATCGGTGGCCGTCTCGGTGTGGGCGATCCAGCGCCCGAACGGCCCGAGCCCGAACATGGCCCAATTCTGCTCCTATTGGAGCCGCTTGGGAACCCTTTGCTGAATTAGCCAAAGGCGAGAAGTTCGTGGCAGCGGGCCACGTCGTCGGCCATCTTCGCGATGAGCTCGTCGATGTCGGTGAACCGCACCTGGCCCCGGATCCGGGCCATGAACTCCACCGAGATCGGAGCGTCGTACAGCTCGAGGTCATCGCGGTCCAGAACGTAGGACTCGACACGACGCGACACCCCGTCGAAGGTGGGGTTGGTGCCGACGGAGATGGCAGCGGGCCAGCGTTCCGGCTCGCCACCTGCAGGCAGCGCCTCCCCGTGCGCATCAAGGCCGTCACGCCTCGTCACCCAGCCGGCGTACACGCCGTCCTGGGGGCACGCGAGGTTCTCCGGCACCGGCAGGTTGGCGGTCGGGTAGCCCAGCGTCCGTCCGCGCTGGTCGCCGTGGGTCACCACCCCGCGGAAGCAGAACGGGCGACCCAGGTGCTCGGCGGCGTGCGCAACGTCGCCGGCGGCGAGGGCCTCGCGGATCCGGGTGGAGCAGGTCTCCTCGTCCCCGAAGCGCACCAGCGCGAGCGCGTCCACCTCGAAGCGGCCGGCGGCGAACTCGCGGAGCGTGTCGACAGTGCCGGCGGCGCGGTGCCCGAAGCGGAAGTTCTCGCCCACCACCACCGTTGCGGGCTCGAGCGGGACGAGCACGTTCTCCACGAAGTCGGACGGGGACCACGCGGCGAATTCCAGCGTGAAGTCAATGACCTCGACGCGGTCGGCGCCGGCATTGGTGAGCAACTCGATGCGGGCCTCAAGGGAGGTCAACAGCATCGGCCCCACCTCGGGACGCAGCACGGAGACCGGGTGCGGCCAGAAAGTGACCACCACCAGCGGCAGCCCCGGCTGGCGGCGCCGTGCCTCGGCCAACACCTCACGATGGCCGGGGTGAACCCCGTCGAAGTTGCCGATGACGACTACTGCTGCGCTCACTTCCACCTCTCCAGGCACGCCCTCCGTGCGCCGAATCACCTTACGCCACCGCTCAGGCGAGCACGGCCAGTGGGATCGCCGTGCCGCCCGGCCCCGGGCGGTAAAGGGCGAGCAGCCGGTCGGAGTGCACCAGGGCTGTCGGGTCGGCAGGCAGAGGCAGGTCGAGGGCTCGCCCGAACCCGATGTCGATGGCCTGGTCCCCGTCGACCTCGATCACGTCGAACGCACGCCGGGCGACCTCCGCCATGCCCAGCAGCGGCGGCGCAACCTCCCCGGCGAGGCCGTCGGCGTCCAGCGCCACCAGGTCGAGGCCGAAGGCACCAACGCGACTGCGACGCAGCGCGGTCAGGTGGCCGCCGCAGGAAAGGGTCGCACCGAGGTCGCGGGCCAGAGCCCGGATGTAGGTGCCGGACGTGCAGTCGATGACCACGTCCAGGTCGAGCACCCGCAGCCCGTCGGCCTGCTCCTCACGCGCGCCGAGCACGTCGAACCGGCTGACGGTCACCTCGCGGGCGGCGAGGTCGACCTCCCCCCCGGCCCGCACCACGGCGTAGGCGCGCTTGCCGGCCACCTTGATTGCCGACACCGAGGACGGGACCTGACTGATCAAGCCGGTGAAAGCTGGCAGTGCTGCCTCCACCGCGCCAACGGTGATTCCCGCTGCGCCGGCGGCGGAGACCACGTCGCCCTCCGCATCGTCGGTGACGGTCGCCTGGCCCAGCCGGATCGTTGCTGTGTAGGTCTTGTCGTGCCCGGCGAGGTGACCCAGCAGGCGCGTGGCCCGGTTCACCCCGACCAACAGCACCCCGGTTGCCATCGGGTCGAGAGTGCCGGCGTGACCGACCTTCTTGGTGCCGAACAGCCGGCGGCAGCGGCCGACGACCTGGTGGGACGTCCAGCCCTGTGGCTTGTCGACGACGACAAGGCCGTCAGTCATCGGGTTCTGTTCCTCGCAGTTCGTTCCTCACTGCTCGTCAAGACTGCTCCATTCCCGGTCGCTGACGCGCCCGGGGCGGTCGGCGTCTGTGTCTTCCTCCGCATGCTTGTACGGGTCGGCGTCACCGGCGTGGGTGGCGCCCACGGCGCGGGCAGCCACGGCCTCGTCGATGGCGCGAGCCCGTGCCAGCACGTCCTCGATGTGGGCGGCGTCCTCCTCGACGGCGTCCAGCACGAAGGCCAGCGTCGGGGTGAACTTCATGCCGAGCTGCTTGCCGACGGTGGAGCGGAGCAGGCCGGTGGCCGAGTGCAGCGCCATCGCGCTCTCCGTGCGGGCGTCTGCGTCGCCGAGCACGGTGTAGAAGACGGTCGCCTCGCGGCCGTCGCCGGTGATGCGGACGTCGGTGACGGTGACGAACCCGAGGCGCGGGTCCTTGATCCGCCGCTCCAGCATCTGGGCGACGATCACCTTGATCTGTTCAGCCACCTTGGCGAAGCGCGGACTGGCCATGTTCATTCCTCTCAACGAATTCCGACGCGGGCCCCGGTCGCCCGGGACCCGCGTCGGGAAATCAACCTGCGTCAGTCGCGCGGCTTTTCCACCATCTCGAAGGTCTCGATGATGTCGCCGACCCGGATGTCGGAGAAGTTCGACAACGTCATGCCGCACTCGAAGCCCTCGCGGACCTCGGTGGCGTCGTCCTTCTCCCTGCGGAGCGACGCGATGGAGGTGTCTGCCACCACCACCGAGTCGCGCAGGAGCCGGGCCTTGGCGTTGCGCCGGATGGTGCCGTCGATGACCATGCAGCCGGCGATGACGCCGAACTTGGAGCTCCGGAAGATGTCCCGGATCTCGGCCTGGCCACGGACCTTCTCCTCGAAGATCGGCTTCAGCATGCCCTTCAGGGCCGCCTCGACCTCATCGATCGCCGCGTAGATGACCGTGTAGTACCGGACGTCCACACCTTCGCCGTCTGCCAGCTGGGTCGCCTTGCCCTGCGCCCGGACATTGAAGCCGATGATGACGGCGTCCGAAGCAGCAGCGAGGCTGACGTTGGTCTCGGTGATGGCACCGACACCGCGGTCGATGACCCGCAGGTCGACCTCGTCGCCGACGTCGATCTGCAGCAGCGCATCCTCCAGGGCCTCGACAGCACCGGCCGAATCGCCCTTGAGGATGAGCCGCAGCTCCTGCGCCTCGCCCTTGGCCAGCTGTTCGAACAGTTGGTCGAGGGTCTTGCGGCGCGTGGTCTTTGCCAGCATGGCTGCCCGCTGACGGGCCTCCCGCTTCTCGGCGATCTGGCGAGCCATCCGGTCGTCCTCGACGACAAGGAAGTTGTCGCCGGCCCCGGGAACCGAGGTCAGGCCGAGCACCTGGACCGGCATCGACGGCGGAGCCTCGTCCACAGTCTCGCCCTGATCGTTGATCAGGGCGCGAACGCGACCGTAAGCAGAGCCGGCAACGATCGAGTCACCGGTGCGCAGCGTGCCACGGTGCACAAGGACCGTGGCCACGGGTCCGCGTCCCTTGTCGAGGTGCGCTTCGATGGCCACACCCTGGGCTTCCATTTCGGGGTTGGCCCGGAGGTCCAGGGATGCGTCCGCCGTGAGCAGGATCGCTTCGAGCAGCTCGGCAAGGCCAGTCTGTGCAGTGGCGGAGACGGCGACGAACATCGTGTCGCCGCCGTACTCCTCCGGCACCAGGCCGTACTCGGTGAGCTGGCCGCGGACCTTGACCGGGCCGGCTGCTTCCTTGTCCATCTTGTTCACGGCGACAACGATCGGCACGTCGGCGGCCCTGGCGTGGTTGAGCGCCTCAATCGTCTGCGGCATCACACCGTCATCGGCAGCCACCACCAGCACGGCGATGTCGGTCGACTTCGCACCACGGGCACGCATGGCGGTGAACGCCTCGTGGCCCGGGGTGTCGATGAAGGTGATCTTCCGCTCGATCCCGTCAAGTTCGCTTGTGACCTGATAGGCACCGATGGCCTGCGTGATGCCACCATGCTCACCGGCAACAACGTTCGCGTTGCGCAGCGCGTCCAGCAGCTTGGTCTTGCCATGATCGACGTGACCCATGACGGTGACGGCCGGCGGGCGGGCCACCAGGTCGTCCTCGTCGCCGGCGTTCTCGCCGAACTCGATGTCGAAGCTCTCCAGCAGCTCGCGGTCCTCGTCCTCGGGCGAGACGACCTCGATGTTGTAGTTGAGCTCGGCACCCAGCACCTGGAGCGTGTCGTCAGCCACAGACTGCGTGGCATTGACCATCTCGCCCAGGTGGAACAGGACCTGCACCAGCGATGCTGCGTCGACACCGATCTTCTCTGCAAGGTCGCTCAGCGAGGAGCCACGGCGCAGCCGGACGGTCGCACCGTCGCCCTGGCGGACGCGTACGCCACCAATGCTCGGGGCTTCCATC
>JADGPA010000061.1 GCA_017882685.1 Propionibacteriaceae bacterium | reverse complement strand
GGGTACAGCGTGCCCTGGACGAGGTAGTCGATCGGGCCGGCAGCGTTGATCTTGCGGGCCTCGTCCTCGAACGTCCGGATGAACTCCCTGCCGATGATCTTGCGCTTCGTCTCCGGATCGCTCACCCCGGCCAGCGCATTCAGGAAACGGTCCCGCTCGTCCGCAACGACCAGCGACACCCCGGTAGCTGCAACGAAGTCGCGCTCCACCCGTTCGGCCTCGCCCTTGCGCAGCAGGCCGTGGTCGACGAACACGCAGGTCAACTGGTCGCCGATCGCGGCCTGCACCAGCGCAGCTGCCACCGCGGAGTCGACGCCGCCGGACAGGGCGCACAGCACCCGGGCGTCCCCGACCTCTGCCTTGATGCGGGCGATCTGGTCGTCGGCGATGTTGAAGCTCGTCCAGGTGGGACGGCAGCCGGCGATGTCGAGCAGGAAGTGCTCGAGCACGGCCTGCCCGTGCTCGGAGTGCAGTACCTCGGGGTGCCACTGCACGCCGGCCAGCCGCAGCTCGTCGTTCTCGAACGCTGCGACGGTTGCCCGCGGCGACCGTGCGTTGACGGTGAAGCCCGCGGGCGCGGCGGTGACCTCGTCGCCGTGGGACATCCACGATGTGAGGCTGGACGGAAGGCCGGCCAACAGGCCGCCGGCTTCGAGCACCTCGACGGTGGTCCTGCCGTACTCACGTTGCCCGGTGCGGGCAACGGTGCCGCCAAGGGCCTGCGCCATAGCCATGAACCCGTAGCAGATGCCGAACACCGGCACGTCCGCCTCGAGGAGGGTCGCGTCCAGCCGCGGGGCTCCGGGTTCGTACACGGAACTGGGCCCGCCGGAGAGGATGATCGCCTTCGGGTTGCGAGCGAGCATGTCGGCGACGCTCATCGTGTGCGACACGATCTCGGAGTACACCTTTGCCTCGCGCACGCGTCGCGCGATGAGTTGGGCGTACTGGGCGCCGTAATCGACGACCAGCACCAGATCGTGTTCTGCACTCATGGCAGGTGAGTCTATTGCCGTCCGACCTTCTCGGATTCCAAGATCCAATTGACCATTCAATGGACACCCCGATAGTGTCCGGCCATGTCCTCGATGCGCTCCGCGACCATGTGCTGTCGCTGCCTGCCGTCGATGGTGTGTTGTCGAATGCGCTGAATAGCCGTCCTCACAACACGAATCGCCGCTCACACCGCCCTCACCCGCTCCGTTTCACGGATCGGTTCGCGGCACACCCACTTCTCACCGGCCCCGCGGGCCCGGAACACCCAGCCCGTACAACAGACACAGGAGCGAAATGTCCCAGCATCCCGACACCCTCACCGTCCACGCAGGCCAGGAGGAGGCCGACTCGGCCACCAACGCCCGCGCCGTGCCGATCTACCAGACCACCTCGTACGTCTTCGACGACACCCAGCATGCGGCCGACCTGTTCGCGCTGAAGGTGCCGGGCAACATCTACACCCGCATCATGAACCCGACCCAATCGGTGTTCGAGGCCCGGGTCAACGCCCTCGAGGGTGGCGTCGGCGCGTTGGCCACCGCGTCAGGTTCGGCGGCGGTCACCTACGCCGTGCTGAACCTGACCTACGCCGGGGACAACATCGTCGCCCTGTCCACCCTGTACGGCGGCACCTACGCCCTCTTCGCCCACACGCTGCCGCAGTACGGCATCGAGGTGCGCTTCGTGGATCCGGCATCGCCTGAAGAACTCGCCGCGCACGTGGATGAGAAGACCAAGCTGGTCTTCGGCGAGACCATAGGGAACCCGGCCATCAACGTCATCGACCTGGACGCCTGGAGCGAGGCTGCGCATGCCCTTGGCCTGCCGTTCATCGTGGACGCCACCGTGACCACGCCGATCCTGGCCCAGGTCTTCGAACACGGCGTCGACATCGCCGTCCACTCGGCAACCAAGTACATCGGCGGCCACGGCACCTCGGTCGGTGGCATCCTCGTCGACTCCGGGAAGTTCGACTGGGCCGCGCACGCCGACCGGTTCCCCGGCCTCACCGCGCCGGACTCGGCCTACCACGGCGTGGTCTGGACCGATGCCGCCGGCCCGGCCGCCTACATCATCCGTGCACGAACGGTGCTGCTGCGCAACACCGGCGCCGCGATTTCACCGTTCAACTCCTGGCTGTTCCTGCAGGGCCTGGAGACCCTCCACCTGCGGATCGAGCGCCACTCGTCCAATGCCCTCGCCGTGGCGAAGTACCTGGAGGGCCACGACAAGGTTGCCTGGGTGAACTACCCGGGCCTTGAGTCCTCGCCGTCCAAGGCGATCGCCGACCGCACCTTCACCGGACGCGGTTACGGCGGCATCCTCGCCTTCGGGCTGAAGGCGGGCCGCGAGGCGGGCTCGGTGTTCATCGAATCCCTCGAACTGTTCTCCCACCTGGCCAACATCGGCGACGCCAAGTCGCTGGCCATCCACAACGCCACCACCACCCACTCCCAGCTGACCGAGGAGGAATTGGTGGCGGCCGGCGTCGCGCCCGAAATGGTGCGTCTCAGTGTGGGTATCGAGTACATCGACGACCTGATCGCCGACCTCGACCAGGCCCTGGCCCGCGTGTGAGCGACAAGGCAACACCCGCACGACAAAACAAGCAGACAACAGAGCAGAACAGGAAACGGAAAATGGCATACTTCGAAGACGCGACCAAGTTGATCGGCCGCACCCCGCTGGTGAAGATCAACCGGCTCTACGGCGACAGCCCGGCGATCGTCCTGGCCAAGCTCGAGTTCTACAACCCGGCAAGCTCCGTGAAGGACCGGATCGGCGTCGCGATCATCGACGCGGCTGAGGCCAGCGGTCAGCTGGTGCCTGGCGGCACCATCGTCGAGGCCACCTCGGGCAACACCGGCATCGCGCTCGCCTTCGTCGGCGCTGCCCGAGGCTACAAGGTGATCCTCACCATGCCCGAGACCATGAGCAAGGAGCGCCGTGCGCTGCTGCGTGCGTTCGGCGCCGAGCTGGTGCTGACCCCCGGCTCCGAGGGCATGAAGGGTGCGGTCGCCCGCTCCGAGCAGGTCGCGGCCGAGACCCCGGGCGCCATCCTCGCCCGCCAGTTCGCCAACCCGGCCAACCCCGACATCCACCGCAAGACGACAGCGGTGGAGATCTGGGACGACACCGAGGGCGCGGTCGACTACGTCGTGGCCGGCGTCGGCACCGGCGGCACCATCACCGGTGGCGGGCAGGTGCTGAAGGAGCGCAAGCCCGGGGTGAAGATCGTCGCCGTCGAGCCCACCGAGTCCCCGCTGCTCTCCGGCGGCGCACCCGGACCGCACAAGATCCAGGGGATCGGGGCCAACTTCATCCCCGAGATCCTCGACCGTTCGGTGATCGACGAGGTGCTGCCGCAGAGCAGCGAGACGGCCGTCGAGTGGGCCCGCAGGGCAGCCCGCGAGGAGGGCCTCCTTGTAGGCATCTCCTCCGGCGCCGCTCTCGCAGCTGCCGGAGAGCTCGCCGCCCGTGGAGAGAATGCCGGCAAGACGATCGTTGTGATCATCCCGTCCTTCGGCGAGCGGTACTTGTCTACGGTGCTTTACGCCGATCTACTGGACGCGTGAACCTCGCCGTCATCCTGAAGTCCGCGCGGGGGCGGATCTCCGAAGACCTGGAGACCGCCCTCCGCGAGGACCCCGCGGCCACCTCGAAGACCCTGGTGGCACTGACCTACCCCGGCATCCACGCGGTGTGGGTGCACCGGCTGGCACACAGCCTGTGGACCTCCGGCCCGGCCGGCAAGCCGCTGGCGCGGGTGCTGTCCCAGCTCTCCCGGTTCTTCACCGGGATCGAGATCCATCCCGGAGCCGTTATCGGGCGCCGGTTCTTCATCGACCACGGCATGGGAGTGGTCATCGGCGAGACCGCCGAGGTCGGCGACGACGTCCTGATGTACCACCAGGTGACCCTCGGTGGGCGTTCCCGCGGACGGTTCAAGCGGCACCCGACCATCGGCAACAACGTGCTGCTGGGCGCAGGTGCGAAGATCATCGGCCCGATCACCATCGGAGACGGCACCAAGGTGGGGGCGAACGCACTGGTCGTGAAGGACGTGCCTCCGAACTCCATTGTCACCGGCATTCCTGCGAATACCTCCCCCGGCGACGTCATCGCCTGAGCGGTCCCAGGGTGGCCCCATGAGTCCCGTCGGCTACGACCCGAAATCTGCCGTCGGCGCGGCGATCGCGTACCTGCTGGACGTGATCGGCGTGCTCCCGAAGGTCGCCCCTTAAGCTGGGCGCGTGCAGAGCGACCCTGAACTCGAACGGCTGCGCGGCTCCATCGACAACCTGGACGCCGCGATCATCTGCCTGCTGGCTGAGCGGTTCAAGATCACCCAGCAGGTCGGGGTGCTGAAGAAGGACCGCGGGCTCGCCCCTGCAGACCCCGAGCGCGAGGAGCAGCAGATCGCCCGCCTGCGCGACCTCGCCCTCCGGGCGCAGCTGAACCCCGAGTTCGCCGAGAAGTGGCTGGAGTTCGTGGTCGCGGAGGTCGTGCGGCACCACGAGGCCATCGCCGCCGAGTCGTGACCGGGAGCCACGCGGCAGCGCTGCGCTCACCCGGGGTCTGGGCGGGGTTCTTCGGTGCCATCGCCGTCGCCTGGGGCGGCTGCCATCCCGAGTTCTCATTCGCTGCCGACGGCTGGCCGCCCGACCTGGTGGACGCGATCGGGCTCAGCGCCCCACAACCGCTGAACAGGATCCTGATCGTCCTCGGCACCGTCGCCATCACCTGGGGCTGGTGGCACATCCGCCCCACCCCGACGCGGCCAGCCGTGAACGCCTGGCCGACCCTGGGACTGTGGAGCCTGCCGCTGCTGTTCGCCCCTCCAGTGCTGAGCAACGACGCCGTCCTCTACGCCGACCTCGGCTGGACGCTGGGCACCGGCGCGAACCCCTACGAGGTGGGCCTTGCCACCTCCGGCAGCCCGTTCGCACCGTGGGTCGACCCGCTGTGGGCCGGCAGCGCCGTCGCCTACCCGCCCCTGACGCTGCGCCTGAACCAGGTGGTGGTGATGGCCACGGGCGCCGACCCCTACTGGTCGGTCGTCGCCATGCGCATTCCGGCCCTGCTGTCGGTCGCGGCGATGCTGCTGCTGGTGCCGCGGATCGCCGCCCTGCTCGGCGTCCAGAAGCGGGGTGCGGTCTGGCTGGGTGTGCTGAACCCGCTGCTGTTGCTGCACTTCATCGGTGCCGGCCACAACGACGCCCCGATGGTGGCCCTCACCCTCGCTGCCGTCTGGGTCACCTGCCGGTGGCCGGGCTGGGTCACCTCGCTGCTGGCCGGCCCCGTGCTGGTGGGGCTCGCCATGGCGTTCAAGCAACAGGGCGGCCTCGCTGTCATCGCCGTGGCCGGGTTGCCGGTGGCTGCGCAGCTCGCTGCGCTGCCGCTTGGACGCCGGCTGTGGCTGCTGGGATGGCGGACGGCGATCGCCACCGCCGTCACGGTTGCGACGTTCGTGCTGCTCAGCCTCGGCAGCGGGCTGGGCTTCGGCTGGGTGCAATGGCTCGACCTGATGGGGTTGGCCGGCACGCCGGCACCCCTGGCGCTGCTGTCCAAGGGCGGTGCGTTGCTGTGGCAGTTGGGCGGCGGCTCCTACACCGGCTTCCTCGTTCAGGCCGGCCGGGTCGGCACCCTCATCCTGCTGGTGGTGCTGGCGTGGATCGGCGTCCGCTTCGCCGACCGTCCGCTGAGCCTCGTCGCCTGGGGCTCGCTGGCGATCGCCGTCCTCGGCCAGGCCCTGCACCCGTGGTACCTGCCCTGGAGCCTCGCACTGCTGGGCCTTGTGCCGCTCACCCGCCGCCAGCGGTACTGGGTGTTCGGATTCGCCATCATCTTCTGCGTCTGGAACGCGTTCCAGACGGTGATCTGGCACGGCCAGGTATGACCCCTTTGATGGCCGGTGGCAGGATCGG
>JADGPA010000060.1 GCA_017882685.1 Propionibacteriaceae bacterium | reverse complement strand
TCCGAGCTGGCCGAGCGTCACGTGGAGATCCCGGAGCAGGTCGTCACCGTCAACGACGAGGTCATGGTCAAGATCATCGACATCGACCTCGAGCGTCGCCGCATCTCGCTGAGCCTCAAGCAGGCCAACGAGGGTGTCGACATCGCTGCCGACGACTTCGATCCGGCGCTGTACGGCATGTCCGCCTCGTACGACGACGCGGGCAACTACATCTACCCCGAGGGCTTCGATCCGGAGACCCAGGAGTGGAAGCCGGGCTACGAGGCCCAGCAGCGCGCGTGGGAGCTGCAGTACGCCGAGGCGCAGTCCCGGTGGGAGGCCCACAAGAAGCAGGTTGAGGAGGCCGAGGCTGCCGACGTGCAGGCAACGGTTTCCGAGTCCAACACCGCGGCTTACTCCTCGGGGAGTGCAGCCGAAGACGCGGCCCCCGAGGGTTCGCTGGCTTCCGACGAGGCGCTGCAGGCGCTGCGGGAGAAGCTCACCGGCGGTCGCTGACCCAGCTGGACCACGTGCCCCTCACCTTCGGGTGGGGGGCACGTCGTATTTGTGCCCGTTCTGCCATGCTGGAAGCACCTGGCACTCCGAGGAGGTCGCAGATGGCTACGCAGCCGAGAGCCGTTGAGCAATGGACGCGTCGCGCGTTGGTCGGCTCCCTGTTCGCCGTCGGCGCGGTGGGCTTGCTCGGCTGCGGCGCTCCGACCACCGGCAGCGACCAGTCGAGCGTCGATGATGGCGAAGACCCGCTGGGCGGTGACCCAACGGACGAGTCCACGCCGGGCTTCGAAATCGCCGTAGGAGACTACTCGGCCACCGTTGCCGATGGCTGGAAGAGCGTCGACGACGGCAAGGGGGGTGTGGTAGTGACCAGCGGGGCGAACCGACTGACGGTGGCAAGCGTCACCATCCCGAAGACCGCATTGGCTGTCGACGAGATCGCGGATCTCGCTCGGAGCCATGCAGACGGGTTCATCGGGAGGTTCGCCCAGCCGGTCGATCGATCCTCTGCTGACGTCAAGCGGGCCAGTGTGGCCGGAACCGGGAAGTTCGAGGGAGCCGCCGCGCGACTGATGTGCGAACTGTGGATCGACGCGACCGGCTTTGCCCTCCTGACGACCCGCATCCTCACCGCGAAACCTGACTCTGTGATCTCAGAACAGGCGCAGGAGATGGTGGATGAGTTGAGCGTGGACTTCTGACCCTTGCGGGTCGGTGTCCTGGCGTCTTCTGCCATGCTGGGAGCCACCAGGCACCCCGAGGAGGACGCCCGTGACCCAGCCGCCCGTCCGGTACGAGAACTATCCGCCGGACGACACTGCGACCCCGGACGAGCACACCCCCATCGTCCGGCCCTACGTTCCAGTGACGATCCCGCCCCCGCCTACGGGTGAAGCAACCAGTCGTCGGACCGTGGTGGGTCTGGTGATCGGCATTCCGGTCGCGGGGATCATCCTCGGTGCCATGGCCATGGCCATGGCCATGAACACCAACGCCAGGAACGGCTCCGGCACCGGTTCCGACAACCCGGACAACACCGACAACCCGGACGACTCCGACGACCCGTACGGCACTGGCGACCCCGGTTCGTTCAACGAGGAATTCTCCGTCGGCAGCTACTCGTCGACCGCTCCGGCTAGCTGGACCGTGCACGACGACGGGAGCGGCACTGTCGAGGTGACCAACGGGGCGAACCGGCTGACCGCTGTCAGCATCGACACCGCGACCTCCACCCTCGCCGTCGAGGAGATTGCCCACCTGGCCAAGCGTCACTACGCAGGCTTCACCGGCAAGATCGGCGACCCTGTCGACCGCTCTTCTGCAGAGCTCCAGCACGCCACGATGGACGGCACCGGCAGGTTCCAGGGGAAGGCCGCCCGCCTGATGGTTGAGCTCTGGATCGACGAGGAGGGGAGTGGGCTCCTCGTGGCCCGGGTTCTCACGGCGAAGGTGGCGTCGGTCATCTCCGCCGAAGCGCAGGAAATGCTTGAGGATTTGAGTGGGGATTTCTGATGCTGGTCGGGCTTACCGGCGGAATCGGATCAGGCAAATCCCTTGTAGCCGAATTGCTCGCCGCCCGTGGCGCAACGATCATCGATGCCGACGTTCTCGCCCGAGAAGTTGTGGCCGCAGGGACCCCTGGCCTCGCTGCGGTCAGCGAGCGTTTCGGTGAAAGTGTGCTGCGCGAAGACGGCTCGCTCGATCGCGGCGCCCTGGGCAGGATCGTCTTCGGCGACCCGGTCGCCCGGCGCGACCTGGAGGCGATCATCCACCCCGCCGTCCGTGCAAGGGCTGCGGCGCTCTCGGCCGCAGCGCCGGGCGGTGCGGTGGTCGTCCAGGTCATCCCGCTGCTGGTGGAGACCGGTCAGCAGGACAACTTCGACCAGGTCGTCGTCGTCGAGGTCGACCCGGAGGTCCAACTGTCCCGGATCATGCTGCGCGACGGCCTGGACGAGGCGGAGGCGCAGGCACGGGTGCGTGCGCAGGCCACCCGGGAGGCACGACATGCTGCGGCCGATGTGGTGCTGCACAACAATGGGACGACCGAGGACCTGGCCGCTGCCGTCGACCGTCTATGGGTCGAATGGAAAGGCGCAGGCGTGTAGCCGGAAACATCCGTCGGCCAGGTCTGGACTTCGGCGACCCGGTCGCCCCTATGCTGTGCCCAACGGCAACGCAGGAGGCCTTTCATGCATTGTTCACGCTGCCAATCCCCGGTTCCCGAGGTTGCGCATTTCTGTCACCACTGCGGTCAGGACCTGGTGTCCGGCGACGAACGTGGCCGCCGCCGCTTCGCCGTCCAGCCCGATGAGCCCGTCGCGTCCTTCGCCCTGATCAGTTCGATCATGCCGCGCGAGGCCGGACGCCACCCGCAGACCTACCGCACCGCCTTCACCATCACCCTTGTGGTTGCCCTCGTTGCGGCGATCTTCGGTGCGCTGCCGATCGCTGTCCTCATCGCGGCGTTCGCGATCCCGATCGTGTACATCACCTACCTCTACGACGTGAACCTGTGGGAGGACGCTCCGCTGGCCGTCACCGGGCTGGCCTTCGGGCTGACCGGCCTCGTTGCAGCCCTGTTCACCGCGCTGTGGACCGGGCTGCTGCCGTTGACGACAACGTTGCGCGGGCCGAACGGCGACCTGTTGGGCGGGCCCCAGTGGGGAACGTTCCTGATCCTCGCGATCCTAGTGCCGGTTGTCGGTGAGGCGATCCGCCAGGTCGGGCCGGTGCTCCTTGCCAGCCGTCCGGCGTTCGACGACCTCATGGACGGAGTCACGTTCGGCGTGGTCAGCGGCGTGGCCTACGCCTGCTTCGACACCCTGGTCCGCCATTGGGCCCTGCTGACCGGCGGCCTCGTTGCGCCGCAACCGGCGCAGTTCGCCTCCCTGGTTTTCCTCGAGGGCTTCGTGAAGCCGCTGGTGATGGGTACGGCCACCGGCCTCGCTGTCGCCGAGTTCTCCGGGCTGGGCAAGGGCTACGACGGGTTCACGCCGCGCTACTTCGGCGGCGTCGGCCTTGCTGTCGGGACAAACGTCCTCTACGCGACCGGCATCTACCTGCTCGGCTATGTCGGCAGCCCGAACGTCGCCCTTCCCCTGCAGGCGATGTGGGGCCTCCTGATCCTCGGTGGGCTGATCATCCGGCTGCGGACGGTGTTGCAGACCGGCCTGATGGAAGGCGCACTCGAGGCGGCAGCAAAGGCCGAGCAGCCCGTGGATGCAGAACAAGGCTTCTGCGTGCGCTGCGAGATGCCGCTGCTGCCCGGCTCCGCCTTCTGCAGCGCGTGCGGCGTCTCCATGCGTGCGCGCGCCAAGGCGCCTGTGCTGGCCGCTACCGCCGCGACGCCGACGGCCGCTGGTGACGCGCCACCTCCGGAACCCGATGAGGGGCAGACGGTCGTGCCTGTGGACGAGTCGGACGTGGAGGAGGAGAAATGACCCAGACGCCACCCAACGGCCCGCAGGTTCCTGGCGGCCAGCCACAGGTCCCGCAGCAGCCTCCCGTTCCCCCGCAGCCGGCTCAGGGCGCCACGCAGGGCTATCCGCAGCAGCCCTACCCCGGCCAGGGGTTCGGCCAGCAGCCGGCGGGCTACCCACAGCAGCCTGGGCAGCAGCCCTATCCACAGCAGCCTGGGCAGCAGCCCTATCCGCAGCAGCCCTACCCGGGCCAGCAGCCCTACCCGGGCCAGCAGCCCTACCAGGGCCAGCAGGCGTATCGGCCGCAAGGAGCAGCGACCGGTGGCTACCCTGGCCAGCCAACCCCACCGCCCTCCGGACGTGCGTCGTCGTCGAAGATCCTCATGATCGTGATCGGTGCCGTGGCCCTGCTGGTCGTCGCCGGCGGCGTCCTGCTGATGATGTCCAACCGGTCGACCCCGACGGTCGACCCGGTGAAGCCGTCTCCCGGGCCGGTTCCGACCGCAACGGCGAGCGCACCCCCCACGGCCGTGCCAACCGATACGACCGACCCCACCAAGGCTCCGACGACCACAGCTCCGACGACGGAGCCGACGACCCCGTCCAACGGGCTGATCGACCTGGGTAACGGTGTGATGTTCCTGCCCGCGGAGGGCTGGGAAGTCCAGGAGCAGGCGGCCGGGGCCGTGTCGGTGAGCAACGGCAAGGCCGTTGTCGTGACGAGGGTTGTCCAGCAGAAGAAGAACACGAATCCGGGTCAGCTCTGCGACGCCTTCAACCGGCAGGTGCTGGCCGAGGCGCCCGGGGCGAAGTTCGGTGAGCCGAAGGACCAGGAGGTCTCGCTGAAGAACCTGGGCCTTGCCAGCTGCCCTGCCGCCTACGTGTCCAGCTCGAACGGCAAGAGCCAGCAGATGCTGGTGGTCACCTTTGCCGCTGTGCGGACCACCGACGGGCTCTCCACGCTCACGACGATGCTGTTCACCAAGGACACCCCGGACGCCACATTCACCGACATCGACAAGATGCTGGGAGTGGTGCTCACCACGCAGTCCGCAGGCTGACCCGCCACGGCGGCCCGGAACCCCCCGGCCGTCGCCCAGGGCGTACCGGCGGAGGGACTGTCTGAGGCTCGGCCTATGCTCATCCTCGTGCGACCAGTGACCGATGTGCAGCGCAAGCTCGCCCCCTTCAAGGTGGTGGCCGACTTCGAACCCGCCGGCGACCAGCCGGCCGCGATCGCCGAGCTCGAACGGCGCATCAACGCCGGCGAGCAGGACGTCGTGCTGCTCGGCGCCACCGGCACCGGCAAGACAGCCACCATCGCCTGGCTGGCCGAGCGGGTGCAGCGGCCGATGCTGGTGATGCAGCCCAACAAGACACTGGCCGCGCAGTTCGCCAACGAGCTGCGGCAGTTCTTCCCTGACAATGCCGTCGAGTACTTCGTCTCCTACTACGACTACTACCAGCCCGAGGCGTACGTCCCGCAGACCGACACCTACATCGAGAAGGACTCCTCGCTCAACGAGGAGGTCGAGCGCCTGCGCCACTCAGCCACCAACTCCCTTCTGACCAGGCGTGACGTGATCGTCGTCGCCACCGTGTCCGCCATCTACGGCCTGGGCACGCCGCAGGAGTACGTCGACCGGATGGTCCGCCTGCGCACCGGCGACGTGATGGACCGTGACGGCCTCCTGCGACGGCTGGTGGACATCCAGTACGTCCGCAACGACCTTGCAGCGACCCGGGGCACGTTCCGGGTGCGGGGGGACACCATAGAGGTGTTCCCGATGTACGAGGAGCACGCTGTGCGCGTGGAGTTCTTCGGCGACGAGGTCGAGGCGCTCTCCACACTGCATCCCCTCACCGGTGAGGTGCTCAGCACCGACACTGAGGTGTACGTGTTCCCCGCCTCGCACTACGTTGCCGGACCGGAGCGGATGGAGCGGGCGATCGGCGAGATCGAGACCGAACTGGCCGTCCGCCTGGCCGAACTCGAGGCCAACGGGCAGCTGCTCGAGGCCCAGCGGCTCCGGATGCGCACCGGCTACGACATCGAGATGATGCGTCAGATCGGGACCTGCTCCGGCATCGAGAACTACTCCCGGCACATCGACGGCCGCAACCAGGGAAGTGCGCCGAACTGCCTGATCGACTACTTCCCCGAGGACTTCCTGCTGGTGATCGACGAGTCCCATGTCTCGGTCCCGCAGATCGGCGGCATGTACGAGGGAGACATGTCCCGCAAGCGCACCCTGGTGGAGCACGGCTTCCGCCTGCCGTCGGCGATGGACAACCGGCCCCTGCGGTGGGAGGAGTTCGTCGACCGGATCGGCCAGACCATCTACCTGTCCGCCACCCCGGGTCCGTACGAGATGGCCAAGTCGGACGGCTTCGTGGAGCAGCTGATCCGGCCCACCGGACTCGTCGATCCCGAGATCGTGCTCAAGCCCACCAAGGGCCAGATCGACGACCTGATGGCCGAGATTCGGCAGCGCACCGAGCGGAACGAGCGCGTGCTGGTCACCACCCTGACCAAGAAGATGTCGGAGGATCTCACCGACTACCTGATGGAGAACGGGGTCCGCACGCGGTACCTCCATTCGGAGGTGGATACGCTGCGCCGCATCGAACTCCTGCGGGAACTCCGGCTCGGCACCTACGACGTGCTGGTGGGCATCAACCTGCTGCGTGAGGGTCTTGACCTGCCAGAGGTCAGCCTGGTGTCGATCCTCGACGCCGACAAGGAGGGCTTCCTTCGCAGTGCCCGGTCGCTGATCCAGACCATCGGCCGCGCCGCCCGCAACGTGGCCGGCCAGGTCCACATGTACGCAGACAGGATCACGCCGTCGATGGAATTGGCGATCGACGAAACCAACCGGCGCCGTGCCAAGCAGGTGGCCTACAACACCGAGCGTGGACTCGACCCGCAACCGCTGCGCAAAAAGATCGCCGACCTCACCGACCTGCTGTCCCGCGAGGACGCCGACACCGCAGGGCTGGTCAGTCGGGCAGGTGGACGACGCCAGACAAGCCCGGTGCCGCTGTCCTCCGAACGCAACCGCGACCTCGGTGCGATGCCGTCCAGCGAGCTGGCCGGGTTGATCAGCGAACTCAGTGACCAGATGCACTCCGCTGCCGCAGACCTGCAGTTCGAACTCGCGGCGCGCCTGCGTGACGAGATCGCCGACCTGAAGAAGTCGCTGCGGCAGATGCTGGAGGCGACCCGCTGACTGGAGCGACCCGCTGACCGGGGCGGCCATCAGCGTTGGCCAGGTAGGGCCACCCCTGAGACAATCGCATCCTGCCTTCTGCGGCCGCCCGGCCCGAAGAACACCACACTGGAGACTGCCTGCATGCATGTGACGATCGAGGTGTGGCTGATCACCATCGCCCTCATGGCCGTGGTGTTCGTGGTCGACCTAGTCGTGCTCGGGCGGCGTCCCCACGAGCCCTCGATGCGGGAGGCCGGGATCGCCATCGGCGTCTTCTCAGGGCTGGCCGTGCTGTTCGGGCTCGGCATCTGGTACCTCGCCGGGCCGCGTTACGCGGGGGAGTTCTTCGCCGGCTGGCTCACCGAGTACAGCCTGAGCGTTGACAACCTGTTCATCTTCGTCATCATCATGGCCAACCTGCGGGTGCCCCGGAAGCTGCAGCAGTTTGCCCTGATGTTCGGCATCATCCTTGCCTTGGTGTTTCGGGGCATCTTCATCGCCCTCGGCGCAGCGGCCATCGAGCGCTTCAGCTGGATCTTCTTCGTCTTCGGCGCCTTCCTGATCTACACGGCGGTGCGGTTGTACCTCGACTACCGGGAGCCCGACGACGAGGAAGAAGCCACAGAGAACGCGGTGATGCGCTGGGTGCGGCGCAGCTTCCCGTCCACCAAGGACTTCGAGGGGACGAAGCTCGTCGTCAAGGTCGATGGGAAGCGCCTGATCACCCCCATGCTTTTCGTCGTCGTCGCGCTCGGCACCACCGATCTGCTGTTCGCCCTCGACTCGATCCCGGCGATCTACGGTCTCACCCAGGAGCCGTACCTGGTCTTCACCGCCAACGTGTTCGCGTTGATGGGCCTGCGCCAGCTGTACTTCCTGATCGGAGGACTGCTGCAGCGACTGGTCTACCTGTCGGTCGGGCTCTCGGTCATCCTGGCGTTCATCGGGGTGAAGCTCGTGCTGCACGCCCTCCACGAGTACCAGGTGGATGAACGACTCGGCTTCGAC